>NZ_JBQQBY010000053.1:0-49654 GCF_052246385.1 Streptomyces sp. 8N616 | reverse complement strand
GTGGGGCAGGAGCTGATCAAACTTGGCCTTCAGAGCCGCAACGGAGACCCGGTCGACCGTACGCGCAGCCATACCTTCAGTGTTCCGCCAACACCCGCCCACCGAGCACTAATTGAAATACAGGCCCGCCGTCGGGCTGGGCGCTGACGCTGCCCTCCCTGGTGACGGCCTGTGGTTCGAGCCGTACGACGAGCAGCGCATCGACGAACTTCAGGTGCCCGAGACCACCCCCCTCGTGCTGGACGCCGATGCCTCCCAGCGCAAGGCTGTCGCCGCAGCTCTCGAAGGGCGTTCCTTTTTCATGGACGGCCCACCCGGGACTGGCAAGAGCCAGACCATCACCAACATGATCGCGGCCCTGATGCAGGCGGGCCGCAGCGTCCTCTTCGTCAGTGAGAAGGCCGCGGCGCTCGACGTCGTGCGCAACCGGCTTCGTGACGTCGGGCTGGACTCCTTCGTCCTCGCAATCCACAGCCACGACACCAGCAGGAAAGCGATGGCTGCCGAACTCGGCAGATCCCTTGCGTATCGTGCCCAGGCACCGAGGTTGGCCCGCCAGGACCCGCAGCAAGCCCGCCGCCTGCGTGAGGAACTCTCCGCATACGCCGCCGCGATGAACGAGCCTCGAGCGCCGCTGGGATACTCGCTGCACCACGTCGTTGGCATGATCTCGCTGCTCGACCGCCGGCTCGCCCCTGCCGGATTGCCCACTCTGGTCGGCCCACCTGCCGACTCGGACTGGGCGGACGGGTTCGACGCCGCAGCTCTCGACGAACTGCGCCAGGCAGCCGGGCAAGTGGCCCGTGCATGGCGTCCGGTCCTCGAAGAAGAGCTATTCCCCTGGCACGGGCTGCATGAGATGGGTGGCATCGCCGATCCGCGAAGGCTGGCCGACACTGCGCTCGCGGCCCTCAACGATCTGCGCCGCACCGCCACCAGGCACTCGGCGCTCACAGTTGTCGACGGCCTCGACTTGAAGACGTTCAGTGGCATCCGGCGGGCCGTACGGAAGCTGGACCGTCTCGGGCTCGATGACGATGACGCAGCGGCGTATCGCTCAGCGTCGCCCGTATCGGCCGACGTGTCTGAGCTCCTGCACCGTGTGGCGGATGGACACGGTCTCGCCGAGCCGCAGGACGTTGCTGAGGCCGTCGATACCTGTTTGCTGGCCGACCTCGCACAGGCGGTGCACCCTCCGCCGGCGGACTGGCTTGACCCAGCTGTTCTTCGTCAGGCCCATGCCGCCGCTGAGGAACTCCAGGCAGCGGTCACCGGGCTCCGCGACGCCAGGGCTGCCGCCGAAGACCTCTTCGACCCCCGAGTGCTCGATCATGAGGACGTTGCAGAACTGGACCGGCGGTTCCGCGAGGAGCATCGCGGCATGCTCGGACGCCTCTCCGGCCGCTACCGCGCCGACCGCGCCGCGGTGACCGCACTCACCACAAGGGGTGCATGGGGTGGATGGGACAAGGCGTACGCCGAGCGATTGCCCCAAGCCCTGGCGTGGCAATCCGCGCACCAGTCCTTGGCACATGTCATGGCAGATCACGCGTCGCTGCTGGGCTCTTACGCGCGTGGTGAACGAACCAACTTTGCTGTGCTGCACGCTGCGCTCGCCACCGCCGACCGGGTCGCTGAACTGGTTCCCCACGCCATAGCCGACCCAGTCCGGCGTAAGCGCCTGGCCTACTGCCTCGCAGACGGGGCTGCTCCTGACACGGTGCTGCGTGCGGAAGCTGCTCAGCTGCGCGCTGCACTGATCCGCTGGCGCACCGACCTGGCCACCCGTCTGGACGACTGGCAGCGCACCACCGACGACCTGCTCTCGCTCTTCCATACCGGCCGTAGAGCCAGTCTTGGCGCCGAACTGATCGGTGAGGGACACCACAACAGTCTCGACCGCGCACGACGCACCCTGGAGCGGTTGTGCGACGACAGCTCCGGCCCCGATGAATGGTACGCCCACCAGGCGGGCCTCTCCGTGCTGCGGCGGCATCACACCGACGACATAGCGGCCCGGTTCGCCGAACACGGTTGGGACGCGAAGCTCCTACCCCCGGCTGTGGAACGTGCCGTGCTCCGGGCCTGGGCGGACGCCCAGATCGCCGCTGATGCCCGTCTTCGTGCGACTGTCAGGGCCGAGGACCGCGACGCGCTCGTCGATCGGTTCCGCGAGGCCGACAGACGCCTGGTCGAGTCCGCACGCTGGGCCGTGCTCGAGGCCTGCGAGGCCCGCCGTCCGGTCGGTGCTGTGGGGCAGGCCGCCGTCATCCGTAGGGAGGCCGAGAAGAAGAGGCGCCACATGCCGGTGCGTGAACTGCTCTCCCGCACACGGGACGTGGTTCGCAAGCTCAAGCCGTGCTTCATGATGAGCCCGCTCACCGTCAGCTCGCACCTACCGCCCGATTTCCGCTTCGACGTCGTCATCTTCGACGAGGCCTCACAGGTACGGCCCGGAGACGCAGTCAGCTCCATCTACCGGGCGGACTGCCTGATCGTCGCCGGTGACGCCAAGCAATTGCCGCCCACTGAGTTCTTCGCCGCCGGCAGCGGGGACGACGAGGAAGAGGAGTGGACGGAGGACGCACTGGACTCGTTTCCCTCGCTGTTGGAGATGTGCAAGGGCAGCGGCATTGTTCGGAGTCTCCCGCTTCGTTGGCACTACCGCAGCCACCATGAAGACCTCATCGCCTTCAGCAACCACCGCTTCTACGACGGCGGCATGGTTACATTTCCGGGCGCCAGTGAGCATGGCGAAGACACTGGCGTCGCCTTCTTCAAGACCGATGGGCTGTATGACCGGGGCGGTCGCCGCGACAACCGCCCCGAGGCGGAATTCGTCGCTCGCCGGGTGCTGCACCACTTCGACACTCGGCCGGCGATGAGCCTGGGCGTTGTCGCTCTGTCCAAGGCCCAGGCGGACACCATCGATGAGGCAGTGCAGCAGGCCCGGCTAGCCCGCCCCGACATGGATGCCCACTTCACCGAGGACCGTCTCCACGGCTTCTTCGTCAAGAACCTCGAAGCGGTGCAGGGCGACGAGCGCGACGTGATGATCCTTTCCATCGGATACGGTCGGGATGCAGATGGCAAGCTGCACTCGCGGTTCGGGCCTGTCAACAATGAGGGGGGCTGGCGGCGCCTCAATGTTGCCGTCACCCGGGCTCGCACTCGGATGGAGGTTGTCGCTTCCTTCCGTGGCGGAGAACTGCGGGACAGCGACAACGAGGGAGTCCAGGCGCTCAAGCGTTATCTCGAGTACGCCGAGCGCGGCCCTGCTGCGCTATCGGTGGAGGCTGCTATATCCACTGCCGAGCCCGAAAGCCCCTTCGAGGAGTCCGTGCTGCGGACTCTGCAGGGTTGGGGCTACGACGTACAACCTCAGGTTGGTATCGCCGGATACCGGGTCGACTTCGGCGTGCGTCATCCCAGGGCCGTCGGCACCTACGCTCTCGGGATCGAGTGTGACGGAGCGATGTACCACTCTTCACGGGCGGCTCGGGACCGTGACCGGCTGCGTCAGCAGGTGCTGGAAGGCCTGGGGTGGAGTCTGTACCGGATTTGGGGGACCGACTGGTACCGCAACCGGCCCCAGGCCGAGCGCAGGCTGAAGGAGGCGGTCGAACGCGCAGTCTCTGCCGACCCGTTCCCCATGCGGACCTCGGCTCCGGCAGCGGAATCATCTGCCACGAGCCGTGCCGAGGTCGCGGATGTGCGTGCGGAGCGTGAGGCGGATCGTACGCAAGACATACGCACGACCAAGGCGCGGGAGCAACTCGATGCTCTGCACCACCCGGTGCCACCCGCTGACGGTCGACAGCACGTGACCTTTACCCCTGTTGAGTCCGGAGCCGGCCGGGATTGGAGTACGTACTATCAGATGGCTGACGTCAACCACTTGGCTGACCTCGGAGTCGAACTGCACACCGCTGAAGCCCGTCTCGCGCTGCAGCGCGCCGTCATGGCTGTGGTCGAGACGGAAGGCAGTGCACGTGGACCTGGTATTGCAACGAGTGCGTGAAGCATGGGGTGTAGGTAGGGCCGGGAGGCGGGTCAAGTCCAATTTCGACAGCGCGGTGGGCACTCTGGTGTCCTCCGGCCGAATACACCGCAGCAGTGACAGAGCTTTCCTGGACATCCCGGGACGCTCTGTGCTGCAGGCAAGGACCCGCTCCTGAAGAACCGGCCCGCGTGGTCAGCCAAGTTCCTGCGGCTGAGCGCTGCTTGGCCATCGAGGAACTTGCGGCGGAATCACCCGGTATGACGGAGAACGAGCTGATCGTGCACGCGGCCCGCTTCTTCGGCTGGGCCAGAGTGGGTCCGGACATTCGGCCCGCCCTGCACGCTGACATTGCTGGTCTCGCGGCGCAGGGGACTCTCACCGGCGTTCCCACCAGCATCATCGACACGCGAAGCAGCTCGATGGGCTGAGAGCAGCAGGAGAAACTGGCGTCGGCAGCGGAGCCGGTGAGCCGTCGGCCGTACCCGTAGGACCGGGGCCCGGCATCTGTACACCTCGCCGCCGTTCCCACTGCCGCAGACACCTGCGGGTGCCGAATATCCCATCCATGCCTGCGACGTGCAGGTTCTCGCAAGCACTCAGTGATCGCCGGATCAGAGTGTCAGGCTGATCGGTGGTGCTGATGCGACTGCCTACCTCGTCGTGTCGAGCGTGTTCTCCTTAATACGGCTGCTATCGATGAGCAATATGGACAAGGTCATGGGATATTGACGCTGCGCCACCAGCTGGTTGTCCCACAGGGTCAGATCGATAGGCCGCGTGTCACTCCGGCGGACCGCGCTTTCCTTGCCGCGCTGCTCCACCGGCTCCCTTGTGTCCGACTGCGGCAGCTGCAACTGATCGTCTCCCCGGAGACGATCCTGCGATGGCACCGTGACCTCATGCGCCGCCGCCACGCTGACGCCTCCCGACGCAAGAGGCCCGGCAGACCGCCTACCCGCCGCGCAATCCAGGACCTCGTCCTGCGTCTGGCACGGGAGAACCCCACGTGGGGATACCGCAGGATCCACGACGAACTCGCGGCCCTCGGCATCAAGCTCGCACCCTCTACCGTGTGGGAGATCCTGAAGGCGCACGGAATCGACCCCGCCGAACGCGACCGCCAGACTGGGCCGGCTTCCTGCGAAACCAGGCCCACGCGATCCTGGCCTGCGACTTCTTCACGGCCAGGACACCCAGATCGCGAGGAACCTGGCCATGGACCTCCAGGACGTCGGCGCCACGGTCACGCACCTGATCAGGACCGCGACAGCAAATAGACCCAGGCGTTCGACGCCGTCTTCGAGGCCGATGCATCGAGATCGTCACCACCGGAATCCGTGTTCCCCGCATGAATTCGATCACGGAGCTGCTGGGTGCAGACCTGCAGGCACGAGCTCCTCGACCCACGGTCCTGATATGAGAAGCAACCCGCCAGCGACCGCCGACCATGGCTTCGGAACTGATGACGAAACGACAAGCCCCCACAGAGTTGCAGCTCAGGAAGAGGTGCTCTCCGCGCGAGCGGAGGTGATCCGAAACTGTGGGCGGTGTGGCAGGTCAACGGCCTGCGCTATCCGCGTCGGCAGCTGTACTTGGCCAGGCCGGACGCTACCGCCATGCAGGTGACGTACCGTGCCGAAACGGTCTTGCTCGTGGTTTTCCGGGTGACGACTTGTTCATCAGTAGGTTCGATTGCACCGCACTTCCCTCCGTGCGGTGGCGGCCGTGCTGCTGGCCACTGCCGCCATCGTCACCCCAGGTACCGTTGCCGAGACCGCCGTCGCCGCGGCGTACGGCTGTAAGAACGTGCGTGTTCCTGGTCATACGGTCGCGGTCCGGTACGACCCCGATCCGCGTGCTCGGATCGTCCGTTACGTGCACCGCGGTGACCTCCTGCGCTCGTGTGTCAACGGCCACTCAGTTCTCCCCGTCACTCGTGCCGTACCTATCTCGGCCGTGCTGAGTCGAGTGGCGACTATTACCGCGCATGTGGTAAGCGGGGCCTGGACTGGTACTGGGTGAGGGGCGGGCCATCCCTACGATGCGCCCGCAAAATCGGCTGAGGATCTGTGTTGAACCTCGTGTCTCGACCGGCTTGCAGAGGCTGGCGCTGGCCGTTCGAGTAACTCGTAGCCCCGGCTTCGCTGTGCTTATGGGATAAGTGGCTCCCACGAAGGTGAACTCGCAGCCCATCGCGGTGGCGCTCCTTGCATGAGGCAACGTACCGAGGTGCCGTAGTCCGAACGGCGGCCTGCCTCACTGTGGTCAGCTGCCGAGGCGCAGGTGCTGGGTGAGTTGTCGCAGCGTGGTCCACGCCTGGGGGGCGGTGCCGTCGCCGAGGGAATAGTGGAGGGCAGGTCTCGCGGCGGATCCGAGTTGGGTGGGGGTGAGGTTGAGGGGTGGGCGCCTGGCGTGGGGGAGGCCGATGTCGTGGACCGCCTCCGCGCCGAGGGTGAAGGCGATGGGGTTGGGGGACGGCTCGAAGTGTGGGGGGATGGTGAGGTCGCGGCGGGCCGGGCGGAGTGAGGTGAGCATGGTGGTCAGATTGTGCTCGGTGGCCAGTGCTTCGGTGAGGGGCTCGATGGCGTCCAGGGGTGGGGTTTCGGCTTCGCCGTAGCCGAGGGTGAGGGCGATGTCTTCTTCGACTCCGGCGGTGGTGCGGGTGATGCGGAGGGTGGCGAGGGCGGGGCGGTCGGGGTGGCCGATGGCGATGAGCCAGGTGGGGTCGGGGGCGCGGTTGCGGGCGAGGTCGGTCAGTTGGCGGGTGGACCAGGGGAGGTTGACCGGTTCGGCGGTGCTCCAGCCGGCGGGTGGGGTGCCGGTGAGGTGGTGCCAGGCGGTCACGAGCGTGCGGCCGAGTACGAGGTGTTCGTCGGCGGGGTGTTGGGTGCGCAGGGAAAGGATCAACTGGCAGTCGCCGTTGTCGGCGTTGTTTGCGAAGGCTTCAGCGACGGGAGTCGTGCCCGCCTTGGAGCGGGCGGGGGCGAAGGCGCCGTCTTGCCAGCGGAGTACGGCTCCGGAGAGGCCGTCGTAGTAGCCCACCTTCTCGTCTTGGACGACCCAGCGGTTGGGGTGTCCGCCCAGTGCGCTGCGGGTGGGGAGGGTGAGGCATGCGGTGTTGGGGGTGACGATCTGCAGGGTGCGGTCGCTGGCGGTGGCGGTTCGCAGGGCGTCGGCCAGCCAGCTGGTCATGGCGATGACCGGGCGGTCCTGGATGACGACCACAGCCTTGTCGGTGAGGACGTCGACGGCCGGTGGTGCGGCATCGGGTGGTGGGGTCGCGGCGACCTCGGTGGTGAGAGGGATGACGTCGGTGGTGGCTGCTTCTGGTGGCCAGACCGTGCCACCCAGCACGGTGGCGAGGCGTCCGGCGAAGGAGCCGGCGAGTTGTTCGGCTTCGGGGACGGCGGTGGAGGCGCGGGCTTCGGTCCACCACACAGAGGTGTCCGGGACGGTGGTGTCGGTGCCGAGGAGGCGGGCGGTTTCGCCAGGGACCTGGATGAGGATGGGGGCCTCTATGGAGACCAGGGAGCGTCCGCCCGGGGCGCAGAGCTGGACGACGGCCCCGTCGGCTGCCGATCGTATGCCCAGGTCGGGGCCGCCCGCGTACAGTCCGGCCAGGAGGGTGCGGATGTCGGGCATCTCGGGGGTAAGGGCGATGACGTCCTTGGTCACGGGGTGGGTTCCGGGGGGTTGGGGGCGAGGGCGGTCTGGATGAGTTGGTGGGGGCGGCCGCGGCGTACGAGGGTGCCGCGGCCGGGTGGCTGGGTGGTGGCGTAGAGGCCGGGGAAGAGCTGGCCTTCGGTGCGGTCGCCGGTCATGACCAGGGCGGCGGTGCCGGTTTCGCGCAGTGTGGTCAGCAGTGGCTCGTACAGGGCGCGGGCTGATCCTGCGACGCGGCGGGCGATGACGAAGTGCAGCCCGATGTCGGGGGCGGAGGAGACGTAGGGCAGGAACTCGGCGAGCGGCTGTTGTCCGGCGGTGGTGAGGATGTCGTAGTCGTCGATGAGGATGACGATGCGCGGCCCGGTGAAGGCGGGCCCGTCGGCAAGCGCGTCGTGGTCGAGGGTCTCGTTGGGGAGGCGCTTGTCCAGTTCCTTGGTGATGCCTGCGGCGAGTGCGGTGGAGAGTTTGGCGTTGTGGGCGTAGCCGCCGCGGTAGGGCTCGGGAATGACGGTGCGCAGGCCCCGACGCGGGTCGAAGACTGCGAAGACCAGTTCCTCGTCGGTGTAGCGGTCGATGACCTGTCGGGCGATGAGCTTGAGTAGGTTGGTCTTGCCGCACTCGTTGTCGCCCAGGATCAGCAGGTGCTGGTCCTGCTCGAAGAGGTCCAGCAGGACCGGCGCGAGGGTGTCCTGGTCAACGCCGATGGGAATCCTCACGGGCTCGGCTGCGAGCGAGGGGAGCTTGTCGGCGGGCAGGTGGGTGGGCAGGACGCGGACGGGGGCGGCGAGTTCGCCGTGCCAGGTCGCGCGGATCGTGCGCGCGGCTTCTTCCAGGGCGGGGCCGAGTTCGCCGGTGGCCGGGCGGGCGTCGATGCGGGGGAGGGCGACCTGGGCGAACAGTTTGCGGTCGGTGAGGATGCGGCCGGGGGTGTCGGGGCTGAGGGTTTCGGAGAGTTTGCGGTCGATGCTGGAGTCGGCCGGGTCGTTCAGGCGTAGTTCGATGCGGGTGCCGAACATGGATTGGGTGGCGATGCGGACGTCGTTCCAGCGCAGCATGCCGGCCACGACGTGGATGCCGTAGCCGCTGCCGCGCTTGAGCAGGTCGGTGACGGTGTCTTCGAGGTCGGCGAATTCGTCGCGCAGGGCGCCGAAGCCGTCGATGAGCAGCACGATGTCGGTGGAGGAGAGTTCGGGCAGCTTGCCGTGGGCGCGCAGGTGGCGGAGTTGGTCGATGGAGTCGATGCCGTGGGTGCGGAAGAGTTCTTCGCGCTCGGCGAGCATGGCGCGGATCTCGGCGACGGTGCGGGCGGCACGTTCGTGATTGGCGCGCCCGGCGATGCCCCCGACGTGCGGCAGGTCGGTCAGGGCGCTGAGGCCCCCGCCGACCAGGTCCAGTCCGTAGAGGGCGACCTCGCGGGGTGTGTGGGTCAGGGCGAGGGAGAGGGCGAGGGTACGCAGCAGGGTGGTCTTGCCGGACTGCGGGCCGCCGATGATCGCCGCGTGGCCGCCCGCGACGGTCAGGTCCAGGCGCCACCGGTCCTGCCACTGCTTGGCCGGGTCGTCCAGGACGCCGAGGAGTATCTGCATCGCTTCTGGCCGATGGGCGAGGTGCAGTCCGCGTTCCGAGGCCTGGACCGGTCCCGCAGCGGCATCGAGCGTGATGGCGTCGGGCAGGGGCGGAAGCCATATGCGGCGCACCGGCTCCGCGGCGCTGCGCAGTTGGTCGACCATCACCGACATCGTGGTCGGCCCGGTCACCCGTTCCCGCATCGCGGGGGAGTCCTCGGCCGCGTGCTTCACCGCCGTCTGGTGGGTGTTGAAGGTGGGGTAGGGCCAGGCGAGCGGCTCGTCCTCCACCTTGTCGCGTAGGGCTGGGCCGCGGTAGGTGCCGGAGACGTAGCCGGCTTTGAAGCGTTCGTAGGTGGAGGTGTCGACCTTGAGGTAGCCGAAGCCGGGAAGCGGGGGTAGGTGGAAGGCGTCGGTGGTGTCCAGGACCGTACGTGATTCGTCGGCGGAGAAGGTGCGCAGGCCCAGCCGGTAGGAGAGGTAGGTCTCCAGGCCTCTGAGTTTGCCGCCCTCGATGCGCTGGCTGGACAGCAGCAGGTGCACGCCGATGGAGCGGCCGATGCGGCCGATGGACAGGAACAAGTCGATGAAGTCGGGCTTGGCGGTGAGCAGTTCGCCGAACTCGTCGATGACCACGAACAGATGCGGCAGCGGCTCCAGCTCCGGACGCGTGGCGCGCAGCGCCGTGTAGTGGCCGATGTCGGCGACGTTCCCGGCGTCCTTGAGCACCTGCTGGCGGCGCTTGACCTCTCCGGCCAGGCTGGTGTGGACACGCTCGACTAGGCCCGCCTGGTTCTCCAGGTTCGTGATGACACCGGCGACGTGCGGCAGGTCCTCGAACGGGGCGAAGGTCGCGCCGCCCTTGTAGTCGACCAGCACCAGCGCCAGATCCTCGGGCGGATGGGTGGCGACGAGGGCGAGGACGAGGGTGCGTAGTAGCTCGCTCTTGCCGGAGCCGGTGGCGCCCACGCACAGCCCGTGCGGGCCCATGCCCAGCTCCGCGGATTCCTTCAAGTCCAGCAGTACCGGCTCGTGCCGGTCGTTCAGCCCGATCGGGACCCGCAGGAACGCCCGCTCGCCGCGCGGTGCCCACAACCGGTCGAGATCCAGCGCCGCCGGGTCGTCGATGCCCAGGAGCTGGGGGAAGTCCACCGGCCCGGACACGGGTGTCCCCTCCGCCGCGGACTCGGCCGACAGCCGCAGCGGCGCCAGCACGCGCGCCAGCCCCTCCGCTCCGGGAAGCGTGACGTCATCCACCGTGCCCGTGGAGCGAGCGGGCACGGGCATCCGCAGGTCCTCGACCTCGATCCGGTCTCCTTCGACGGTTATGCGGACGCTGATCTGGTCGGGTTCGTGGACTTGCTGTTCGAGCAGGTGCAGCACGGTGATGCCCATGGCGGGCAGGGCGACGGCCTCGTCCGGGCGCGGCAGTTCGACGGCCGTCTGGCCGTACTCATCACTGACCACCAGCAGCCGGTCGGTCAGCTTCAAGGCGTTCCGGTCGGACAGGCCCCGGCGTATCTCGGCGGCGTAGGAGGCGCGGCGCCGCAGATCCGCGTTCAGCAGCTTGGCCAGCTGTGGCAGGCTCGGCGCGATCCGGCGGGCGGCAACCACCCCGTCGCGCTCGTCCGCATCCAGCACGTGGGGCAGCCACTTGCACCATGCCCAGTCCTCCTCCCGCTCCCCGGGGAATCCGAGGGCCAGGGCGAGGTCGTCCGGGGCATGTGTGACGGCTGCCTGGATCAGCAGGGCTCGGGCGACGCGTAGGACGCCGTCGCGGTCGCCGACGATGCTGATGTTGCCCGCGCGGTCCAGCGGCACCGTAAGCGGGAAGTCCGTGGCGGTGGCGAATCGGCCCAGCAGCGCATGAGCCTCGTTCAGCATGAACGGGTCCGGTGGGGTCAGGACGCTGCCCGAGTGCTGCCCCACGGTCAGCGCCTGCACCGGTACCTCGCCGGTGCCCACCCGCACGCGGAGGAAGTCTGCATCGAGGCGGCGCCGTTCCCACAGCCGCGCCGGGTCCCGTACCACGTCGTACAGCGCCTCCAGCGGCGGATTCAAAACCCGCGCGACCTGACGGCTCTGCCGCTCCTGCAGCCCGAACTCCTCGCGCAGCTCCTCCAGATACTCCAAGTACCGCTCCCGCTGGGCACGGCGGGTGCGCTGGGCCTTGCCGCGCTGGGACCAGAACAAGGCCACGGCGCCGAGCAGGGCGAAGACCAGGACGATGGCGCCGATCGCGGCGAACTGGCTGCTGCGGATCACCGTCATCATCACCACCGAGCCCATGACGCCGGCCATTGGCAGCAGCGCGGTCGCCGCGGTGCCGATCTTGCCCTCGGGCAGGTTCGGCGGCGGCTCGATCGTGCGCGGCTCGGCGGGGTCCAGCGGCCGGGTGCTGCGGGCGGGCCGGTGAATCAGCTGCTGCGTCACCTGGCCCTCACCGCACCCTTACCGCGCGCTGCAAGGCTTCGGCGGCAAGCACGGTGGCGGCATCCCGGGTGTCTCGGCCCAGCATGGCGTTCAGAATGGGGCCTCCTCCGGCCAGGTGGCGGTCGTAGGGGACGGGGATCACCGGTACTCCCGTCTCCCGCAGGTGCGCGCTCGCCGTCTTCAGGTCGAGCGTCGTGTCGGGGGAGTTGGCGGTCAGCGCCACCACGGTGGTGGCCAGGGCGGAGTGAGGCAGCTGGGCCAGCCAGTCCAGGACGATGCGCGTGCCGTTGACCCCCTCCGCGGTCATCGGGGCGACGACCACGCGGGCGTGTGCGGTGTCCATCGCCGTACGCGCCACCTCGCCCGGCAGCGACTCGCAGTCCACCACCGTCACCGCGAAGTACCGCCGCAGCGCCAACGTCACCGTCCGGTACGTCCGTACATCCAACGGCGCCCCGACACGTCCCTGGCTGGCGGGCAGCAACCAGCCGCCGTCCGCCACCGGCACCAGATAGCCGATGACATCCGTCAGCTGCATCGACGGGGTGAGAATCTGCGCCAGCTCCGCGCACGACCAGCGCACCGACTCCGCTCCCAGGCGGACCGGCAGCGTGCCAAGCGCCGCATCGGCCTCCAGCGCGAGCACCGGATCGTGCCGGTAGTGATTGAAGATACGGCTCAACAGGGCGGCCACCGTGGACTTGCCCACCCCGCCGCGGACCGAGGTAACCGCGATCAGCCGCCCGGTCGTCACCGGCTGCTGCAACTCCCGCGCCCGCTGCGTCTCCTCAGCGACCTCCCGGGCTGCGGATGCCCCCAGCGTGCGCAACGAGCGGCCGGTACGCCGCGCCACCGAATCCCCGTGCACCGGGCGGCCCATCGCTTGGGCAAGGCGCGGATCGACGGTCGGTACAGACTGCGGCGCCTGTATCGGGACGCGAGGATCTCGGGGACCACGGGCAGCAGGCCCCGGCGCCGGGCCCGGTTCATCCGACGGGGAACCGGCCTTCGAATCGGTGGCTGGTTCGGAGTGCGTCGGGCGCGGGGTCGCGGTGGGCCGGTCCGGCGATTCGCTGGAGGGTGTGCCTTGGCCCAACTCCCGCAGCACGTCTCGCTGCCAGTCTCCCTGAGACACGCTGCACCCCTACGCGAACGTGCCCAGCAGGCGCCCGTACACTCCGAACACTCCAATGACCAGCGGGAACAACGCGATCACACCGATCGACTCGGCCACATCCCCCATCCGCCGCAGCCGTACCCGCACGTGCTCGGCAGGCTGCACCGCCAGCACCACCAGCGGAATCACCGCCAGTGCGACGAGCACCGCCAGTGGCCCGTAGGCACCAGAGCGCTCTAGCCACACCATGATCAACCGCAGACCCACGGCCGCCCCGGCTAGCAGCAGTCCCACGACCTCAACGATCAGCGGAAAAGCTCGCGCCCGAAGCAGCACCACCACGGTGACGACAGCGGCCAGCAGCACCGTCCAGATCGAAGGGGTACGCAGCGTGAGAATCCCCGCCGCGGCCGCCGAGACGGCCACGACCAGCGTGGTGAGCGCCAGCCCGCGGTGCGTGCCCGTCAACGCCGTAGCCACCTGATACCGGCTCACCGAGGACCCACCAGAGCGCCGATCGTCCAGCCCAGCCAGCCCCGAGGCCATCAACGCCAACCGCGGCACCGCACCCAGCACCACGACCGACACGACCGCGAGCACCGCGCCCACGCGAGCCTGCTCCACAGCCGCCCCCGCACCGGTCTGCAGCGCCGCGACGACCTCCCAGCAGACCGCCATGACCGCGACCGCCCCGGCCCCGATCAGCCCGCCCCGCCCCAGCCGCGAAAACCACCCCAGAAGCAACAGCGCGACAATCACAGCCCCGGCTGCAGCTGCGAGCCGAGCTCCGCCGGACCAGTCCTCCGCATCGGCCAGCGTCCACGCCCCCAGCACCCCGAGCGCACCCGCCGTGACGATCAACGCAGTGGCCGCCCCACGATGCTCCGCACGGCCAACCAGAGCTCCCGCTCCAGCCAACACCAGGGCCACAATGAGCAGTACGGCCGCGACAGAGGACAACGCGAACTCCCCGCGCGCTAGCACCCCGGCCGCCAATGCCCACGCCACCGTCGCAACACCGGCCGTCACCCGCCTCGCAGCCGGGCGCCACCGCCACGCACGGACGTCCAGGTCCTCGGCCACCTCATCGGTGACGTCATGCACCACCGGGGCCGACGGCGCATCCTCCACCCGCACCAGCCGCAGCACTGCACCATCCGGCACACCCGCCGACGTCAGCGTGCTGTCCTGTGCCAGCGCTGAACCGTCAGCAGTGACCAGATGCCGGAGCAAGGGCCGCGCCGCCACCTGGTCGTCCAACAGCCGCATCACTTCTGGCAGCAAGCGACCGATCGGCTCCTGAGACGGAAGTACGAGATCAATACGCCGCCGCTCCCCGACAAGAGTGACCCGGCTCAGCCCTGTACGGCTCATCGACCGCGCTGCTACCACGTGCTCGAACCTATCATCGAGCCGAAGTCCCCACGGACGGTGAAGACGACGGTACGGCAGGCCCGTACGGACTCTGCCCGATGAGCCGGCTAGAGATAAATGACCACCCCACACACCCGGCGCACAACACCGCTGCGATCACAATGCCCGTCAGCACCTTCCCCAGCCGCTCATCGACCGAACGCCGTTGCCGCTGCGCCCCAAATAGCAAGGCATCCCGCAATCGCCGACGGCGCACCGACACCGACTCCAGCAACTGATTGTCGTAATCCTGCGCCATCACGAGGCTTGCCGGTCAACGGCCATGGTGTCCGACACCTTGTCGTGCCGACACTGCAGGAACGGCCTGTTCCAGCAACACCACAACGGATTGAGCGGGCTCAACTCAGGCCGTTCCGCCATCGGACGACCCGTAACCAAGCCCGCGCCGTACTGCATGTAGGGCTGAGACGACGGAGGAGCACTCTCAGCGGCAGAAAACGGAGAAGACATGAGTTCCCTTGACGTGGATGCCTCAACCTATGGGTAGCCGATTCATTGGCTAGCGAGGTCTGTTGCGATGTGATTCAAGAGCGGTGGGATTGTGAAACGCAATGATCCCGAGCATCTTGAGCGGGTTGGCGTTACGGCGTCCAGCTCAAGTGGACTCGAGAGCTTGCGCCACCATGCGACGTACCTCCTCGTCGCCGATCGATTCCATGTACTCACCGAGTTGTTGGACTTCTGGGCACTTCGAGCGGTGCAGAACGGGGATTGCGTGTACCAGCGTGCGGTGCGTAGGCGCAACATTCAGCACGTCCATGACCAGCTTTGCAGCGACACGTCCGTCGACGAGCGCCGCCGCGCTCGCCAGATCGACAAGTTGAGTCGCAAGGTCGAATTTTTGGGGTTCCCGGGCAGCCAGAGAAACGACTCCGCTTTCCACCGTTTCAGCGATGTCGTCAAGAAGGCTGCTCGCTGAGGTGCGGTCGAAGAGATCCCCAAGTTTGTCCTCGAAATACTCGCTGTCCGCAATACGCACAAGGGCGCGGAAAGCTTCGGTTCGTTCCGTGAGCGTCCCTTTTTCCTCGGCCATTTCATCGCTGTCGCTCACGGCCGCCGTCAGTTGCGCAAACGTGCTGTCCACCGAGAATTTTCGGTCGATGAGAATTTCGTACCACGGTGCGAGTTTGGCGTTCTTGGCTGCGCTCATCACCGCGTTGTACCCGGCCAGCTCGCCCCATGTTGTCAGCGCCACGCACGAAAGAAAACGATCCCTTGCAGGCGCTGCGCGGTCCTCCATGAGTTTGATGAGGCCCGGTACGCGATCACGGTGTCGTGGGTCATCGAGGCCCCCGTAGATGACATCATCCAGATCCTCGGTCGGTTGACCGTCGAAATCGGTGCCAAGTAGTCGGCTGAACTGGCTCACCCCCTGACCTCCTTTCATGATCAACCGCCGAACGGTCTGCTGATGTAATCGTGCGGAACAGTACCCTTGATGAGCCACTCCTCGTCGCGCATCGTATTCTTCATGTCTATCATCCGCTGCGCGATCCGCTTTGTCTTGCCCTTGCTCAGGCCCAGGGATTCCGCGATCTGCTCGGCGTCAGCACGGGTTGCTCCTGGTGGAACGGTAAGGTCCACATGGCGACCGACGATCTTGTTCGCGCTCTCTTGGATCGCGGCTTGGACTTGTTCGGGTGAGTACACCTCGACGCCGGTAACCCGGCCGGCAGCGATGTCCCGCTCGAGCCGAGGTAGGTCTACTCGTATCTTCCCGGTGCCGAATGCCTTGGCGTTGGCTCCCTCCCGGCTGAGGGACGTGAAGGGACTATCCGACTTGGCGGGATCACGTCCGACGATGTGGTCCACGATGGTCGCGTCGCCATCCGGATTGGCTGGCACAAGATCGCCGTCTTCATTGAGATGAGACTTGCGCTGGCCCTTATGGTTGTGTTCCGACCGGAAATTGTCGTCTTGGCGTACCAGGTGCGGGCGCCCACCGTCATCGCCACCACGTTCCGATCCGTGGTTCCCCTCACCACCACCGGCATGAGTGGTGTCCGGACTGGACCCGCCGTCGCCCGCCGAGTGGTTCGCAGCCCCAGCCCCATCCGTTCTGTTGCCACCTGGCCCGAGGGGCGTATCGCTACTGCCGCCGCTGCCCCCGGCAGGGGCTTCGTGGCTGACCTGCGGCGGCACGTTGTCCCCTGCGTGGGCGGAGGCTCCGGGGGCCCGGGAGCCCGCGCCGACTCCGGCAACTTCTCGTTGTCCAGGTGTCTCGTGCTGGGCGACCCTTTGGTCGGCGCGCAGCTCCTGACGCGGTGTGTCCCTGATGGGGTTGCCGTCGGCGTCGACGCGGATGAATTGGCCGTCCTCGATGCGGACCTTGGAGCCGTCGGAGAGCTCGAGCTCGCTGTGCAGGCGCTGTGAAGGTGTGGCGTCGAGGCCGGTCCGGATGTTGGCCGTAACCTCGGAGATCTTGGGCAGGGAACCGGCGGCCTTCCCGGAAACCTTGAACGCCGCCGAGAGCGGGTCGATGTACTCGCCGATCTTGGCCGCGGTAGCGGCGCCCTTGGCAGCCGCTCCGGCCTTGCCGCCCTTGGCAGCAGCGGCAAGTGGGCCGGCACCGAGGGTGAGGACGTTGAAGACGACGGTTGCCGAGGCGCGGGCGGGGTTCTCCTCCCACTTGTCCCAGGCGACCAGGGCCTTGCCGAAGTCCTTGGCGGCCTGCTTCTGCCGGGTCTCGGCAGGGCTGTCCGGCTCCTCGCCGAATGTCCAGTCCATGAGCGCGTCGTAGGGGGTCATGGTGTACTGGCCGATGCCGCCGACGATGTCCCCGAGATGCCCCCAGGCGTCGCCTGCCGCATCGGCACCGTCGACGCCTACGAGGGTTCCCAGGCCTTGGATCCCGCCCCAGATGTTGTCGATGACCAGGCCGTCCCAGACGAAGCTCTTGAGGTGGTACCCGATCTCCCACGCGTGGTGGGACTCGGTCACCGCAGCGCCCCAGGGAAGTTCCTCGGCATGCTTGAGGACGTCGAGGTCGTAGCCGTACATCACGGTCTTGCGGTTCTGGGTGTGGCTGCCGTCGTCCACCACGAACTTCGGGCCACCCACGAGAGCCGAGATCTTGCCGGCGGCCCTGCGCTCAGCTTCCTGGAAGGCAGCCACCGCGGCACTCACGCCGTCCCGCAGCTCCTGGTGACGGTTGACCTTGTCCTCGTCGTAGGTCCACTCGTCATCGCTCTCGACACTGTCGACGAACGCGGCAGCGTCCACCTTCAGTTGTGCTAACCGCTTGACGAGCGGGCGGACCTCGGTCGCGAAGGTATCCAGCGCATCGGCCACCGCCTCCAGGTCGCCGGCGAAGGTATCGGCCTTGTCGCGCACTGGCAGCGTGGTGGCGAACAGCTGCTCCGCCTCGGGCGCCTTGTAGAAGGCCTCCAGCATCTGGAAGCGGGAGTGCACGTCCATGCCGCCGTTACGGATGCCGATCGCATCGCCGCGCAGCCCGGAGACGTCCTTCTCGAGCTGTTCGAGATCGCCGGTGAACTGCGGTATGCCCCCGGGTTCGATCATGTTCACTTGTGGCCGCCACCCTGCTTGCCGTCGCCCGGCAGATCGATCTTCGGCGCTGCGAGGGCCTTGTGCTGGGTGTCGGCGGCCATGTCGAGATTCCCGGCCACGTAGTACGCGGTGGCCTCACGAGCCCCATTCGCCGACTTCGCGGCCCGGGCGCCGAGGAACATCACATCCCGCGCGGTCTTCTCGACGAACAGCGCCAGCGCCGCTCCGACCGGGCCGGTCGGGGGACCGGCGCCGCAGTAGGCCGCGCTGATGGTGCCGGCCGACGTGGCCGCGCTCTCCGCATTCTTCCCGTACGACTTGACGTCCTTGTCGATCCCGTCCATCGCGTCCCCCACCAAAGAGGTCACGAAGTCGACTCCGGACGGAGTGATGTCCCACCCAGTCATGCCCATCCCCCTGCTACAGCCTCAGCACCTGCCAACTGCCGTCTGCGGTCGCACCGCGCGGCTCAACCGATGTTGTCGACCGCGGCCTTGGCCTTTGCCAGTGTCGACTGCGCCGTGCCGTCGTTCTTCTCCAGTGTTGAGCGCACCAGGCGGATGATTTCGCGTACCTCGTTGGCCGCGCGGTTCCAGCGGATCTCCTTGCCGTGGTACTCGTCCGAGACTCCGTCAGCCTGGAAGTCGGCCATCGCGGCCTTCACCGCAAGGTCCCGGTCATTCAGGACCCGCTCGAGCTGGCCGATGATCCCCTGCAGGCTGCCCTGCACCTCCGTCGAGACGCCCGTGTCGTACGAGTTGCGGTCTTGGCTCTGCCCCATCGCGAAAACCCCCTCTTATCGCCCGGAGAACCGGGCGGCGTCGAAGTTGGCCCCGGCCATGTTCTGGTGGGCGTTGTCCTCCTGCTCCTGATCACCAGTGGCAAACGCGGTGTCCATGCCCGACTGGCCGCCCAGGATCGCCTGCAGCGAGCCGTTCAACGCAGCGGTGATCTCGTCCGCACGCAGCTTGAACGAGTCGAACGCGACCTTGCCGGCACCGTTGAACTTCCCCTCCAGCGGCTCCGCGGCAGCGATCAGCAGCCGGATCAGCGCGCCCAGGTCGTCACTGGACCCCATCGTGCTCTTCCCGAGACTGGACAGAGTCGTACTGCCCATGTCGAACTTCATGCACCCCACCCCCGAACTATGGTGTGCGCCGCTGTCCATTGGTCACGGCGCGCACTTGCGTCACTGACGTTTGGCAGTCCATCGAACATCCTCTCCTGTGAGGCGCTGCAGACTCAAAGTACTTGGGCGTGTCGTGGTGTGATCCATCTCATGGCACATCAGGTCGCATTCCACGGGCTGTGGTTCAGGCGATCCCTGCCCAGCAGGCCGTGGCGCGACAGGGTCGCTGGGCCTGGCCCGAATCCGAGCTGGGAGGCGTGCCTGATTGGCTGAGATTGTGCCGTGGGTGGCCGCGGCGAAGAAGGTGGCAGGTTTCGTCCACGGGGCCGGGACGGTTCACCGCGCCAGGTCTGGTGCCCGGGGTGACACTTACGAGTCAGCTGTCGTGCCGTGGACTCGCCCGTCCACGTAGTTGTCCTCCCGAACGCAGCGCGAGGAGCCAATTGATCTACGGTGCTTGCGCGCCGGGGCGCTTGAAGACCTGCTGCCCGTGCCAGATGACAAACTGGGCGTCAACGGCGTTCCGTCCAGGGCGAGGTGAAGCGACAGGTTGTCCGTGAAGGGCATCGATGGCCTGCCCCGCCGGGCTGCGGGTCACGAACAGTTCGGAGACCTGGATACGGAGATCGGGCAGCAGACCGAGGACGCCGAGGTCGAAGAGCCGGTGATGCAAGGAGCACAGGGCCAGTCCGTTACTCACCTCGTCGGGCCCGTCTTGGCTGTGCCACCGGACGTGCGCGGCCTCGATCCCCACGGGGTTCCGGCCGAGCGCTCCGTCGAACCCGCAGAAGGCGCATGCGTACGCGTAGGCGCGCAGGACCTCTTCGGCGAATCCTGCACGTCTCTTGCGTTGCTTCTTCGTCGGCACCAGGTAGATCACGTCATCCAGGCCAGCGAGGTCCAGGCCGATGGCATCGCAGATGGGCGATTCCAGCGCAGGGGTGAAGTGCTGCTCCAGCAGGAGCCGTACGGCTGCTGCGAGCGTGCTGGGATCGGCCAGCAGCTTCTCGACATGGGTGTGCAGTCGTCCGTGGGCGCCGCGCGATCGCAGCCAGCTGCCGCGCTCCGGAGCGTCCTGATCAATGACATTGCCGTGTCGGTCTCGTAGGTCCCACACGTCGCGCTCAAGATGCACGAACGGCATCGCGGCCCGCTGCCGCGCCCTCGATCGGCTGGTCATGGCTGGCCCGAAGTCGTTGATGAGGCGGCTGACGGGCTCTTCTGCTTCGTCGTACGCGACCGCGGTATTTCCTGAGGCGAGAAACCGTCCCAGCAGCCAGAGCACCAGCAGCGGCTTGTGCGGCGCGCGGCGGCTGCCTATTTGAGCGCGCCGCAGCCCGGACAACGCGCTCATGAGTTCGTCCCGTGTCACAGGCCCACTCTGCCACCCCGGATCTTGATCGCATGGGGACATCCGCGGCTGGGGAGGGCTGCTGCTTACCGCTGTCTGGGGTGTCCGCGGAGTGCGCTGAGGACGAGGCGGCCGTAGCGGGTGGTGAGGAGGGCGGCGGTGGTGGCGAGGGCGGCGCCGGTGTAGGCGAGGAGGTGCCAGGGGTTGTCATCAGCGAGGACCTGTTGCGCGGCCAGGGCGGTGCTGATGGGGAGCCCGAGGATGGTCAGGATGCCCAGCGCGCCGCTGATTTGCTGGCTTTCCTGGCTTTGGACGAGGCGGGCGTAGTCGGTTGCTTCGGTGAGGATTTCGGCGAAGCGGGCAGGGAGGCGGTGCTGGTTTTGGTAGGCGAGCAGGAGGTCGTTGGCGGGGCCGTGGTGGGTGAGGTGCTGGCGCCAGTAGGTACTGCGGAATTGGGCGATGTGCTGTTCGAGGGCGACGACGCGGCGGGCGAGGTGGGTGCCGTCGAAGACGCGGGAGAGGTTCTCGGTGAGCTGATCGATGTGGCTGCGCTGGATCATGCCCAGGAGGAAGGCGTCGAGATAGACGGTGCGGGCGTGGAGTTCGGCGTAGCCGAAGAACGGGTCGTCCTGGCCGAGGTCGCGGCGGCGGCCGATGAAGGCCGCGCCGTCGCGGAGGACCAGGGCGCTCCAGTCCGCTGAGAGGCGGAGGGTGCCGCTGGTGAGGGCGGGGATGTCGGTGGAGTCGGGCGGGTAGTCGGCCGTGTTGGTGCGGGAGGCCAGCGCCCACAGCCACTGGTCGGCAGGGTTCCAGCTGCGTCTGTACTTGCGGGGGTAGAGGTGCATCAGGCGTGCCCGGGTCGGGGTGAGGAAGGCGACGGTGAACGGCGGGGCCCCAGGGGTGATGTGGGCCTGGTCCTGCAGGAGTTGTTCGGGGTCGAGCTCGCCGGTTAGGGGGGTGGGCGGGGCGGCCTGGCGGCGGGCGAGGGAGCGCAGGGTGTCGTGGAAGTCGTGGAGTCCGGGGCCGGTGGCCGATAGGTGGAGGATGGCCAGGGCCCGGTGGGGGTCATTGCCGAGAGGGGTGTGGAGGAGTTCCACGCCGTGGGCGGCCAGGGGGCTGTGGGTTGCAGTGGTGGTGCGGTGCCAGCGGCAGGGGCGCTCGGGCTCTCCGTACAGGACCCGGGCTGCGGCGGTGGTGAAGTAGGTGCGCCGGGTTGGGCGGTCGGCGCGGCGTGTGCCGTGGTGGAAGGGGAGGGGGCCTTCGTTCCAGGCTGGGGGTGAGGGCAGTTGGGCGGGCAGGACGACGGCGATGGTCTGCCGGACGCCGGACGCGGGGATGCGCGCTGGCCTCACTCGTAGAAGGCTTCCGGGTCGGGCTGGTCGAGGCGAATGACGAAGGTGGCGCGCCATGCGTCAGGGCGGGTCAGGTGGAAGCGGACGCGTTCGCCGGTGCGGATGGTGCGAAAGCCTTCGGTGACGATGTCGGTGTAGTCGAAGGAGTAGCTGTTGCCGTCGGCTTCGTCCTGGACGACGAAGGTCCCGACGCGGCCATGGGCGCCGCCACCGAAGGCCTGGCGGTCGATGATGCGGCCGAAGTGGGGCGGGCTGTCAGGCACGGTGCCGGGTGTCTCCTCACTCAAGTGCTGCTCCTCCCGTCGGAGGGGTTTAGAGGTCCTGGACGAGGCGGAAGCCAACGACGTTGCTGCCGCCGCGACGCCGGTAGAGGGCCTTGGCGCTGGTCTGGACGGCGCGTAGTGGGTTGTCGTAGGAGCCGCCGCAGATGACCGCTTCGCCGGGGTCGTTGAGGCTGGTAGACGTCCATTCCCAGACGTTGCCGACCATGCCGCGGATCCCGTACGGGGACCGGTTGATGGGGTGGTCGTCGACCGGGGTCACCCAGGCGTCGCCCAGCTGACTGCGGTCGTATTCCGCCTTCCACGCCTGGTAGGTGACGATCGGTCGGCCGACCCAGGCATCGACGCAGTTGACCGCCGTCAGGTCGGGGGTGTCGCCCCAGGGGAAGAGCCGGCCGTCGCTGCCGCGGGCGGCGGCTTCCCATTCCAGGGAGGTCGGCAGGCGTTTGCCTTCGAAGGCGGCAAAGGCGAAGGCGCTCCACCAGTTGACGCACACCGCGGGGTAGTCGTCGTAGCGCGGGTCGCGGAAGTAGTCGGTCACCCGCAGCCGTTGCGTCCAGGGCGTGTGGGTGATTCCGGCAGGCTGGTCGGGGTGATCCCAGGCAGAGGTGCCGTCCTCGTTCAGCGCCTGGAGGAAGCGGCGGTAGCGGGCGACGGTGACCGGGTGGCGGTCGAAGCGGACCGGGTGGCTGATCGCACGCAGGAGGAGGCGCTCTGGAGGGCCGACGAGGTAGACGCCGGTCGGGAGGACGCAGTCGTCGCTGATGGGTTCGCTGCCGGAGAGGCGGGAGAGGAAGGCGCGGACCTGTTCGGTAAGGCGTGCGCCACCCGGCAGGGCCGCAGCCTGCTCCCGGTTGGCAGGAACGGTCAGGTAGCGGGCGGTGAGGAGTTCTTGGTAGGCCGAGTGCAGGAACGCCACCGCGTCGGTGCCGACCGGGCGGAACAGCGGGGCCAGGCGGAGCGCGGCGGTGTCTATGCGGCCGCCGCTGAAGATGTCCGGGCCCAGAGTGTTGTAGAGCTCGAGCAGCGGGAGAACGGTCCGGCCTGTGGTGAAGGCCTGCCCGGCGAGGTCAGCGAGCGGCTCGGCCAGGTGCGTCAGGCCCGTGGTGTGGAGTGTGGTGTCGATATGGCGGGCCAGGAGGTGGCCCAGGGGCACCGGTGCGTCGATGTCGAGAGCGGCGGAGAGTTGGCGTTCCAGCGGTGTCGACCCCACGACGTTCGTGGTCGGCTGTCTGGCGGGGTCAGGGTGGTCGTCGATCAGGCGCAGCACGCTGATGTGGGGCATGCGGTCGGGGTCCACGCCGCCTGCGTACATCTGCTCCACCAGCTGCTCGGACAGTGCGCTGTGGTGGTCGAGCAGTCCGCGGACTTGCGGGGAGTCGGCGAGGAAGGCCACGCGCGAGCTCATCACCACCGACGACTCCGCCGAGAGCACGGGGGCGAGGTCGGCGAACAGGCGGAGGAACCCTGCGGGGCTCGGTTCGTCGACGGCTTCGTCGATGGCGTCGAGAACGCACAGTGCAGAGCCCGAGCGGACAAGGTACAGGAAGAGGGCGAAGGCCCGGTCGCGGTCCTCGGGGCTACGGGTGGTGAGGGAACGGGCGACGTATTCGGGGAACGTCTCGTCCTTCGCCTTCAAACTCAGATCGAAGTAGAAGCGGTGACGGACGGCCCCCGATGGGGAATCGGTGATCAGAGTGCGCAGCAAGGTGCTTTTACCGCTCCCGGGCCGCCCAATGACCAGGACGTTGGCCGAACCGCTGGCCAGCTGGGTGAGCAGCGGCTGCGCGTCCGCCACGTCCGTGATCCGGCTCTCCCCGGTCCGCGGATCGGAGGCGAGCAGCGCCGCGGGCAGCGGGGCACGCTCAGGCGGCGGGACCGGGGCGGCGGTGGCGACGGCCGCAAGGTGGCTATCGAAGTCGATCAGGGTGCCGACGAAGTGTTCATAGCGCACGCAGCGGCAGTCCTGCCCGAACAGGGCGTGGGTATCGGCCAGGTCATCGTCGAGGATGACGAAGCGGGTGACCTTTGGAAGCCGGGTGCGCAGCAGCTCCCCTCCGGTGGACTCCAGGACTGAGCCCAGCTCGTCCGCGTTGGTCGACAGCAATAGCTCGACGTACTCCAAGCGCACGCCGGACTCGCGGCAAAACAGCTGGTAGACGGTGTCTTGTGAGAGGACGAAGCGCTTGGCGACGCGGTAGCCCAGGGTCACGTACAGACCGGAGAGGAACTCCGTCCGACGGGCGGCCTCGGGCAGCAGTTGGGGATCACCGCCGGTCAGGGCCTGGTTGGCGGTGCTGGTGAACCAGGCCAGGACCGTCACCAGCCGACGTACGGCCAGTAGTCCGTCCTCCTCGGCGATCTCATACCCGTCGTGGGAGGAGCGATTGCGCAGGCGCTGGATATCGGTGAGCGCATCGATGACCGTGCTGCTGCGGACGTGGTGGCGGCACCCCTTGATCAGTTCATTCAGGGCGCGGCCTGAAGGGTCGCCGGGGACTTGATGGTGCCGCCATAACTCCTTCAGCAGCTTCTCGGTGAGCTTGCCGATCAGCGTGATGGCGTTCTCCGGATAGCCGTCGCTCAGCGACCGCAGCGGGCGCTCGAGGTCAAGGCCCAACCGTTCCGCGATACGGGTGTGGTCATCCAGTTCCAGACGCAGACGGCTCAGCCGCTCATCGACCACCCCGGTCACCCTGCGCCCCCGGAAGCATCCGACGGTGCCGAAGAGGGCGGGACATCGTCGCGCCGACCCAGGATGAAGGCGAATCGGTCGGGGAAGCGCAGCTCCGGCTCTGGATGGTGGGCACGGATCTCCTCGATGCCCGCTTCGATCTCCTCGTCGTTGAACATGGACAGCAACGACATGTAGCGGGCTCGCACCATGGCCAGATACCGCTCCGTGTTCAGGGTGAGCTGGTGCTCGACATACGTGAGGCTGGTGCGCAGACCCGCAGCAGTCAGGTGCTCGGCAATGCCAGCCGGGTCGGGCTGCAGCGCCTCGTACCGCTTGAGGGCCTCGCTGAAGAGCGGGTACTCGATGGTGGCCGGGAGCATCACGATCAGCAGCCGACCGCCCGGGGCGAGCAGCTCGGCCAGTCCGGCAAGCGTCGCCGCTCGGTCAGCCACATGGTGCACGGCCTCCTTCATCCATACCGCATCCAGCGGCCCATGCGGCAGCCGAACACGCTGCTCAGCCAAGTCCTCAGCAGAAGCCTGGACAGGCAAGAGGCTCGCGGAGGCATCGAGTTGCTTGAGCATGGCCGCCGACGGGTCCACACACTGAAGCGGCAGCTGAGGATGGACGAGGTCGGCGACCTCACGAGCGAACAACCCAGTGCCGCACCCGATATCCGCAGTCCGGTCCGAGGGCCGGATTTCCAGGACTTCGGCGATACGGGACGCCATCCACCGTACGTAGTTCGGGCTGTAAGCCCAATTGTCGTCGTATGTGTCGGCAAGCCGCTCGTAGTGCCGATCCACCTCCCCTGGCACCGATGAACCCCCCATCTCGAAACAGCCTCAGGACCTGCCTACCCCATCAGCGTACTCAACCGCCCACACAGGGCAACGAGCCCACGAGCAGCGGACCGGAGCCCTGACATCGGTCTTCGGGGACCGGTGGATCGAGGATAAGGCGGCGTCATTCGACCGGGAGGAGGCGCCCGCTTCGATCCGGCCGGTTTAGGTGAATCGCCCGACGCAGGTGTTTGGCCTGCGGCATTCTCGGACCGCGAAGCGCATCACCGTTCGGCCGCCGCGGGCATCGCTTCTCGCTGACCGGCGTGGCGCCAACTGAGGAGCCGGCCGGGGTTGCTCCGGGGCAGGAAGGAAGAGGAAGCAGTGGGATGGAGGACTGAGGAGTTCGGGGAGTCCCACGAGGGCATCGTGGGAGCCGTCCTAGCCGAGGGCAGCGAGCCCAAGCCCGTGTACCTGGACGTGGGCAGCGGTAGTGGCGGGCACAGCACGAGCGAGTGGTGGGCCTACGACGGCCGGATGAACCGCCCGAAGGCGGCCGCCTACAGGGCCGCCTGCGCGTGCGGCTGGCGCGGCCCGAGCTACCCGATCGACTGGGATCAGGCGGAAGACGACCGCCTGGACGACCTCGACACCTCCGGCACGTACAACGACTGGAGCCAGCACATCCACACGGTCGAACACCAGACGGTGCCGCTACCCGCCGAACTCACCGAGACGATCGAGCACCTGGAGGAGAAACTGACCACCCTCGCTGAGCAGGCCCCAGTGGCCGCGCTTAAGGCAGTGGCGGTGTTGGAACGCCTCACTGACTATGTCGGTAGGGAAGCTGCCCGCGCGGCGGAGGCCGATGAGCTGTCGTGGGAGTCAATCGGGAAGGCGCTCGGACTCAGTGCGGACAAGGCCCGCTCACGCCTGACCCGCTACCTCCTCCGCCATTGATCCGCCCCTCGGCCAGAAATGAGCAGGGACGTCGATACTCCGTCCTGGTGCGAGGCGACATCCTCTTGACGGGGCGTGGCAGCGAGGCAGTCGAGGACGTGGTCGGCGCCCTGCTCGACGTCTGCACCTGGTGGCCGTGAACGCGCGCACAGACTGAACTGCCGCCCACAGCTGCAAGGATCCCTGGTATGGAGACGATCGACATGAAGAGCCCGGTCCAGGCCCGCACGCGAGAACAGCTCTCGGTGCTTGTTGCTGCCGGAGCGCGGCCGAAGTGGCTGATGTTCTGGGGGCATCAGCCGCAGCGGGATGGTTCGATCGGTCCGGGTGCGCTCAGCCAGTGGTGGCCTTCACCCTTCACCGTGGACGGCGTGACCTACGCAAGCGCGGAGCACTGGATGATGGCGGGTAAGGCCCGCCTGTTCGGTGACGACGCGTCGCTCCCGGCGATACTCGCGGCTCGCACTCCCGCCGAAGCCAAGAACCTCGGGCGACTGGTCCACGCCTTCGACGAGGCGCCCTGGGCCGCCGCCCGCTTCGAGCTGGTCGTCGCGGGCAATGTCGCCAAGTTCGGGCAGGACCCGGCTCTGCGCGCGTACCTGCTCGGCACGGGTAACCGGGTGCTGGTCGAGGCCAGCCCGCGTGACCGGGTGTGGGGCATCGGTCTCGACGCGTCCGACGATCGTGTCACCGACCCCTCCCGGTGGCGTGGTCAGAATCTGCTCGGCTTCGCCCTGATGGAGGCGCGAGCCCGTCTGGCTGCCGCTCGCTGGGACGAGTAGCGGATGTCCATCGCCCCGAAGCGCTGGTGACGCTGATGTCGGGCGCGCTCGGCACCCGTCGTATGCGAGCACGTCCTGTGCGGCATACCCGTCCCCGGCTTCCCACGACTCGATCTGCTCAACCGTCAGCGACTTCTCACACGGCCACACCAAAGGCAGCGCCGACCGTCACGCCACATGGGGTTGCGGTGCTGTGACCGGGAGAGCGGTCGGTCGTATCTTCCTGGCCGGTATTCCTGCGAAGTGAACGAGTCATGTCCGAGGATGAACCCGACGATTTTGGCGCCGGGGGCGATGGGCGCCCTGGTCAATGGAAGGGGATCCCTGTGGGGCAGCTGTTCGAGATGACTCTGGATGGCAGCGGCGCTCAAAGGGCAGTGTTCGAGGTGGATGGCGACCTCATGGGCACTGATCTGGAACTGGCAGCAGGAGAGGGCACGGTTGCCCGGGCCCGGGTATCCCTTCATGACGCGTTGGAACAGGTGAAACCGACTCTGTCCCGGGTTGCTGGGACAGTCCGTGAGCTGAAACCGGACGAGGCCGAGATCGAGTTCGGTCTCAAGATGGGCGGCGAGACTGGTGTGATCATCGCGAAAGGGACAGCTGAAGTGAATTTCGCCGTGCGGCTTGTCTGGAACCGCCCCTGACTCGCATGGGTATGCAGCGCGAGGGGTTCATTGTCAAAGTGCGCCTCGGCACGTGTGACGCTCCTGTCGGAGTGGGATTCGTGGTGGGCAGCAAGCAAATTGTGACGTGTGCCCACGTGGTCAATGCGGCACTGGGGCGAGAGAAAGGCGCCCGCGACCGCCCCCCGGACGAAGCACGGATCCAGGTTGAGTTCCCACTTTTGGGCGATGCCGAGGGTGCGCCGCTGCGCCATTGCCGCATCAGTGCTTGGGACCCGCCGCCTGGGGTCGGTCAGCCCGGTCGGGACACAGCAGGGCTGGTGATGGTCGGAGGGGATACATTGCCGCCCGGTGCTGGCGCAGCACGGCTGGTCGATGCGCGGGCAGGTACAGCCGCTGATGCCCACGTGTCGGTGTTCGGCTATCCCGGCAAACCGCCACGCAAAGTCAATGGGGCGTGGACTGCGTGTGTGTTGCGCGGAGCCGTCGGCGGGGGCCTGATCCAGCTGGACTCCGACAGTGAGTCAGCTCTGCGAACGCAGCCGGGGTACAGCGGAGCACCGGTCATCACCACCGATCGGTGGGGAGACGCCGTCGTCGGCATGCTCGCCATCGCAAGCCGGGATGGCTCAGCGGATGACGCGTATGCCGTGCCGCTCTCGGAGGTAGCTGCTGCCTGGCCGGAAGCACTGGACCGAAGTGTGCTTCCGCCGTGCCCCTACCGCGGCCTTCAGTCATTCACGGCCGCAGACGCGCAAGCCGGGGTTTTCGTGGGCCGGGAACGGGAGGTTGAGCGGCTGCAGAATATGGTCAGGACGCAGCCCCTCGTCGTGGTGACCGGCCCGTCGGGCGTGGGCAAGTCGTCGCTTGTGGCGGCCGGGCTCCAGCCGGCGCTGGCGGCAGACGGGTGGGCCGTGGCGTCATTCCGCCCAGGAGCAACTCCGTACGAGGCCGTAGCCCGCGCCTTGTTGGATCTCGAGCAGCCTGCCGGGGACTACTCGCTTGAGCAACTGGATAGCCGGGCCCGTTCACTGCGCGAGGAAGGCTTCTGGCAGGTCGCCGCACGGGTAGCTCTGCTGAGCGGGCGTCGGCTGGCGTTGATCGGCGACCAGTTCGAGGAAGTGCTCAGCGGCGGCCGGGACACTGAGAAACCCCTGGAATTTCTGCAGCACATGCTGCCGCCTCCCGACACCTTGCAGAACTCAGACGTACGCCTGGTGTGTACGCTGCGGGCGGACTTTCTCCCCAACCTGCTCGAATTTCCTGATCTCGGACTGCGCCTGCAGGACCGTCAACTCAATGTCTCTCCGCTGGACGAAGCGGCCTTGACCCGGGTGATCGTCGAACCGGCTGAACTCTCTGGCGTCACGTTCACTCCAGGACTGGCAAAGGACATCGCTCGCGAGGCGAGCAAGGCGCCGGGAAGCCTGCCGCTCCTTGAATTCGCCTTGACGGAACTGTGGCCCACACAACAGCAGCGGCGCATCAGCTTTGACAGCTACCACGGCCTGGGCGGGGTGTCTGGAGCGCTGAACCGGCATGCGGAGAAGGCGTACCACTTCCTGGCTCAGCAGGTGGATGAGGCCCGAATGCGTCGAGTGCTGCTGTCCATGGTGCGAGCCCGTGGTGGTGCAGGCAGCGCCGTCCGTGTCACCGCCCAGCGTTCTCACCTCGGCAGTGACTGGTATATCGCGCAACTTCTCGCACAGCCTGAACAGCGGCTGGTCGTTCTCGGCTCCAGCGGCCCCGATACCGCTGAAATCGCACACGAGGCGCTGATCCGAGAGTGGGGCCGGTTAGCCACTTGGGTGGACGAAGACGCTGAATTCCAGCAATGGCTCGCTGTCATGGAGGAGCGAGCCGCCGAAGGCGACCTGCTATCAGCGACGCGGGTAGCGGAAGCACAGCGATGGCTGGGGGAGCGCAGCGCCGACATTCCTCAGGAAGTGGCCGCCCTCATTGAGCACAGCAGCTCAGCGGTCCTTGAGCAGCAGCGGACCAAGCTCTTGCTGAGCGAGTCGCAGGAGCTGGCCAAGGAGTTGCAGGCCTCGAACGCGGAGCTGGAGGAGAAGGCCGAGCTGCTGGCTCGTCTGAACCGTGACATCGAGGTGAAGAACACCGAGATCGAGGAGGCCAGGCAGGTTTTGGAGGAGCGTGCCGAGCAGCTCGCGGTCGCGATGCGCTACAAGTCCGAGTTCCTGGCCAATATGTCGCACGAGCTGCGCACCCCGCTCAACTCGCTGCTGATCCTGGCCAAGCTGCTCGCCGACAACGCTGACGGCAACCTCTCCCCGAAGCAGGTGGAGTTCGCCGAGACGATCCACGGAGCGGGCTCCGATCTGCTCCAGCTGATCAACGACATCCTCGACCTGTCGAAGGTCGAGGCGGGCAAGATGGACGTCAGCCCGACCCGTATCGCCCTGGTGCAGCTGGTGGATTACGTCGAGGCGACCTTCCGGCCGCTGACCGACGAGAAGGGCCTGGACTTCTCCGTACGGCTATCCCCGGAGCTGCCCGCGACGCTGCACACCGACGAGCAGCGGCTGCTCCAGGTGCTGCGCAATCTGCTGTCCAACGCGGTGAAATTTACCGACAGCGGGGGCGGGGCGGTGGAGCTGGTCATCAGACTGGCCCGCAGCGATGTGCCGGCCGCGATCCGCGAGCAGCTGCTGGAGAGGGGCTCGCTGCGCGACCCGGACGCCGATCTGATCGCCTTCTCGGTGACGGACACCGGTATCGGCATCGCGGCCAGCAAGATGCGGGTGATCTTCGAGGCGTTCAAGCAGGCGGACGGCACGACCAGCAGGAAGTACGGCGGCACGGGCCTCGGCCTGTCCATCAGCCGGGAGATCGCGCGGCTGCTGGGCGGCGAGATCCACGCGGTGAGCGAGCTGGGCCACGGGTCCGTCTTCACCTTCTACCTGCCGCTGCACCCTGGCGAGCTGCCGCCGCAGGACGACCCCCAACGCGGTCCCAGCACCGAGATCGCCATGAGGACCGTCCCCACAGGTGCAGAGACGGTGCACGAGCCCATATCTGAAGCCAGTGGCATAGATGCGCGGCTGCCTTACGCACGGAGCTCCTTCGAGTTCAACGGCGAGAAGGTGCTCATCATTGATGACGACGTCCGCAATGTGTTCGCCCTGACGCTCGTGCTAGAACAGCGCGGACTGACGGTGCTGTACGCGGAGAACGGGCGCGAGGGCATCGAAGTCCTGAAACAAGACCGTGATGTCGCGGTCGTTCTGATGGACATCATGATGCCCGAGATGGATGGCTATACGACGACGACGGCCATCCGCAGGATGCCGCAGTTCGCCGCGCTGCCGATCATCGCGCTCACCGCTAAGGCTATGAAGGGCGACAGGGAGAAGGCCATCGACTCCGGCGCCTCCGACTACGTGACAAAACCCGTCGAACCTGATCGCCTACTCTCCATCATGGAACGATTGATCCGTCCCAAGTGAAAGGGGATTCGCTGCCGTTTTGGACGTGTTCCCGCTGCTCCACCGAACCCACACGGAACGGGTGTGCCGCACGCTATGCGAGGTTGCAGCCGAACAGACCTATCCACTTGGGTGGATGATCTATGACAACGGCGAGCACAGCATCGCCCAGAAGTACCTGAGCCAGTCGCTACGGCTTGGCCGGGCGGCGTCGGCGTGGGCCGCTTTGCGGGGCCGGACGCCAGCTCGCGACACAAGCAGCCGAGGAGCGCGGCGTTGAAGCCGGTACCGGCGCCCAGCTCCAGCACCTTCAGGCCCCGCTCGACCTGGAGCTGCTCCAGGATCATCCCCACAACGTCGGACTGCGAGCCGCAACTGATCGGTGCGCTGCTGTCGTCGAGCTTCGTGTTCACCGGTGCGTTCCCGTACGCCTTCTCCAACGGCGCATCCAGGACGAAGAGGTGGCGGGGGGCGTACCTTCCGCATCGCCTCTTCCGCGGGGCGTGCGTACGCATCCATCCTCGACCAACTCATCAACCAGCTGCACGTCAACTACCGAGGATCGTCTCCCGGGCCGCCCAGGCCAGTGCGCTTTGGGCGCGCATAGAGAGCCCGAGGCGGTTCCAGTGGAAGATGACGTGGAGAGCCAGGACGCTGCGTAGCCCGCGGTCGAGTGTTCCCTGTTGGACTGCTTCGGCGAGGGCGAGACCGGTGTGGTGGAAGGCGTCGGCCCATCCTGTGACGGGTTCCAGCGGCCCGCCGGAACTCAGGACGGGGCCTGCAGGGTCGGTGTTGGCCAGGAGCAGCGCTCGGAGCTGCCTCGCCATTGCTTGGAGCCGTCCGGCGGGGATGTCGCGCAGGGTGGACCGCTGTTCCTCGCCGATGACGCGCTGCCACACGTCGCCTTGCTCGTACCATTCGAGGCGGGCGGCGCGCATCATGATCGCGCAGAGGAGGACGGACAGCTCGCGGCGGCCGAGGGTGACGTCGTTGCGGGTGGCCAGGTTCAGGACTTCGCGGCTGTCAGTGGCGAAGAGTTCGTGTGCGACTGTCACGCTGGCGGGACCGCCGAAGGCCGCGGTCTCCGGCTCGTAGATTCCCGGCCACCACCGCCGCAGGTGGCCGTCGGTCACGAGGCGATCGAGCACGGTGCCCAGGTCGGCTTTGACGCCGGTTTCGGGCTGGACGCGCAGGCGTAGCCGCCAGCAGGGATGCTTGCTGGTGAACCACCAAGCGGTGACGGTGCCGTTCGCCTCCGCGTCGTGCAGAAGCGGTGCGAGGTGGGTGGCGGCGGTCTGCTCTGCGCTCGCCCAGTCAGCGAACTCGATGTAGACCTGCGACCAGTCGGTGCGACCGGCCTGTTGGGCGAGCGCTGCGTGGCCGGCCTGCTGGAAGACTTCGACGGCGTCGGCGAGGTTCGCTGGTTCCACGCCTGCGCGGTGGGCGGCGTCGGCTATCGGCTCGCCGGCCAGGACGTCGAGTACGGCGCGGCCGGTCGTGCTGGGGGCGTGAGGTCGAGTGGCCTGGGTCAATCGATCAGCAGGCATGCGTCCCATCCGGTGGTCGGTGGCTGGTCGGCGGCGAGGGTGGTCAGGGCGAGTGCGCATCCGGCGTCGCCGTCCAAGAGTCCGGGGCCCTTGGATGAGTCGGGTCGGGCGTGGGCGGCCAGTGCTTCCCCCAGTGGTTGGAGCACGGTGTGAAGGTGGGTGTTGAGCGCGTCGTGGGCGGCCCGGAAAGCGGTCTGGTAGATGCCGGCCCAGCCATGGCACAGGCTGGTGTCGGTGACCTGGGCGAGCTGTACGGGGTCGGTTAGGCAGCGGTACAGGGCATCCTCGTACGAGCGCTGAAGGGCCGGGTCGTCCAAGGCGATACCTGCGAGCTGCCCGGCGCGCGCGATGCCGAGCGTGCCGTAGCACCAGCTCGGTCGTCCGGGCCCCTGTTGGTGGGACCGGCCGGTGTCGAGGTCCGTGAGGGTGAGGTGTTCTGGCCACCAGGGGCCCGCCTCGCTGTCCCGCTTCCAGGCGTCGAGATGGGTGCAGATGGTGCGGATGGCTTCGTGCTGTCCGTCCACGCTGATGCCGCGCCGCAGGGTCTGGGCGAGGAGGAGTAGTGGTCCGGTGATGCCGTGCGCGGCCCCAAGGTTGCCGTGCCCGCCGGGAAAGTGAACGGAGCGGCCTCGGTGTGGGTCGTGGCCGACCCACCAGCCGGGAAGGCTGCGGCCGTCGGACTTCAGGGGGCGGGTCAGTGCGATGAGGTAGCTGAGGACCCTCTCGAGAGCGCTGCCGCTGGGGTCGCTGCGCAGGAGGTAGGCGCCGATGCCGGTGAGGCCGTAGAAGACGTCGTACTCGGCGAAGGCGGGCAGGTCGCCGATGGAAATGCGGGCGAGGGCGCTGTCAGTACGGCGGTGGGCGAGCGCGGTGACGTGGGCGTGCAGGGTCGTCCACGCGTCGCGGTAGAGGGCGTGGCGGCTGGTAGGGGTGGTATTCAGGAGGAACGCGACGGCGGGTGCGCCGAGAAACAGGCCGATCGTGTCGGCGGCGCTGACCTCGCCGGAGGCCGCCTGGGTGATCCAGCGGTGGGCCAGGCTCCAGGGCAATAGGCTCGCGCGGGCGCGTTCAACATGTAGCAGGGCGATGCCAGCTGCCCCCTCGGCGAGGGACTGCGCCGTCCACGGCTCATCAGGGGGCCGCTGAGCGGGCTGAGCCAGGTGATCGGTGAACTCCCGCGTCAGGTGTGCCGCGTACGCGGCCGGAGCACTCACGCGTCCGCCCTGGCGGTGTGGCGCAGCGCTGCCGTGCGAGCGAGCCGCAGCGTGACGGCTTCGGCGGCCGGGTCAACGCCGAGCGCCCGTACGTGGTGCTGGTGGAACAGCGACCGTGCAACGGTGAGCGGGTCGCGCTGGATGGCCAGGCTCTCGCGGTAGGCGTGCACGGCTGTGGCGCGGGCCTGCCATGCGTGCGTCACGTCCTCGCCGCCGGGCAGCGCGGCGAAGAGTGGAGACGGCTCGCTGGAGGCAGCGAGGTCGAGCACCTGGTCGCACAGCCGCCGCTCCAGCCGTCCGTGTCCCTGGGGCACGTTCTGGATCAGCCAGTTCATGCCGTGGTCGGCGTCAGGGGCGAGGTGGGTGATGAGGTCGAGGATGCTCGCGGCCGCGAGGGCTTGCGGGTCGAGGGCCTCGGCGCGGGCCGTGAAGCGGATCTGGGCGAGGGCCGCGGCGGAGTCGGCGGCGAAGACGCGGTGGGCGGCGTCCATCGCTGCCGCGTACCCGTAACGGCCCACCTGTGGTTGGTAGCTGGCGAGCGTCAGGTGCGACGCCAGTCTGCTGCGGCGTAGCCCGTCAGTCCAGGCGTGGACGCGTTCGGCCGCGGCCCCGTACCTGCCGGGTTCGAGGTGGAGGAAGAGCGCGAGGTGCTGGTCGGCCTCGGGGCGGGCCATCTCGCGGTGCCGGGTGAACCACCACAGCGGTGCAGCGTCGAACTCAGCGAGGAGACGGGGCAGATGGCGGTCCAGGATCTCGCTGCGGCGCTGCGGGTGGGCGTGCAGGTGTGCACGCAGCACGGTCCCGGTCCCCGGCAGCTGGGTGTCCTCGGCGCTCACCGCGGTGAGCAGGCGCGGCGTGGGAAGCGTGCCGTTCTCCTCGGGCTGGGTGCGGATGAGGGGGAGCAGGATCTCGTGGGCGCGGCCGATCCAGCCGTACTCATCGGGGTCTGCCACCTCGCGTAGTTCGAGGCGGCGGGTGTCGTCGAGGCGGGAGCGCAGCAGACGCCGGTGGACCGGGTGCGTCAGATCCAGGGGGAGACGCTGGTCGACCTCGACCATCGCGATGCGGTCGGGGACGCTCAGCCGGGCCCGCCACGCGGCGAACGTCTGTTCCCACTCTGTTGTCGAGGCGGCACGGCCGGGAAGATCCTCGGCCATCAGCAGCCAGCGGGCCGGGGTGAGGACGGTCCTGCGGTAGCGCACGCGCGGCAGGTAGGGCAGGCGAGCAGCGGCGCCGAAGTCGAACGGCTTATAGACGGCGCACCGGGCGGTGGCGATCTCCGCCAGGAACCGGGCCAGAGGCGGCGTCTGGACCCCGGCTTCGAGCGCGTGCAGGACATGTACGTCGATGGGCCGGCTGCTCGAGAGCTGCACGAGGTGGAAGCGGCGGGCGTCCGCGGTGACCCCGATGTCCGCGAGCGGGATCACGCCCTCGTCAGCGGCTCGGTGCTCGGACAACGCGATCACGTGCGGCAGCAGGCGTGCGGTGCGGGCCACGTTCTCATTGCGTCGGCGGCGCGGTGCGAACGAGAGCTGCGTGGTGATCGTGTCAGGCCGGGTGGTGCGGTAGGTGTGGGACAGCACCTCTTGCTGCTCGGGCGGCAGCAGGTGGGCGAACCGTCCGGCCATGCTGCTGCCGGGCCGGGGCAGTCCGGTCAGCATGAGTTGGAACGCGCCACGCGCCAGAGCGTCGGACGAGGGGGCATGGATCTCGAAGGCGACTTCCGCACGGGGGACGAACATCGGTTCGTCGCTACCTGCGGCCGTCGCAAGGTCGGCGATCACGGTATCGGTCAGGACCAGCTCGTCGCGGCCCTCCATGAGGGCCTGCTGCAGTAGCGCGAGAATCGCATCGTCGCGGTCTGTGAGCTGCTTGGGTGCCCGGCCGCGCTCCGATCCGACGTACTCGGCGGGTAGCCCCAGTCCGCTGTCGGCCACCAGGTCGAGGACGGGGACGGCCGCACCGACGCCGTACCGGGCGCGGAAGCGGCGGTGATAGTCGCGCCACTGCTGGTAGCCGTAGGGCTGCGGCGTGATCCGGTACAGGGCCGCGACGGCATCCTGCACCTCTGCAACGACCTGAACGGGGATCTGGGCGTCGCAGTCCAGAACGGTGTCGATGAGCAGAGGGGCCGGTGCGATGGGGGAGAGAGCGAGCATCCGCGCGGTGATGTCGTTCAGCGCGGAGGGGGAGAGCGTGGGTTCGTGACCGGTCAGGCCGTCGCGTATCGCGTACAACTCCCGCACCAGCTCGCCGACATCCTCCAGGGTGTGGGCCTCCACCTTCTCCAGCTCGGCACACACGTGCCCGAGTGCGTCCAAGGTGGTCATCGGCGTCCGCAAGCTGGTGATGAGCAGGTTCTGCGCGATGAGGTCGCCCAGCAGCGCGTCGATCTGTGCGGCGGCGGCCGTCGGGAACTGGGCGGCGAGGTGGTCGCGCAGGTCTCGGTACCGGATGGGCCTGTCCGCCGCGGCCATCGCCGCTTTCACGGGCCGCGCGTGTCGGACGGACACCTCGACCGGCGCCATGAGGTGGGCGCGGCCGTCCGCGGGCGGGCCCGGTGCGACGAGCCGGTCACCCCGTACCTGAGCGGTGTTGTTGGCGACCAGCGGCAGGCGCTCCAGCAGCGCGGGGCTTTGCTGAAGGTGCTGGATGATGTCGGTGATCCACTCGGCGTCGGCTCGCACCGCAACCCGGTGTTTGGCGTCCCACCTGATGCGCGGCACCGATCCGACCGACACGGGGGCGGTTCCGGCGAAGAGGCCGAACGGGGTGGGGCGGTGCTGCCAGCGCAGGAGATAGGAGGCGACCGACAGCGCGGTCCGGCGGACCTGCCTCGGCTGCGAGCGTGCACCGCTCACGATGGCGTCGATGCTCTGGCACAGGACCGGGCTGGCCGCACGTAAAGCGTCGCGGACCTCCTCGCGTTGCCACACCCTCGCAAGCCACGCCTGCGTGACGGCAGGGTCGTCGAGATCGAGCGTTCGGGGCAGGTCGGCGAGGCCTGGGCTGGTGGTGGCGCGCAGCATCGCGGCACCCTGCCACTGGTAGCTGACGACTGCTCTGAAGGCCACGGGCAGCTCTTCCTTTCAGTGCGGCGCGCCGGGGGTGTGGTGCCGGTGTGCCGGGCGCAGTACGCCCGGCACACCGACGAGGGGGGAGAGTCAGGCCGGGTCCTCGGTGAACGAGCTGCAGGCGGAGGCGCCGGTCGCGCACGTCTGGCCGCAGCCGTCACCCGTGGAGCACATCAACTTCCCGTGGGGGTGCGCGGCCACGACGACCCTGACGTCGAGCGGGGCGAAGTCCTCGTCCTCGTCGACTGCTGGCCGTTCGGCCAGCGCCATGGTGTTCGTCATGTCGGTCACGCTCCTTTGATCGGTGGAGTGGTGCGGATTTCGCCTGACACCCGATAGCTACGCCGGGGGCCAGGACAGCGAGATCCGGCTGTGCACCTTGTCGATGACCCGGTCTCCGAAGACCGGGCCATCGGGGGTGTCGGCCGGACAGACCCGGATGACCGGGCTGGGGCCGCCGCGCCGCTCGCGGGCCCAATCGCGGACGTGCTCGGTGACCGTGTGGGCGAAGGCGGGACCGTCCGGGCCCAGGGCGTGGATGCCGAACTCGACGTGCTTGCTGTCCTCGGTACGGCGGGTGGTGAGGTAGGCGAAGTTCGGGCCGTCGACCGCGGCGAGGGAGAAGCCCTTGTTGACCGGCGCGACCACGCCGGTGTCCAGGTCGGAATCGACGGCCATGATGCAGAACCCCGGCAGCACGATCGCCAGGTGCATCTGGAGGGTGTCCAGGAGTTCCTGGAGCCCGACCGTGACGCCTGTCCAGACCTCGATCCTGGGGGTGCGGACTGCGTTGTCCAGCAGGCTCGGGTCGGCCGGCAGGCCGTCGTCGAACCTGAGCCCGATCTCCGGTGTGCCGTTGACGAGCAGCAGCTCTTCCTGATGCGCAGCCGAGCCCTGCATGGGCACGAATCCGCAGATTTTCGCGGATTCGCTTTCTAGGTGGTCCCCGAGGCGCGTGAAGGCGACGGACCGGGTCAGGCCGCGCATCCGCAGCGGCACCACCAGGCGGCCGCCCGCCGTAAGTTGCTCGATCCAGGCCGACGGGATGTCCCAGGCACCGGCGGTGACCATGATGACGTCGACTTGGCCGAGGTCGGGAATGGGCTCGGCTGAGTCCGCACACACCACGCGGACCTGTTTGTAGCCGTTCTCGTCCAGCATGCGGCGGGCACGGTCGGTGACCTCTGGGTCGATGTCGACAGTGGTGACTTCGCCGTCCTCACCCACCAGTTCGGCCAGGTAGGAGGCGTTCAGGCCGCCGGAGCCGATCTCCAGCACCTGCATCCCGGGACGAACCTTGGCCTGCTCCAGCATCAGCGCCTGGATCTGCGGCGCGGACACCGAACTCAGCTGCACGCCGTGCTCGTCCGTCTTCGTGATGACGGCCGCGTACGTGCTGTAGGCCTGCTCCAGGGAAGCCTCCGGGGCGTACAGGTGGCGCGGTACCTTACGCATCACGGCGTCGATCTCGGGCGAGACGATCGTGCCGTCCGCGCGCAGCTCATCGACGACCTTGTCACGCAGGAGCGTGGCGCGGTCGGGGTCGACGGTCGTCGCATCGGTCATGGGGAAGTTCCTTCGTGTCGTGCTTGCTCATGAGGTGGCCGGTGGCGCAGTGCGAACGGCACCGGAGATGGTGGAACCGGTTCGCTGATGCTCGCCGCGGGGGAGGGGACCGGCTGCGCCTGGTCGGCAGGTGGGTAGCGCCCGGGCAGTGACGTACCAGTGCGGGCAATGGCCTTAGCTGTGCCCGGCGTTGGTGCCGAGCGGCGTCCACATGGAGGAGGCTAATCATCGGGTTGCCCTTCGTGAGGGGTACGCCGAGGGTGGCTGAGCGCTTGCGTTATGCGTCCTGACGCGGGTTCTTACGTCGGCCGGTGAGGGCGTGAAGCTGTCACCCTTACGCCGGGCTTGCGCCGCCCAATGGGCCGGGCCGAGGCAGCCGGCCCGCCGGGCGACAGTCATCGGGGGCGTGCGGGCTCTGCGTTGAGGCTGACGACAGTGCAGCCGTCGAGTACCCGCAGGAGCTGAGCGGCCAGGACCCACCGGATCTCGTCATCGTCGTACGGCATCTCGACGCGTTCGCCCCGTACAGGGAGGGGAGCGCCAGGCCGACCGGGGTGGTACCGCACCCCCATGACGCCCCAGACCTCGGACTGCTGAACGCGTACCGCCACCACCCCTTTCCGCAAGTGAGGACAGGCCCCAGCGGATTGCCGAGCATGGGCCAGGCACAGGGGCGGATGAGCGGTGACAAGACCGTTGGGCCAACCTTCCCAGTCGCCACTGCCGTCTTCGACCAGATAGAGCACGCCGCGCTCGTCACGGGCGGCGGGCGATCGGCAGATCTGGCAGAGCTCCTTCCGCATGGCGTTCCCTGGCAAGTCAGCGTGTTGAGCAGCGCAGTGCGGCTGGCCCTTGCCCCCCTCGCGGGCGGTCGCTGGGCTTCCGGCGGCAACTCACGACCAGGCGACCTCGCCTCGCCGGTAAGTGCATGCGAGTCGTTGTACGTAGGGAGTCGACGGATCGCGAGCCTTTCACCGCGCGTCCGAAGTAGGTGCTCGCCGGGGACGGTTGGGGTGCCACCTGCGTCAGCATTCCCCCACCGCTGCGCATTGCTCGGAACCGATTCAATTCAGGTGCTAATGCCTCAGTCACAAATCCGGTATTGCAGAGGGAGTTTCGAGGTCAGGGTTTAGGCAAGGGCCCGATGGGCATTTGCGGATGCCGCAGGTGCTGCCCGCCGTCGTAGACGTGCAAGTGGAAGCCCTCTGGTCCGGGCCGGCCCGCGGTTTCGTAGGCGCTCAGGATGTTCTCGATCCGCTCCCACAGCTTGATCGGGCCGCCTTCGCGCACCTCCCAGCGGTCGCCGCGCGGTGTGAGGGTGGCGGCGGAGCCGGTGACGACGTCGACCAGGTGCACGATCTTGCCGACGGTGGTCATCTGGGCGTCCGGCACTGCGCACTGCGCGAGGAACCGCAGGTGGAACGCCTCGTCGGTGGCGGCGGTGATCCGCTCCGGGTCGTGCCGGGAAGCTCGCGCAGTATCGGGGAGTTCGGCGGCCCAGTGGGTGGGGTTGCCGAACGCTGGTGCGGCATGGGTGCGGGCGGACATGAAAGAGACGGTTCCGGATAGCAGCGGGCCTTCGGCGGTTCCGTTCTCACCGACGGTGAGTAGGACGCGGGCGTATCCGTAGAGCCAGCCTGACAGGGTGAGCAGGATCTTCCCGCCCGGCCGGGTCTGGGCTAGCAGGGCGGGCGGGACGGCGCGGAAGGAGCAGGCTGCCACGATCCGGTCGAATGTGGCCTCGGGCCAGTAGCCGTAGAGTCCGTCGGCGACTGCCAGGGTGGGGGTGTAGCCGAGCGAGTACAGCGCGGTCGCGGCCGTCTCCAGGCGGCGGCCGTCGACCTCGATCGAAGTGACGGCGTCGGAGCCGAGGCGTTCGCAGGCCAGCGCGGTGGAGTAGCCGGTTCCGGTGCCGATCTCCAGCAGTGTGTGCCCCTGGGCGATCTCGGCGTCGGCCCACATCCGCACGACCAGTGACGGCAGAGTGGAGGAAGATGTCGGTGCCCCACCGTGCCGGACGGCGGGGTTCTTCCAGTCGGGCTCCTCGCCGTCGAATTGGGTGATCAGCGTGGTGTCGGAGTATGCGGCGGCCAGCCACCGGCCGTAGCCGAGCTCGGCGGTGACCGGCTCCCAGACGGTCAGCCCGTTGTCGTCGAGCTCGGGGGCGGGTAGGTAGAAGCCTGGCACGAACCGGTGCCGGGGCACTGACTCCACCGCCTCACGCCAGGCCGGATCGGTGAGCACGCCCTCTTCGGCGAGGCCCCTCGTCAGGGTCTCGCGCAGTCGGGCCGCGTCGGTCTCAAGGTCGGTGGACGCCGTCACGGCGTACTCCCTCCTGCAGAAGGTCGGCGAACGCCTCGGTGATGGCCGGGGCGTCGGGCAGCCAGCCCCACTGGCCGTTGGGGTTACACTCGATCGCCGTCCAGTGCTCGGGGTCGTCCCCGTCGCCGGTCAGGGCGAAGTCGAAGCAGCCGAAGGCCAGATCGAGTGAGGCCAGGTAGCTGTGCAGTGCGGCCGGAATCGGGGCCGGCACGGTGATGGGGGTGTGGATGAGCTGGTCCCAGTCACCGCGGCGCCAATCCAGGGCGCCGTCCGGGGCGACGATCTGCTGGGCGAACACCCTGCTGCCGACCACGGTCACGCGCACGTCCTTGGTCTTGGGGATCTCGGCCTGGAAGAGGTGCGCGGTCACCGCGAGCGCCTCATCGAAGGCGGCAGGGTCGACGCGCTGGGCCCAGATCGCCCCGGAGTGCCCGTCCTCCGAGGCGGGGAGGCCGCGGAATGTCTTGTAGATGACCGGCCCGTGGTCGGCGGCGAACTTCCGGCCTGCTCGACGTCGTTGGTGACCAGGGTCGGCGGGATCGTGAGGCCAAGTTCGACGAACCGCTTGAGCTGGGCGGGCTTGAAGTCGGCACGGGTGACCGCGGCCGGGTGGTTGACGTAGCGCGCGCCGTGCAGGCTGGTCAGGATGCCGCCGAGCCCGTGCCGGGCCTCCGCGGCGGCGAAGTCGCGCTGCTGGGCGGGCAGGTGGCCGAACCGAGCGGGGTACGGGGTGGGGCGGCGGTAGTACACCGCCGCCACCTCCCCCAGCTCCACCTCGCGGCTGGCCGTCCGCAGCCGCCCGGCCCACATCGGCATCTGGGCGTCAATGCGGGCCCCGAACAGCAGGTCAGGCCCGATGTCCGCCGGATCGACGCGGGCGACGGGCACCTCACGCTCGTTCAGCGCGGCGATGACCATGTCGGCGGTGACGTCCTCCAGGGACGTGACGGCCAGGACAAGGGGAGCCATCGCGGTCAGTCCGACTCGTAGTCGGTGGTGTTGTCGTCCTGCGACTGCGGCTGCGGGTTCTGCCCGTCACCCCCGCCGGACATCGAGGCGGTGCCCTTCGTCCTCGACGAGCCGTGCTTGCCCATCTCGACCACCTGGCCGGCGGCATCGGTGTAGCGGGCGGTCTGGGTGGCCGGGTCGAGCGTCACCGTCGCGTACGACGGCGCCCCGACCGGCAGCCGGTCGGTGACCAGCCGCATCGCCCACGGTGCTCCAGGTGCAAGTGTCGCCATGCGAGATCCTTCCCTGTAGCGGAAAGCGGGTAGCCGGGCGGCCCCCGCAACAGCAGAATCCGCCCCTCGCCCTGGTTCTGACCAGTACCGTAAGTGCCGCGAACCGTAGCGAAGTTGCTACGCTCCGTGACGGCGAGACGGAGGGTGACGGCGATGACCGGCAGAACCAGCAACCCGCACCTTGCACTGTGGGTCGTGGCCACCGGCCTGTCCCATGGCGAGATCGCCCGCCGGGTGGCCGCCGGAGCGATGCGCCAGGGTCACCGCCAGATCGCCCCGGACGCCACCCGGGTGAGACGCTGGATGGACGGTGAGCGGCCCCGCCCGCCCGTGCCTGCCCTGCTCGCCGAGGTGGTCTCCGAGGCGGTCGGCGAGCCGCTTACTCCTGGTGATCTCGGCTTGACGGCTACCGGTCCCGCGCTGGATACGATCCAGTTGCCGCTGCTGACCGAGGCAGCCGCCGAGGCCCTGGCCGGATGGACGCAGATGGACCGGTTCATGAACCGCCGCGACACCCTGAAGCTGGCCGTGGGCACTCCGCTGATCCTGGCTGCCGAGCGGATGCTCGGTGGCAAAGCCCGGGCCTTGAACAATGGCCGCAAGGGCTTCGACGCCGATACCGTCATCGCGCTTGAAGAGGTGACCGCCTTCTTCGCCCAGGCAGACGCCTCCAAGGGCGGAGGACTGTACCGCTCGGCGATCGTGGCACAGCTCGCCGAGGTGGCCCGGCGCATCCAAGACGGCATCCCGCCTTCGTTGCGGGCCCGGGTCTTCGCCGCGACCGCCGACCTGGCGGCGCTCGCCGGGTGGGTCAGCCACGACAGCAGCCGGTATGCGACCGCGCAACGGTACTGGAGTTACGGCACCTATGCGGCCGGTGAGGCAGAGCAGCGTGACCGCGGGGTGGAAATCGTCACCCGCATGTCCCACCAGATGATCTACCTCGGCCGGCCGAAGGACGCCCTTGGCCTGCTGGGGGTGGCCGCGGCCAAGGCCAAGCTGCCCGCGGTGAAGGCGCTGGTCGCCTCGCAAACGGGACGAGTGCACGCGGCACTCGGCGACGAGCGCCAAGCCGAGGTGCATCTCGCCGCGGCGGACGAGCTGCTGGCCGACGGGCTCGGCGAGGAGGTGCCCGAGTGGGTGGCGTACTTCGACGCCGCCGAGCACGCTGGCGCCCGCGCGGTGGCCGCCCGCGACCTGACCGGACTGGGCCGCCCCAGCGGGTCGGCGAGCTCCCACTTCCAGCAGGCGCTGCGGCTGCGCAAGCCCGGGTTCGAACGGGTCCGCGTGATGGACTGCATCGGGCTCGCCGCCGCGCTGTTCGACGAGGGCGAGCCGGAGCGAGGCGCCGCCGCGGCCCATCAGGCGCTCGACGACGCCGCCCGCGTCGACTCCACGCTGGTGGCCTCCCGGCTCAACACGCTGCTGGACGCCGCCCGCCCGTACAACACCGCCGCGGTGGAGGACGTACGGAGCAGGGCGAGGGATCTCGCCGCCGCCCGCCCGACCACGATCGCCGCCTGAGACCATCGACCGCATGGGCAAGCACAGCCGACCCGGCCCCCCGAACCAGCCATCGCGTGCTGCGCACGTCGACCCAGCCGACCCGCTCGCACCCTACGTGAAGCGGCGCCGACCGCCCCTGGACATCCACCGGCGCCACCGGCCGCTGCACGGCGGCGCCGGCCACCTCCACCCCGACGAGCCCAGGGCATTGGAGGAGTGGGACGGCTTCACCTACGTCCCCGCTGGGACCGCAGCCGATCTGGCGGCGGCCGTGGCGTGGGTGCGCGAAGCCGAGCCCGAGTAGAGCTGAGGTGCCTTGGCGCTCCATCCACGAACTCGGCCTCAGCCCGAGGCATACGACCCGCACCTGGACGTCGACTTCAGCCCGCTGCACGGCGACGATCCGTCAGGGCCGACGGCTATGGCCGGGCAGCATGACCTCTCGCTCTACAGCCGGGGCCGGGAGCGGGGCTGCTCCCGGCCCCAAACAGCCGCGGACGACATGGCGCGGGAGGGGCGGTCGGCTCCTTGAGTATCGACGGCGTGCGTCGGGTCAGGGCTCACCTGCCGCGGCTGGCCAGTGTGTGCGCGACCAGTGCGTTGGCGTGACCGTGGCCCAGGCCGTGCTCGGCCTTGAGCCAGGCGACGAGTTCCATGTGCTTGGTCAGCGGTGAGGTGCGGATGAGGTCGTGCCACTCCTCTACCGGGGCGGCCGTACTTCTTCTCGATCGCGGGGAAGTAGCTGGCGGGGCCCTTTGCCGGTGCGGTCATGCCGCAGTCTCCTGTCGGTCGGCGATGGTCATGGTGCAGTTGCTGCGGGTGGGGCGGAGCCCGGCTGCTTACTGCCGTGCGGGGAAAGTCAGGCGGGCGGTGGCGGCGCTGAGCCCGAGCAGGCCGAGTCCTGCTCCGGCAGTGAAGGCCGCCACTGTGGTGGCGGAGGCGGCGAATCCGGCGAGGACCCCCACCGGCACGAGGCGGGCGGTGAGCGCCCATCCGCGCTGTCGGCGGGCGGCGAAGTGCCGGGCGAGCACGAGGAACGCGGCGCACAGCGCGAGATAGCCGACCGTGCCGCTGAGCATGTGGACGGTGCCGTGTGCGCTCAGCGAGGTGACCCGGTCCTCGGGGGCACCGGCGGGGAACCCGGCCCCCGGGTCGGCGGGGAAGACCCCAGCGAGCAGGAACGAGGCACCGAACGCGCCGAGCAGCCGGGGCGCCCAGGTGCCGCCGGGAGCATCGCGCAGTGCCTGGCGTATCGCGATCGCGCCGCCGATGACCAGCAGGCCGGTGAGCAGGAAGACGGTGACCTGGATCCAGCCGAGGGCGCCGAGGCTGAGCTGGCTGAGGGCGTTGCGGGTGAAGTCGAACCCGTCCCGGGTCAGGCCCTGGGCCAGGCCCGCCGCGAGAAAGAGCGGGCCTGCCGCGATGCCGGCGGCCGACAGGAGCCGCGGCACCGGGCGGGCCGGTGGCACGTCGAGGACGGCCGGGGGGTTGAGCGTCTGGGACATGTGGAGGTCTTTCCTGGTCGTGGACAGAGGGGGCGGTCAGGCGTGCTCAGCGGGGCTGGGGGTGTAGTGGGCTTCGATGACGCCGTTGGCGAAGGCGCGCGTGGCCGCCAGGTGCATGGGGATCTGCTCGCCGTCGGCCAGGGTTCGGCCGGTGCCGGCGATGACGGGAGCGATCTGCAGGTAGAGGTCGTCCAACAGGCCGTTGCTCATGAGCCACTGGACGAGGGTGATGCTGCCGCCGACGTTGATGTTGCCGCCGGGCTGCTGCTTGAGGTCCTGTATCTGGCCGGCGATGTCGTCGCCCGTGATCAGGCGGCTGCCCTGCCACTGGTCGACCTCGGTGAGGGTGGAGGAGACGACGTACTTCGGAGCGGCGTTCATCCAGTCGGCGGTGGGCACCTGCTCGCTGGTGATGTGCGGGAAGAACGAGCTCCACATCTGATAGGTGCTGCGGCCCAGCAGGGCGGTGTCGGCGTCGTCGAACAACCGGGTCACCGCCTCGGCCGCCTCACCGGTGTTGTAGGGCATGCCCCACTTCTCCGGGCCCTCCACAACGCCGTCCAGCGACATGAACAGGCCCGCAACGATCTTCCGCATGGTTGTCCTCCCTTGGATACGTCCCGCGGCTTCGGAACTGGACGGTACAGTACCCATTGAGGAACTAGACTGTCCAGTACCCATTTTTGGAGGAGATACATGGACGCCAACGGACAAGGCCGCTCGGCCCGCAAACGCCAGGCGATCATGGAGGCCGCGACCGCAGTGTTCATGGAGAAGGGCTACGCGGGCACCAGCATGGACGACATCGCGAAACTGGCCGCGGTGTCCAAACAGACCGTCTACAAGCACTTCTCCGACAAGGAGAAGCTCTTCGCCGACATCGTCCTGGCCACCACCGACCGGCTCGACACCACGATCGACCTGCTGACCGACCTCCCAACCGACGATGCCGACCTGGAAGAGAACCTGACCCGGCTCGCCCGCCAGTTCCTGACCGCCCTCACCAACCCCCGAGTGATCCAGCTGCGGCGCCTGATCATCGCCAACGCCGACGTCTTCCCTGACCTGGGTACCAAGTGGTACGAGCGGGGCTTCGAACGAGGGCTCGCCACGCTGGCGGCGGCCTTCCAGCGCCTGGCCGACCAGGGACTGCTCCGCATCGACGACGCACTCCTGGCCGCGAACCACTTCTCCGGCCTGCTGCTGTGGATCCCGGTGAACAAGGCCATGTTCACCGGCAGCGCCCAGCACACCGAGGCCGACCTCGACCGCTACGCCACCGCCGGCGCCCGCGTCTTCCTCGCCGCCTACCGCTGACCACCACACCGCAACAGCCGATCCACCAGACCCGGAAAGGGGCCGCATGACCTGGTCCGAACGCACCGTGGAACGCGACGGCGTCCGTCTGTCCTGCCGCGACTGGGGCGGCTCGGGGCCGCCCGTCGTCCTGCTGCACGGGCTCGCCGGACACGCAGGCGAATGGGACGACCTCGCCCGGGCCCTGAGCCCGGACTACCGGGTCGTTGCCGTCGACCACCGCGGCCACGGCGCCAGCGAACGCCACCCACGCGAGATGAGGCGCGCCGCGTACGTCGCCGACGTCGTCGCCGTCCTCGAACAGCTCGACCTGCACCAACCCGTCAAGGGCCGGGCAGTCCCTGGGTGGCCACACCGCCATGCTCACTGCCGCCGCACACCCTCACCTCGTGCGCGCGCTCGTCCTGGTCGAAGCCGGCCCCGGCGGCCCGAACCCGAACGTGCAGGCCGAGATCGGCGGATGGCTCGACGCGTGGCCGATGCCGTTCCCGTCACGGGAGTCCGCCGCCGAGTTTCTCGGCGGCGGCCTGGTCGGCGAGGGGCGGGCCGCCGGACTGGAGGAGCGCGACGGAGGCTGGTGGCCGCGCTTCGACCGGGACGTCATGGTCGCCTCACTGGCCGAGAACGCCCAACGCTCCTTCTGGAGCGAGTGGGTGAGGATCACGTGCCCGGTGCTGGCCGTCCTGGGCCAGTCCGGCATCATCCCTCCGCAGGAGTCCGAGACCATGCTCTGACGGCAACCGGAGGCAACGGCCGCGAGCGTCCCCGGCACAGGGCACGACGTGCACCTGGAGCGCCCCGACCTCCTGCGGCATCTGCTCCAGGAGTTCCTCGACGAGGTCGTCGTGCATCCCGCCCGCGGGCGGGATGCACCAGCGGAGCGCCGAGCCACCTTGCAGCGTCGGCGGGCAGCACTTCGGCAGCGCATCGCCGAGACGCAGGCGGCGCTCGACCTCATCGAGTGCGCGCTGGATTGCGACCACGAGGACTTCACCAGGTGCCCACGGTTCCGCCAGATGGTGGCGGACCGTATCGGTATCGCCTCCCCGGCGCACATTCCGCTGTAGACAGCGCCCTGCCCACACGGCGGGGGGATCAGGGCTTCACTACGACTCGCGAGCGGCTGCACCGTCAGTGGCCGGAGCTTTCGCCTTCCATCGGGAGGACCTCCGTGAAGGAGGCACCCCCGTCCTTGGAGCGGTGGACGCCTGTCCCGGTAGCGACGAGGAGCGCGGCCATCGGTGGTGCTCAGCGCCGACGGGCGCCGCCGGGGCCCGGCCCGCCTCCTCACGGAGGTCCTCGGCCCGCACGCGACCAGAAAAGGCAGCACCGGGGCCGCGGCAGCGGTAAGCAGGATCGTGCTTGTCAGCGCGCGGTGGCGCTCGGGTGCGGGCGTGAGTATCCGCCGTATGCGCAGGACGACGCGGGCCGCCCGCAGAGAACGCCGCGGCGTCGGGAGCTCGGGCGGCAGCCACCTCGTACAGGGGATCACCGCGAGGAGGGCAGAAGGAGCAGCACGAGCGCCGTACGCATCGACGTCAGGAATCGTCGTCAGCCGGCCCAGCCATCCGATCGGCCCGAGGCGCGGGCCGCCGAGCCTGCGCCGGGATGGGCGGGAGCGGTGGGCATCTCCGGCTCTTCGAGGGGCTGGAAAGTCGGCGTCTCGAGTTCCGCTGGGGCGAAGTTGCCGTCCCCGGGCGGGGCTGGGCCCCAGCCCGAAGGGCACGAGTACCGTCATGCCGCCATCATGATCAGCATCGTCGCCATGCACCCGCCCATGCCGACTTGGCCGGCGAGAACCGTATTCGGTGCGAGCAGTCCCTTGTGGGCCCGGTTGGGTCGGCGGTGCCGAGCGCATGAGCCACTCACCAGAGTCACCGGCTGCCCGCGGCCCCGCAGCCGGGACCGCACGGACAGGGCAATGGACGCCAGGAAGTACACCGCCAACAGGCCGAAGGCCAGGCGCCACATAGCGGTGGAGCCCGAGGATGTCACCGCTCCCGCCGCGGCGTGGGCCGGCATGCCTTCCATCCCCGGCATGCTGTGCGCGGTTTCCATGCCCGGCATCGATCCCATGCCGTGCCCCTATGCGCACCATGCGCTCGTCCGTGAGAGGCGCCCAAGGCGAGGACCGTTCCCGGGATGCTCCGGGCATGGCCAGCGTCATCAGCACCATGGCCGCGCCCCCCACCACATGGTGGGCCCAGTGATGAACGTGCCCCCAGCCGCGCGTCACCACATCGCGTACGGACATCGCCAGGGTCCCAGGCCGACGGCGGCGAAGAGAACAGCCCACCACACCGCCTGATCCCCGAAGCGGGGGCTTCTCGGACGCGTGACCTCGTTGAGAACGGTTGCGACCAGGAAGACCAGTACGCCGGACAGGGCGATCAACGAATGCCGGGTCGGATCCATGGGGTGGTGGACCACCGCGCCGCTGATGAGTCAGGCCCCCATGTAGTAGCCCACGTAGCCGCTGTAGCGCCACGACAGGGAGGGGACTCGCTGCTTTCTGCGGGACCGCCCGTTGCGGCTGGTCGGCTGGGACGGGATGCGGGGCAGGGGTGGTTGCAATGCCGGGTGAGGAGGACAAGAGCTGGCCTTTCAAGGGAGTTCGGCGGCCGATGGCGGGGCAGCGAGAGGCGCTGCGAGACGTCGCCGAAGCGCCGCCGACAGGCAGGCGGAAACAGAGTTGGGGGTGCCGGTCCGGTCGTCGATGGGTTTGCGGCGCGAGGATCTAGATCCGTAGGACCGTTGAATCCGGCAAAGGGTGAGACGCCCAGGGGACGGCGGCGGATCGCGCGGCGATCAGCATGGGCGCGCGGGGAGGCTGAATCGCCTCCGGCGCAGCCTCGCACGGAGCAGGCAGCGCAGCACGCTGCTGGGGGTGGCCGGTCGCGCACTGGTGAGCCGCATGATCGGACTCTGGGGCATCGTGATGGTCGGCGTGCAGTTCCCCAGGGTGGGATCCGGGCCCCTGATGGCCGCGGCTGTGCTCGGCCGCGGCCGCCGCCTGAGTGTGCATAGTCACCGGGCCGGACGTGCCGGGATGCGCACGGCCTGCGGCGCTCTCTTCACTGACACCATGTGTGTAGACCAGCGCGAGGAGTGGCGCAGCCAGCCCTAGACGATTAGTTCCGATGTGGCTCAGTGGTCGTAGGCGATCAGCGAGCGGGTGACGGGTGCGCCGATGGTGCGGTTGTGCCAGATCGCGCAGGTCATCGCCAGGATCCGCTGAGCCACGCGGA
>NZ_JBQQBY010000052.1:0-51828 GCF_052246385.1 Streptomyces sp. 8N616 | reverse complement strand
ACCGTGTCGCCGTCACCCCGCTGCCCGGATCACCCGCCCGCACCCTGGAACAGCTCAAAGCCCGCCTGCCACCCCACGAAGATCGCCCAGCAGATCCACTCTGACAGTTATTCAGCTACGGGCCCCCGGCCGCACCGAGAACTGCCAGATCGGCACCTTTCTCGCCTATGCCTCGGCCCGGGGGCGGGCGTTGATCGACCGCGAGCTGTATCTGCCGAAGTCGTGGACGGACGATGCGGACCGCTGTCGGGCGGTCAAGGTTCCCCACGAGCGGGCGTTTGCGACCAAGGGAGAGCTGGCGAAGGTCATGATCGCGCGTGCGTTGACCTCGGCTCTCCCCATTGCCTGGGTGACAGCGGACAGCCTCTACGGTCAGGAATGGCGCTTCCGCCGGATGCTGGAAGAGACAGGGGTCGGCTATGTGCTGGCCGTGCCGAAGTCCCAACAGATCAAGTCGCTGGCCGGGATCTGGCGCATCGATCAGCTGATAGCCGAAGCACCCGGCGACGCCTGGCAGCGGATCTCCTGCGGCGAGGGCGCCAAAGGCCCGCGCGTCTACGACTGGGCCGCGGCCATGCTGCCCGCCGTGCCTTTCTTCGACGGTGACACCCCGGCCCACGACCGGTGGGTGCTAGCCCGCCGCAGCCTGGCCCGCCCGGAGGAGATCGCCTACTACATGGCCTACGCTCCGGCCGGCACCGCCGTCGAGAAGCTGGTCACCATCGCCGGATCCCGCTGGGCGATCGAGGAGTGCTTTCAGAGCGCGAAGAACGAGTGCGGTCTCGACCCGGTGTTGCCGCCCCGCAGCGACTGGGGGTTCGATCATGACTGCCTCGTCGGCGCCGATACCGAAGAAGCCTGCATCGAACTGGTCGGCGCCGTGCAGGAATCTCATCGAGCCCGTCGATGAGGGTGAACAGCTCCTCATCGGTCGCCGACAGCAGCTGGCCGCGATCCACCACGTCGGTCCGGCTCGTCAGCCCGCCTCCCGCAGGCGCTCCGCGACGCCGGACCGTACGTCGTCGTCCGCGGTGATCTCGGACAGCAGCGCCTCGAGCCTGTCCAGTTCGGCGAAGACGGACACGGTGGGCGCCTCATGCGACGGCGCCAGTTCGGTTCGCAGGTGCGTGGCCAGCGCCGCGGCGTTCGGCTGCTCGAACAGGAGGCTGGCGGGCAGGCCTCAGCCCGGTGGCGGCGCTCAGCCGGTTACGCAGCTCGACCGCGAGGAGCGAGTCGAGGCCCAGCTCCCGAAACGCCCGGTACGGATCGATCTCGGCGGCTGAGGCGTGCCCGAGAGCGACAGCCAGGTGCGTACGGACCAGATCCGTCAGGACGCGATCCGCTTCGGACTCCGAAAACCGCTCAGGCTCTCCCGGAGCCGGTCGCCGGTCGAGGCGTCCGCTGCCGGTTGGCTGCGGGTACGGATCAGGCTGGACAGCATCCGCGGCAACCGGTCGGTGTGGCCCTCTTCGGCCAGCGCTCGGGTGTCGATCCCGATGGGCAGCAGGAACGGTGCACCACCGGCTGCCGCGTCGAGCAGGCGCGCTCGCGCGGTCCGCGGACAGGGGGCGACAGTCCCGCGATGGCGCGCGGCCGCGTCCTGACCCCACGCGAGCGCCTGCGCGGGCAGGCCCAGCGTGGCGCGGTACTGGGCGAGCGCGTCGGAATCGAGCGCGTCCGGCGTGAGCGAGCCGAGCACTCCGGTGTCCACCGCACCCACCGCGTGGACGACGCCAGTCAGCGGACGGGACAGTCCTCCGACGATCTCGGCGAGCCTCGTCTGGTCGGAGCTGTCCCACGAAACGACGTCGACGTCGACACCGGCGTCCATACCGGCATCGGCTCGCACGTCCGGGCCCTCGGCAGTCCCGCGACCACGGTGAGGTGGCGCGCGCCGCGAGCGATGAGGTGGCGTATGAGTACGAAGTCGGTCGCGCCGGTCACGAGTACCGTCCCGTCCGGATCAGGCACCGGTCCTGCGGCGGCCACCGGAGCCACCGCCTCAAGCCGGGGCGCCAGCACCTTGCCGTCGCGGGCGGCCTGTGGCTCCTCGCAGGCGAGAACGGCAGCGACCGCGTCGGTGAACAGGGCGGTGTCCTCCACGTCCACCAATACGATCCGGTCGGGATTCTCGGCCTGGGCCGAGTGGACCAGACCCCACAGCGCCGCGCACCCGAGATCGGCGAAACGCTCACCCCCTACTCGGTCGGTGTCGGTGGGCACGTCCGCGGAGGCGAGTACGGCATGCTGTCCCGCAAGCTCGGCCTGGTGGTGGATCAACTGTACGCGGTCGAGGTGGTGTGCGTCGGGGCCGACGGCGTGGCACGCAGCGTGATAGCGACCCGGGACCCGTCCGATCCCAACCACGACCTGTGGTGGGCCCACACCGGCGGAGGCGGCGGCAACTTCGGCCTCATCCCCGCTACTGGTTCCGCACACCCGGCCGAACCGGAAGCGATCCGTCGCGGCTGCTGGTGGCCCCGCCGGTCAGGGTCCTGCCCGGCCAGTGCGCCATCCCCTGGGACCGGGTCGGGGAGCAGGACTTCCTGCGACTGCTGCGGAACTACGGGGAGTGGAACGAGCAGAACAGCGCACCGGCGTCGTCGGGCGCCGAGCTGTCCAGCGTCATGGTGCTGAATCACCATTTCAGCGGCCCGATCGGGCTGCTGAGCCAGATCGACGCGGATTTTCCAGACGCCCGAAAGATCATGCGTGAATTCCTCATCGCCGTGGTCGATGGCACTTCCCTACAGGGCGACCCGGCTGTCGTCGAACCGGACATCCACGGCCCCGGCGCCATCGCGATGCCACGGACCTTCAATACGGTCGCGCCGGTGCCGCTGCTCGGGTGAGCCGAGGCCAGTGTGCTCCATGAGGCGTAGTTTGTCCGAGCAGAGCAGAGGGAAAAGGGGTGCACTACTACGGATGGCGCGCCAAAGGTGCGGACGGTAGGCCGCGCTGGAACAACTGCGCTTGTCACAGGACCGCAATGCCTTCCGACGGTTTGTTGACGAGCGGGTTTTGTGGCTGGGAACGTGTAACCGAGGGGTATACCGAAAGCGCAGCCATTCTGGTTATGGCGGTGCCAATTCGCGCCCCGGCACTGGGCGCACCTGGGCGGTCGCAAGGCGTGACATGGAGGATGAGGAGACAGCCCGTGGCGGAGTCGCGAGACGACGAACAGCTCACCGGGCGCCTGGCGGCCATAGGGGCGTTGGGGTTCTTGCTGATCGTTCCGCCGTTGTTGGCGCAGTTCGACCACATGGACCAGGTCTTTGGCATCCCGGTTCTCGGAGTTTACCTTTTTCTCGTCTGGGCGATTGTGATTGCTCTGGTCGCCGTCATAGGCGGCAGATCGGGGTAGTGCCGTGCTCCAGACCTGGGTCATCGTCGCTGTTTCGGTCGTGTACCTCGGCCTGCTCTTCGCTGTGGCCTTCTACGGTGACCGGCGGGCAGACGCTGGTCGGAGCGTGATCAACAACGGCACGATCTACGCGCTGTCCCTTGCGGTGTACGCCACCTCGTGGACGTACTACGGCAGCGTGGGCCGGGCCGCCACGGCTGGAGTCGGCTTCCTGCCGATCTACCTGGGGCCAACGCTCATGTTTGCGCTGGGCTGGCTGGTGCTGCGCAGAATTATCCGGATCAGCCGCCGGCACCGGATCACCTCGCTGGCCGACTTCGTCTCCGCCCGCTACGGCAAGAGCGCAGCGTTGGGTGGCCTGGTGACGATCATCGCTGTGGTCGGGATCGTTCCCTACATCTCGCTGCAGCTCAAGGCGGTCTCCAACTCCTTTGAGATCATTCGGCGGCACCCCGAGATCACCTCCACCTCGGAGCTGGGCCATATCCCGCTGCTTCAGGACACCGCGTTGTATGCAGCGCTGCTACTCGCCGCGTTCACCATCCTCTTCGGCACCCGTCACCTGGACACCACCGAACGCCACGAGGGCATGGTCGCCGCCATCGCGTTCGAGTCCGTGGTCAAACTCGTGGCCTTCCTCGCGGCCGGGCTTTTTGTGGTCTTCTGGGTGTTCGGCGGGTTCGACGACCTGTTCTCCAAGGCGGCGGACGCCGGCCTCACCACGCTGTTCACGCTGCGAGAGCAGACCGGCTACGGCACGTGGGTCTGGCTCACGGTGCTGTCCATGCTGGCGATCGTGTTGCTGCCCCGGCAGTGGCAGATCACCATTGTCGAGAACGTCGACGAGGGGCACCTCAAACGGGCGATGTGGCTGTTCCCGCTGTACCTGCTCGCGATCAACGTCTTCGTGCTTCCGATCGCAGCTGGTGGGCTTCTGCGGTTCGGAGAGGCCGTCGACGCCGACACCTATGTGCTGGCCCTGCCGATGGCCGAGGGCAAGCAGGCACTCGCGCTGCTCGTCTTCATCGGCGGCCTCAGCGCGGCCACCGGCATGATCATCGTCGAGACGATCGCGCTCAGTACCATGGTGTCGAACTCACTCGTGATGCCGCTGCTGCTGCGCGGCAAGTCCCGGCTGGCGCACCGAGACGACCTCGCCGGGCTGGTGCTGGGCATTCGTCGGGCGACTATCGTGCTGGTCCTGCTGCTCGGGTACGCGTACTTCCGGCTCGCAGGCGAAGGGCCGGCGTTGGTGTCGATCGGCCTGGTGTCGTTCGCGGCTGTAGCACAGTTCGCGCCCGCGATCCTGGGCGGCCTGTTCTGGAAGGGCGGTACCCGCCGGGGCGTGCTGGTCGGCCTGGTGGCGGGGTTCGCCGTGTGGGCGTACACCCTGCTGCTGCCGAGCTTCGCCGATGCCGGGTTGCTGCCCGCCTCGTTCTTGCGTGAGGGCCCGCTCGGCATTGAGCTGCTCCGGCCGCAGCAGCTGTTTGGCCTGGCGGGAATGGACCCGATCAGCCATGCGATGTTCTGGAGTGCGCTCCTGAACATCGGCGGGTATGTGGCAGTCTCCCTCGCCGGCCGACCGGACGCCGCCGAGCGGGCGCAGGCGGTGCAGTTCGTCGAAATCCTCGCAGAGCCTGTCAGGGAGCGGCGCTGGCAGGTCCGCGCCAAGGTCGGCGAACTGCAGACCCTGCTGGAGCGCTTCCTCGGGCGGGAGGGCGCCCAGCGGGCATTGCGCTCCTACCCTGGAAGGAGACCCGACTCACTGACAACCGAAGCGGCCCCAGAGCTGGTCCATCACGCGGAAGCCCAGCTCGCTGGTTCGATTGGCGCGGCGTCCGCGCGGCTTGCGGTCGCCTCGGTGGCCGGGGAGGAGCAGCTTGGCACCGACGAGGTGATGGAGATGATCGGCGAGGCGTCGCAGATCGCGGCACTCGAAGAGCGTCACCGGCTGGCCCGGGAGCTGCACGACTCGGTCTCCCAGGCGCTGTTTTCGATGACTCTGCACGCCCGCGCGATCGAGCTGGCGATGCGCCAGGAGGGCAGCGACCCGCATGGCCCGGCGTACCGCAGTCTTGCCCAACTGCGGATCCTGACCCAGGGCGCACTCGCCGAGATGCGAGCGTTGATCTTCCAACTCCGGCCGGACGTGCATCAAAAAGGGCTGGTGGCCGCCGTACGGAACCATGCGGCCGCGGTCGCGTCCCGGGAGGGCGTACAGGTAGACCTGCATGCCTCGGAGGAACACCTGCCACTCGACGAACGCGCCGAGGTGGAGCTGTTCCGCGTAATCCAGGAGGCGCTGTACAACAGCATCAAACACGCCCAACCTAGTCGCATCGATATCCGGCTCAATGAGGACCCTGATCTGACGGGCACATTGGTCGCCGAGGTCACCGACGACGGGGTGGGTTTCGAACCGGACGTCCCACGTCCCGGCCACCTCGGACTGAAGAGCATGCGGGAGCGGACAGAGAGCCTCGGCGGTCGGCTCACCATCAACAGTTCTCCCGGATCGACCACGGTACGGGCAGCGCTGCCCGGTATCTTGCGCCGAACGAGGTCCGACCGGAATGAAAGCTAGGAACAGCAACAATGGTCCAGCAGGATGACGTGTCACCGATCCGGGTCTTCCTGGTCGACGACCATGCGGTGGTCCGGCGCGGCATGCGGGCGTTTTTCGACATGCTCGACGACATCGACGTCCTGGGCGAAGCCTCCGATGGGCAGGCCGCGCTCGATGAGCTCCGCGTACTGGCGGCCCGGGACGACCTGCCGGACGTTGTACTCATGGATCTGCTGATGCCCCGCCTCGACGGCATAGCCGCCACCAAGGCGATCAAACAGCTCTACCCGGACGTCGAGGTGGTGGCCCTCACCAGCTTCAGTGAGGCCGAGCGGGTCCACCTGGCGTTGGAGGCCGGTGCGGCCGGATACCTGCTCAAGGACGCCGATGCCGATGAGGTAAGTGCTGCCGTCCTAGCGGCACACCGCGGAGAGGTGCACCTTGACCCCGTGGTCGCCCGGCAGCTGACCCGTAGCATGATCACACCCCAACACACGGCGACGGCGCTCACCCCGCGGGAGCGGGAGATCCTCGTCCTGGTGGCTCAGGGACGGTCCAATCGAGACATCGCAGAATCACTCGTGATCAGCGAGCGCACCGCACGCACCCACGTCAGCCACGTGCTGACCAAGCTCGGTCTGACCTCCCGGACCCAGGCCGCACTGTGGGCCGTACGGGAAGGGCTGGTCGCCCGCCCCTAACGGTCGTACGACAAGTGTCGCGGACGAACCAAGCCAATACGCCATCGACAGTGGCCGCCCCCGAACGTTCACTCGAGATCCAGGAGGATACGAGGTTCAGGTTCCCAGCGGAGGCCCCCCGATGGTCCGTGGTGCGCACGGTCGGCCCGTACGGGTCCTGATCGCCGACGACGACCCCCGCGTGCGCTCCGCCTTGCGGACGTTCCTCTCCGCGCATGCCGACTTCGACGTCGTCGGTGAGGCCGACAGTTCCGCCACGGCCATGGCCGTGGCGCGGGAGCGCGCTCCCACCGTGGCGCTCGTGGACGTCCTGCTGCCGGACGCGGGCGACGGGCTCGGGTTGCTGCACACCCTGACCGGCGAGCTCGGCATCCCGGCCGTCGCGATCAGCATCGACGACAGGCTTCGTCGCCCTGCGCGCGACGCCGGTGCGTACCAGTTCCTCGACAAGGGCTGCTCCCCCGAGCTGCTCCTGGCGGCCCTGCGCGCCGCCACCCCGAGGTAAGGGTCCCCAGTACCGGGGTCGGGCTCGACCGGTGGCGGGCTCGACCGGTGGCGGGCATGCGCGGCCGCGTCACGACGTACGACAGACGTCGCATACAGAACGGCGATGGCGGTCGCGGTGCCTGTTGCCGAAGTTCGGCTTCCGATTCGGTCAGCTGTCCGACGAGTTCGCCTGTGGTCAGGAGCACAGTTGTGTGTATCCCCAATTCGGACTTGGCACCGAAGGGCAATTCGATGAACGACCAGCCATACCGCCAGGCCAGGTACTCCCAGCCTCGTATGCAACTGTCCCGTGGGTCACGGCGCCGTCGGACCTACCCCGACACCACGGTGGCCGACACCTGGCCGCCACGCCTCAACACCAAGCTTTAGCTCCCTCGCGGAGCCTTTCCACTGGAGGCAGACATGTGCGGCCATGTACCGATCTGCCCACCCGCCGCATCCCCCGATCGCAGCGCAGCTCGCGTGGTCGCCGCCCACCACGAGCAAGGCTGGAGCCTGCTGTGCAACGGCGTCATGTTGTTCTCCGACTACGAAGAGCTGCTCCCCGACGGTCGGGGCGTCGTGCCCCCCACCCCTCACGGTGGCAGCGCCGACTCCCAGTCGTTCACCCCGCAGAAAAATGCGGGCAGCGACATGATCTACCACCGCGAGGCGCTGATACGCACTCTTTACGAGGATTACGGCGAGATGCTGCTCGCATACGCCACTCGCCTCACCAACGACCGGACCGCGGCAGAGGACATCGTCCGGGATACCCTGATCCGAGCCCGGAGGCACCCCCATGCACTGGTGAGCCGAGACGGCTCGGTGCGAAGCTGGCTGCTCTCCGTTGCGCACGATATCGCGTTCGGTCGGGTAGTAGACGATCACGGCGGGGAAGCCTCGCCGGAGCGGCTGGGCTTCATGGTCCTCGAGCCCGTGCCTGAGTCGGCGGCACGTGCGCGGCGATGGTTCCGGAAGCTCTTGAAGGGTCATGACCTCGCCTGCTCCATCGACGACTGCCTCTTGTTGATCTCTGAGCTGGTCACCAACGCGATCACGTACGGCCGGACGGACGGTGACTGGAGCGTGCGGGTGGAGTGGTGGCGGGATGGGGACGCGCTCCGCGTGGAGGTCCACAACCCGGCCGCCGGATCACCTCTGGATGTCGAACTGCGACGCTGCTCAGCGGACGACGAGCACGGTCGCGGGTTGGAACTGGTCGCTGCCCTCGCCGACTGCTGGGCAGTTGAGTCAAGCCAGTTCACCGGAACCAGGGTGACGTTCACCCTGAACAACGCATGGAAGTTCAACGGTGACCACTGACGCGCGGTGCCTTCAGACTCTTTGCGCCAGCTGAGTCACCGCAAGACGCAGTGGGATGCTGCCGCTACCGGGGGCGCCGGCATCGCAGCGCTGTACAGCAATCCGAAGACGCCGCGACCGCGGCGAGGAACTCAGCCATCACGCTCCGATCAAACACCAGCGCATGTGCTTGTTCTTGGAGTCGCGGACCACTACGTACGGTCCGAGGTCGGCCATCTCGACGCAGTCATTGGCTCCGCCGCTGTAGGAGCTCTTTCGCCAGCACGCATGGGAGAGATCGATGTCCTGTGAGAGGGCGTCGGGCGTGCTCACCGGTGAAGCTCCTTGATGATCTGCGCGATGCGAGGGCGCGTCTCCGCCGGGGAGAGCGCACAGGCCCTCAGGTGATCGAAGACCTCCCGGTAGTTCTCGGCGTCGTCGGGTGCTTCTAGGTACACGGAGTTCTTGGGGTTCTCCAACCACACCAGGTCCGGGGTGGGGTCGGGGAAGGCGAGGATGACAAACGGGCCGTACAGCCCCGGATGGGCTTGGCCGGCTGGTCGCCGGCAAGGCGGCTGTCCTGTCGTTCGATGCGGACCTTGACCAGCGCTTCGACTTGCCCAGGCGTCAGGTCCATCCGCATCCGGGAGATGACAGCGCGAGCGTAGTCCTCGGTCTGCGAAAGACCTGGCACGAGCATCGGCTGGTAGCTGGACAAGGCGACCGCGCCAGCCTCCAGAGCGAGATAGCCGTCGTACCGGGTAGCCGTGAGGACGGTCGAGTACTTCCGCCACCAGGACTTCTGCTGCTCCTTGTCGGCCCGGACGAGATCGAAGACGCCGTCGCGGACCGCGGCATCGTCGACGCCATAGCAGTCCAGCAGTGCCCTGGCGAGGACGGGCGTCGTGCCGCGCTCGCCGTTCTCGATACGGCTCAACGATCCTTGGTTGACCTCGAGCTGCTCCGCGACCTCGCTGAGGGTGAGTCCCGTGACCTTGCGCAATTCCTTCAATCATGCCGCGAGTTGGCGTCGGGGACATCGTCGCCCGTGCCCGGCACCTCACCGCAGGCAATGTGGATGCGGCGACGCTCGCCTTCATCGGCTCATCCCTGGAGGGCATCGTCGGACGCTACGAGCGGGACGGGCCAAAGGGGCCGAAGGCTCAGGCACACTTACTCTGGCAGTTGACGCACACGCTTCTGGGCGGCCAGCAGCCACCAGGCGCGCGGCAGGAGCTGTTCCGCCTCGCTGCCCGAGCCGCAGGACTGCTGGGCTACATGGCGGTCAACATCGGCAAGTTCGCGTTCGCCGAGGCGTACTGCACCGAGGCGCGCGACCTCAGCCGGGAGATCGGCGACACCGAGACCGAACTCTGGGCGAGCGGCACGCTGTCCTTCGGCTTGTACTACGCGGGACGGTACGCCGAGGCCGATGCGTGCGCTGCCGCAGCGGCCGATCGGGCCCCCGCGCAGTGCCCAGTCCGTGCGGCTGCTGGCCAACGGCCGGGCCCGCGCGCTCGCCAAGATCGGCGACCGCCAAGGGGCCGAACGTGCCATCGGACAGGCTCTTGAGTTGTCCGACCTCCACGACGTGCCGGCCGGGATCACATCCTGTATCTCCTTCGGACCGTATGGATACGCCAGGACGCTCGCGAACGCGATCACGGCCAACGTCTCGCTCCGCAACGTCGATCAGATTCTGAAGGATGCCCAGCAGATCGACGACCTCGTCGAGCACTCGGACTCCTCGTGGAGCCGCTCGCTGATCCGCCTCGACGTCTCCACCGCCCTCCTGCAGCAGCGTTCGCCGGACCTTGAACGCGCGATGGCTCTGAGCAGGGAAGCGCTCGTCCTGTCGGGAAACTCACCGATCAAGTCGGTGTGGCAGCGATCCCACGATCTCCGTGAGCAGGCCCGGCGATGGCGGAACCAGCCCCGGTCGTGCGCGAGTATGACGACGAGCTCCGGGCCTGGAGCTCACAGCCCTCTCGGCCTTGATGCCGTGCCGTTGGACGGGTTGCACATCACGCTCGCGCGCGTCGGGTCGCCGGATGCTCTGACGCCTGCGCAGTTGGACGCACTTGCCCAGAGCGCGGCGGAAGCCTTGCCGCGCGCCTTCTCCCTGCGGGCCATGCCGCTCGCCGGGTCTCGCGGAGCCGTACGCCTCTCTGTTGGCCCGTGGGAGCCGCTCGTACGACTCCATGCTGCGCTGCTGGAGGCGGGACGACGTGTGGGCATCGCTCCGAGGAAGCCGACGTCGGTCTTCCGGCCGCATCTCAGCCTGGCCTACAACAACCGGCGACACCCGGCAGCCCCCGTGGCGGAGGCGATCGCCTCACTACGTTCCCTGCCCGCGGTTGAGCTCCATGTCGCCGAGGTCCACGTGGAGCTGCAGCGCTGTGGCAGCGAATACCGGTGGGACGTGTTGACGAGCGTTCCGCTCAGGACCTCGGATCTTGTTGGAGAGTCGGCGGGGTAGTGTCCGCGGCATCCAGCTCGATGACCGCGACAACCGCCTTGCCCTCCGCGGTCGGCCGGACGAACCACTTCGTGGCCAGGACGTCGACGAGGTAGAGACCTCGTCCGCTCTCCGGGATCTCGGCGCCCGGACCAGCTGCCGAGATCCGCTGCCGGACTGTGTCGGCGTCCCTGCCACGATCGTGGATCAACATCACGGCGATGTCCTGGTAGACGTCCAGGTTCATGCATGAGGGGCCGCTGTCGGTGTGCTGCCGCGCGTTGGTCACCAGCTCGCTGGCAACGAGCACTGCATCGTCGATGCGTGAATCGGAGGCTCGGCCCCTGAGGGCCTGACGCACTTGCGCACGCGCGAGCACCTGCGGCTCCTCGTACCTGCTCAGGTTCACCCACCGGTGCTGGACGAGTCCGTTCCCGCGCTCGTGTGTCATGACGTCGTCGGTCGCTGATGGGGACACTTCCTTGCCTCGCTCCCGGTAGGTGGCCGTTGCGCTTCACCAGCCTTGGGATGCGCGAAGTGCGCCGGTACGCCGTACGGACGCCGATCTTCCGCCTTTCTCCCCGCCTCGGGATGGCGGAGGAACGGCGGATGAACGGCGTACCGCCGCCATGTGCCCTCGGCCACCGTCGTTCCGGATTCCCGTCGGGCACCTACCAGGCGATCTGGAACAACGAGCCCACGATGTACTGCGACCTGTTGAGGACGTATTCCTCGAGGCCTACACGAGCGGCAGCTTCCAATACCCGCTGATCGCCGCCGACCGGGTACAGGCCGATGATGGGGTGGGCCGGGCTCACGCATGGTCGGCCGTGCGTTCGGTGGAATCTCGCCAGCGCCTGACTGGTGAAAGGTCGCGCGGCGGGTGTCCCGTGTACGTGGGGAGCAGGGGCGGTGGGATGGGTCCCTTGATCCGCCGTCCGTCCTGGTTCTCCTCCCAGGCGTGCGCCAGGATTCCCACGGAGCGGGAGAGGATGAAGAGTCCGCGTCCGAGCTCTGTGGGGAATCCGAGCTCGCAGTAGACGGTGGCGGTGGCGCCGTCGATGTTCACCGGGACCGGGCGGGGCCGGTCCCGGCCCAGTTGCCGTTCCAGCTCGCAGATGATTTGCAGGTAGCGACCGCTGACCGTGCCGTCCTCGGCAGCGTCCGCAAGCAGGTCGAGCAGGGGGTCCCGCCGTGGGTCGCGGGGGTGGAAGCGGTGGCCGAAGCCGGGGAGGTAGGAGTGCTTCGCCCGGTGCTCGGCAACAGACTCCGCGACCACGGCGTCCAGTTGCTCGCCCTTGTCGAGGCGTCTGCGCAGCTCGGTGAGCAGTCGCATGCACTGCTGGCCGGCTCCGCCGTGGATGTCTCCGAGCAGGTTGACGCCGGTGGCTACCGCGTTGTTCAGACCCACGCCGCAGGTGGCGGCCATCCTGGCGGCGGCGATCGAGGGTGCTTGCGGGCCGTGGTCGACGGCTGCCACCAGCGCCGCCTCCAGGAGGCGTGCCTGACCGCGGGTGGGGAGGTCCCCCCGCAGCAGCAGCCACACCATCTCCGGGAGCGAGATCTCTGCGATGAGCTGCTCGATGGGGTAGCCGCGCAGCCGGATGACACCGGGCTCGATGTCGGAGATCGACGTCTGCCACCAGTCGGTGACGGCGGCGAGGGGGTCCGTCCTCTGGGCGGCGTTCATATTGCGCCCTCCTGCCGGAGCAGCCCGATCTCGGTGTCGGTGTAGCCGATGTGCCTCAGCTCGGCGTCCGTGTGTTCGCCGAGCAGCGGCGGTCTCGTGGCGGGACCGACGGGTTTGCCGTCGACGTGGAAGCTGCTGCCCAGCAGGCGTACGTGGCAGTCCGCTGTACCGGCGGTGCCGGGCAGCGGCATGGAGTGCACCAGGCCGCGCTCGGCGATGTGGTCGAGATTCAGGGTTTCGGGGACGGTCAGCACGGGGGCGACGGGGATGCCGGTGTCCCGGAGCAGCTCGTCCCATTGCCTGGCGCCGCGCTCGGCGAGGGTCTTCTCCAGTTCCTCGCGCAGCTCGTGGCGGTGTGCCTTGCGCCGCTCGCGGGTGGTGAAGCGAGGGTCGGTGAGCAGTTCGGGGCGGCCGAGGACGCGGCACAGTGTCTCGTACTGCTCCTGCTTGTTCGCGGCGATGTTGAGCTGTCCTTCGGCGGTGCGGAAGGTGCCGGACGGGGCCGAGGTGACGTTCTCGTTTCCCATGGGGCTGGGTACTCGGCCTGCGATGAGATAGTCCGAGACCACCCATCCCATCGCCGAGAGCGCGGCTTCGAGCATGGACAGGTCGAGGTGGCTGCCCTGGCCGGTGCGTTCGCGGCGGACCAGGGCCGCGGCGGTCGCGAACGCGGCGGCGAAGCCGCCGAGGGTGTCGCACACGGGGAATCCGGTGCGCAGCGGGGCCGTATCCGCGGTGCCTGTCACGCTCATCATTCCGGACAGGCCCTGGATGATCTGGTCGTAGGCGGGACGTTCGCGCATCGGCCCGGTGTGGCCGAAGCCGGAGATGGCGCAGTAGACGAGGCCGGGGTTTACCGTCCGGAGCCGCTCCCAGTCGAAGCCGAGGCGGGCGAGGACGCCCGGGCGGAAGTTCTCCAGCAGCACATCGGCCGAGGCCACGAGCCGCTCGAAGACCTCTTGGCCCCGCGGGTGTTTGAGGTTCACGGTCACCGAGCGCTTGGCCGCGTTCTGCGAGAGGAACGACACCCCCAGGCCCTGGTCGCTCAGTTCGGGGTCGGCGCCGAGTCTGCGGGCGAGGTCCCCCTGCCCCGGGATCTCGATCTTGACCACGTCCGCGCCCAGGAGGGCGAATTGGTACCCGGCGAATGGTCCGGCCAGGACATTGGTGAGGTCGAGCACGCGGATACCGCTCAGCAGCGTCATGCGCTTTCCCTTCCGATGCGGGTTCCGGGGGGCGAGGTCCCGACGATCCCGGTGACCGCCTGTGCGTTGGTCATCCGAGTGCCTCCAGGCCCGGGAGCCCGATGTTGGAGAGGCGGCGGGCGGCCTCGGTGACCGCGGTGATGAATCCCGTGACGCGTTCGGCGGTGAACCGTGAGGTCGGTCCGCCGAGCGCCAGCGCGGCGACGATCCGGCCCGAGCCATTGGTGACGGGTGCGGCGACGCCAGAGGCGCCGAACTCCCGTTCCCCGTGCGTGACGGCGTAGCCCAGCTCGGCAGCCGCCTCGGCGGCCGCCCGCAGCGAGTCGGCCGCCTCGGGACCGTAGGGCGAGGCGGCGGCGGCCTCCTTGACGAGATCGGGAGACCCGGCGAGCAGGACCTTGCCCGCCGCGCCGGCCCACAGCGGCATCCGCGTGCCGACCGGTACGACGTTGCGCACCGTCGCCGTGCTCTCGTGCTGGGCGACGACAAACCGTGACATACCTTGGCGTACGTAGAGGTTGACGGTCTCGCCGGTGTCCTCCGCCAGAGCGCGCATCACCTCCTGCGCCTGCTCCGGCAGTTCCCACACGGAGCCGGCCACGCGGGCCCAGCGCAAAAAGCCCGCGCCGAGGGTCAGCGAACCGTCCGGCCGCTGGGCCAGCACATCCCGCTGGACGAGAGTCGCGACCAAGCGTACGACCGTCGTCTTCGGCAGGCCGGTGGCCTCGGCCAGCTCGCGCACCGTGCGCGCCGGGTGCTCCACGTCGAACAGCTCCAGCAGGTCGATCGTGCGGGTGACGCTCCGCACCCCCGCATCGCCGCGGTCATTGGACATGCAGCTCCTCCCATCGCCATGAACACCACCAAACCACTGTGCGGCATCAAGTTACCACGATACGGACCGCATTTAGGCCCTAAGGTGCTTCGAAATCCATTGTGCGGTTCATCTAGACCGTTCAATGGTTCGTTGCTACGGTGCGGCGCACAGCGTGGGCGAGTGCCCTAGTCCAAGGAGGACTCCATGGAAGGCAGCAGACGCAGACGCCGCAGGTTCGGCTCCGCGACGGCAGCGGTGGCACTCGCCACCGTGCTGGCCGCTTGCAGCCAGCAGGGCGGTGACGCGGCCGGCTCCAAGTCGGCCGACGGCTACCCGGAGCGCAATATCGAGATCATGGTGCCCGCGGCCCCCGGCGGCGGCTGGGATCTCACGGCCCGTTCGATGCAGAAGGTGCTCCGCGACGACAAGGTGGTCGACCGGGCGGTCGAGGTCTTCAACGTCCCCGGCGCGGGCGGCACGATCGGGCTCTCCCAGTTCACCGGCAAGAGCAAGGGCGATCCGCACCAGCTGATGGCCACCGGCCTGGTCATGATCGGCGCCATCGAGCAGAGCAGCTCCCCGGTGAACCTGGGCGCGGTCACTCCCATCGCGACGCTGACGGCCGAGGCGGAGGCGATCGTCGTCCCGGCGTCATCGAAGTACCGGACGCTGAAGGACCTGATGACCGACTTCAGGAAGGATCCGAAGTCCGTCACCTGGGGCGGCGGCTCGGTCGGCGGCACCGACCACATCATCGCGGGTCTGCTGGCCAAGGCGGCCGGTGTCGATCCGTCCAAGGTCAAGTACGCGGGCTACGCGGGAGGCGGTGAGGCCACCGCGGCGATCCTCTCCGGGGAGATCGACGCCGGGATCTCCGGCGTGAGCGAGTTCGAGGAACAGGTCAGCGCCGGCAAGATGCGGATCCTGGCCACCTCGGGAGCCGAGCCGGTCGAGGTCGCGGGCCGCCCGGCCCCCACCATCACCGGCGAAGGGTTCGACGTCGAGCTCATGAACTGGCGGGCGATCGTCGCCCCTCCCGGTATCAGCGACGCCGAACGCACCGCGGTGACCGAGGTCATCGACACGATGCACAAGACCCCCGGCTGGCAGCGAGTCCTCGAGCAGCAGGGCTGGGACGACTACTACCACACCGGCGACGAGGCCGAAACGATCTTCAAGGACGAGACGACGCGGGTGAAGGGCATCATCAAGGACCTCGGCGTCACCACCTGACTGGTGCCGGGGGAGGAAATCCCCCCATGCCCCTCCCCCGGCACCGCCTCGCGCGCACCGAACCTGATCCGAGATCGAGCCGCTGTACAGGAGCACCATGACCGCCAACCAACAGCACATGGACCCGGTGGAAGCAGAGGAGGCGGAGGAGGTGGACGAAACCCGCGAACCGGGCCCGCGCGCGAGGACCATCGTCGCCGTGGTCTTCCTCGCGGCCGGGGTCACCGTCCTCGTCCAGACCTCTTCCATACCCGGACCACAGGGCCTCGACCTGCGGGGGCCGAGGGCGATGCCCCTTGCCGTCGCGGTCATCTGGCTGCTCCTCGGCGGCATCTATCTCATCCAGCAGCTGCTCCGCCTCCCGGAGCGCCACGGCGACCAGCAGCGCGGCCGGGCGGTCACGGCCACGGCGGCCGCCACCTCCTCTGCCGCCACCGCCGCGCTGCCTCCCGCGCGCCGCCTCGCGCTGCTGGTCGCCGTGCTGGCCGGGTACGCGTTCGCGCTCGCACCCCTGGGCTACGTCCTGGCCACCGCCGCCTTCTGGGTGGCGGCGGCCAGGATCCTCGGCAGCCGCCAGTGGCGCCGCGACGTGGCCGTGGCGATCGCGCTGTCGCTCACCGCGTACCTGTTCTTCACTCAGGTGCTGTCCATCCGGCTCCCGGAAGGGGTGCTCCCGCTGTGAACGTCATAGGCGACCTCCTCAACGGATTCGGCACGGTACTCGCGCCGCAGAACCTCCTGCTCGCGGCACTCGGCGTCACCCTCGGCACGTTCATCGGCGTCCTGCCCGGCATCGGCCCGGCCCTCACGATCGCCCTGCTGCTGCCCGTCACCTTCAACTTCTCCGATCCCACCGGCGCCTTCATCATGTTCGCCGGCATCTACTACGGGGCCATGTACGGCGGATCGACGACCTCGATCCTCATCAACACCCCCGGAGAGTCCGCGTCCGTGGCCACGGCCATCGAGGGCCACCAGATGGCCAGACGCGGCCGTGCCCGCGCCGCGCTCGCCACCGCCGCGATCGGCTCCTTCGTAGCCGGAACGATCTCCACCGTCCTGCTCACCTTCGTCGCCCGCCCCATCGGCGAACTCGCGGTCACCTTCCAGGCCCCCGACTACTTCGCACTCACCGTCCTGGCCATGGTCTCGGTCACCGCACTCGTCGGCCGCTCCCTGCTGCGCGGCCTGATGTCACTGGTCACCGGCCTGTTCATCGGGCTCATCGGCCTGGACTCGCTGACCGGGCAACCCCGGTTCACCTTCGGCGTCCCCCTCCTCAACGACGGCGTCAACATCGTCATCGTCATCGTCGGCCTGTTCGCCATCGGCGAGACGCTGCACGTGCTGGCGCAGGGGCGCACCCACAAGGAGGAGGTCGCACCCCTCGAAGACGGCAGTGCGAGGACCGGCTGGCTCAGCAGGAAGGACTGGTCCAGGTCCTGGCCCGCCTGGCTGCGGGGCGCGGCCCTCGGCTTCCCCTTCGGGACACTCCCGGCCGGGGGCGCCGAGGTACCCACCTTCCTCAGCTACACCTACGAAAAGCACCGCTCCAAACACCGCGAGGAGTTCGGCCGCGGCGCGATCGAAGGCGTCGCCGGTCCCGAGGCGGCCAACAACGCCTCCTTCTCCGGCGTGCTGGTACCCCTGCTCACCCTCGGCATCCCCACATCCGCCACAGCGGCCGTCATGCTCGCGGCCTTCCAGATCTTCAACCTCCAGCCCGGCCCCCAACTCTTCGACACCTCCTCCGAGCTGGTCTGGGCCCTGATCGCCTCGCTCTACGTCGGCAACGTCATGCTGCTGGCTCTCAACCTGCCCCTCATCCGCCTGTGGGTGAAAGTCCTCCAAGTCCCGCGGCCCCTGCTGTACTCAGGCATCCTCGTCTTCGCGACACTGGGCGTCTATGCCGCATCCGCGAACCTCACCGAGGTGCTGCTGGCCTACGGCATCGGCATCGTCGGCTTCTTCATGCGGCAATTCCACTTCCCCATCGCACCCGCCGTCCTCGGCGTCATCCTCGGCCCGATGATGGAAGAACAACTCCGGCGGACGCTGCTGATCTCCAACGGCGACCTCTCGGTCATCGTGACGCGCCCGCTCTCCCTCAGCCTCCTCCTCGCCGCCGCCGTAGCCCTCGTACTGCCCTACCTGCCAAAGACACTCGCCCGGCTGCGCGGCAAAAACGCCGACGACCGGCACAAGCTCGCCTTCGCCGACGAAGACTGACCACCGACAGGCCCTACAGGCCCAACGAGCGCCAGAAGTCCGAAACAGGAGAGACACCATGACCGTTGTCGTCGGCTACATAGCCACCCCCGAAGGACGAGCCGCGGTGGACGAGGCCGCCCGGGAGGCCTCCAGACGCGGCGCGCGGCTCGTCGTGGTCAACGCCGCAGCCGAAGACGCCTACGTCGACAAGGCCCTCGCACGGCAGGACGATCTGGACCGGCTGCGCCGCTGGCTAGAGGATAACGGCGTGGAGCATGAGATCCGCCAACCGGACGCGGGACGGTCACCCGCTGACGAGATCGTGACGACTGGGGAAGAGCTGACCGCCGAGTTGATCGTGATCGGGCTGCGCAGGCGGAGCCGCGTCGGCAAATTCCTCCTCGGCAGCACCGCCCAGCTGATCCTGCTCAACGCGGATTGCCCCGTCCTGGCGGTCAAAGCGGAGGGCTGACTGGCTCCTGCGCCCCCATGCGCCACGCGGCGAGCGAAATGACGTGGCCGATTCGAACCGCGGTGGAGGGGCTGCGGTTGTGCAGGGTCGTGGTCATGAAGTACGAGAAGTGCTCGGCCCTGCGCTTGCCAAGAACCTCATCCACCCAGGTGGGAGGCAGTCCGCGGGGTACGGGATCTCGACGGCGGTCCCTCCGGCCAGCGCTCTCGCGCGGCTGTCGATCAGCGCGGCATGATGATCGGCCGTGCTGCTCCGACTGGCCTGCCTGGGCGTGACGAACGCCTTCGCCATGCTGCGCCTGCTGCCGATGAGCGACCAGGATAAGGACATCGAGATCCTCTCGTTGCGTCATCAGATCACGGTGCTGGAGCGAGAAATGGGTAAGAAGAGGTCGCGGTTCGACCTGAGCGATCAAGTGTCACCCTGACCGGAGCGCGGCTGCACGTATTCCCGGTCATCGAGCACGCCAACCGGCGGATCCGGATCCTGGGGCCACCGCACACCCAACCGCCTCCTGGGTAACACAAGCGGCGAAGAACATCATGGAGCGATGGGTGCAGACATGCCGACGCGAACTCCTCGACCGACGTTGGTCTGGAACGAGCGACACCTCCTTTACACCCTGCGGGAGTTCGAGCAGTTCTACAACTCCCACCGGCCCCATCAGGGCATCGCAAACGCCCGCCCGCTGGATCCCTTGCCAGCGCCGATTGCCAATCCCGAGGCCATAGCCCGCCTCGACATACGACGGCGCGATCGCCTCAGCGGCATCCTCCACGAGTACGGCATGCCGCCTGACCTGGCCGGATGCCATTTTCGGCAAGCGCAGGGCTCAGTCGAGACCTGAGCCCGCCTCTCGCCCTTTCAGCCGAGGCCGTCCGCGCCGACCTGCACGGCCGACTCGTCCAAAACCGCGTCGGAGACGAACTGCGGACGCCATCGGGGTCTGTCCAGTCAAAGGCCCTGTCTCATATTCGGTGGTGACGGAGCGTCGTCGGTGTCGTTGCCACTCACATGAGAGATGTCAACGAGCTTGTGAGTACGGTGTTTTCGGGGCTGGGGCCCCTGGTCATCGAGGGTGTGGTCGACGAAGGGGAGCGGATCCTGGTGCGGGCGCGGACTGGGAGGATTCGGTGCCGTGCCCGGGCTGCGGGGCGTTGTCCGGGAGTATGCACGGCTATCACCTGCGGACCGTGGCCGACGTGCCGGTGGACGGGCGGCGGGTGGTGGTCCGTGTGCGGGTGCGGCGCCTGGTGTGTCCCACGCGCGACTGCCGCCACACCTTCCGCGAGCAGGTGCCCGGGGTACTGGAGCGATACCAGCGACGCACCGCCCGTCTGACCAGGCAAGTCAAGGCGTGGTCAAGGAGTTAGCGGGCCGGGCAGGGGCACGTTTGCTGGCGAAACTCGCTGTGGGCTTGTCGCGTCACACTGCGCTGCGCGCCCTGTTGCGCATCGCGTTGCCCACTGGGCGGGTGCCCGCGTGATCGGCGTCGACGATTTCGCTCTGCGCCGGCGGCACCGCTATGCCACCGTGGTGATCGATGCCGAGAGCCATGAGCGGATCGACGTGGTGCCCGACCGCACGGCCGACACCCTGGAGGCGTGGCTGCGTGCCCATCCGGGGGTCGAGGTCGTGTGCCGCGACGGCTCGGCCACCTATGCCGAGGCCATCCGCCGCGCCCTGCCCGACGCGGTACAGGTCGCTGATCGCCGGCATCTGTGGCACAACCTGTGCGAAGCCGCCCTGAGTGAGGTGAAGGCACACAGTAGCTGCTGGGCCACCGTGCTGGACGCGCCCCTGTACGGCGGGCCCCGTGCACAGACCACCCTTCAGCGCTGGCACCAGGTCCACGACCTTCTCGGCCAGGGCGTGGGCCTGCTCGAATGCGCCCGCCGTCTGCAACTGGCACTGAACACCGTCAAGCGCTATGCCCGGGCCGATCAGTCCGAGCGGATGCTGCGTGTCCCTAAATACCGTGCCGGCCTCGTCGACCCTTACCGCGAGCATCTGCGCAAACGCCGGGCCGAGGACCCCGCCGTCCCCGTCCTGCACCTCTTCGAAGAGATCAAGGCCCTCGGCTTCACGGGCTGTCTCAACCTCCTGCACAAGTACATCAACCAAGGCCGCGCGGACGCCGACCGCAGCCACATCTCTGCGCGCAGGCTCGCCCGGATGCTGCTCACCAGGCCCGACAACCTCAAGGCCGAGCATCACGACCTCCTGGCCCGGCTCACCGCCGCCTGCCCCGAGATGACCCAACTGGCCGCCCACATCCGGACCTTCGCCCAGCTCCTGAAGCCTCAGCCAGGAAACGCCGACGCGCTCGAGCACTGGATCTCCCAGGTCCGCGCAGCCGATCTGCCCCATCTGCACGCCTTCACCCGGGGTCTGGAGCGAGACCGTGACGCTGTGATCGCCGCCCTCACACTCCCGTACAGCAACGGACCCACCGAGGGCGTCAACACCAAGACCAAGCTGATCGCGCGGCAGATGCACGGCAGAGCAGGCTTCACTCTCCTACGCCACCGCATCCTCCTCGGATAACGTCACCCTCCGCTACCACCGAATGTGAGCCAGGGCCCAGATACGTGGTGATCACCCCGCCGGCTCGAGGGGTCGGCGCACGCCTCGTGTCCCGTCGGCGGCACTCGGTATCGTGCCGCAGCGCATATTGCGGGATCCTCGACGCAGAAGGGACAGCATGCGAAAGCCGCAGGTCACAGCGATGGTGTCCACCACAATAATCGGGAATTTGCGCTTCGGGAGACGGACGGTTGACGAAATGCAGCGGATGAAGTGTCAGTCATGAGGCCAGCCGTCGGCGCCTGCCTCACCCGCGACTGCAGGAGTGGCCACCGGCGGGCCCTCCTGGCCGGGATCCGGGTGAGCCCGCCAGTGTGTCAGGTGGTGTGTGCGACCGGGCAGCCGCCTGTCAGGCTGCCCAGGAAGGCGTTGGGGTCGTAGAAGTGCTCGACCTCGAGCAGCTTGAGGTCGTCACTGACCTTGGCGACGCTCACGCCGAACATCTCGATCTTCTCACCGGTCGGCTGGAAGCCCTTGTAGGCGCCTTCGAAGCTGCCCCAGTGCCGCCACTTGAACGTGACCACGGGGGGCGGGGAGAGGACGTCGAGCACCTCCCAGAAGAAGCCCTGAGGGAAGGCGCGGTGGAAAACCGCGTGCTGGGACTCGAAGCTCTCCTCCTCACGGCGGTAGAAGGCGCTGTCACCGATGAGGATGTTGTAACTGCCCTGCTCGGCGATGTCGTTGGCACTGGCCCAGGGTCCGCCGTTGACCCGGGTACGGAATCGGTCCGTGACCATGGAGACCCATGTCCGCGGATCTTCCTTGTGCGAGACCTCCATCTCGAAGACCTGCACGATGCTCTCGACGACCGCCTCGAGGGAACCGGCCTCTAAACGGCTGGTCCGCTCGTGAGGCATCACCGTGTGCGACAGATGGTAGTCCGGCGGTCCGTCACGCCAGTCGGAAGGAGCCGCGGCAGCGATGACCGCTTCGCGGCCCTGCTGCCATAGGGGGGTGACCTGGGATTCCGTCACGTATGCGTCCTTTCTCACCATGGAAGTGAGGTGCTGTTGCCGAGTGCCCCGTGGTTGCCGGTGATCCTGCCGTACGCGACTACTGACCGCGTGACTTTAGCCAACGCTTTAGGTGTGTGTCTGAGAGTTGGCGTGTGTGCGCGGGGCCGATGGGCTGTCAGGTCACTGCCGGTTCCCTGAGGCGCGGCCGCCCACGCGCGCTGGTCACGTCCGTCATCCGGTTGCGCGTCCACCGGGGCTATCCGTCCGCGGGCACTTCAGCGTACGGGCCGCGCATTGCCGACCAGGTGGACGCCCCAAGTGGCTGTCGAGGTGTGGCAGGGGCGGCAGGATTCGAACCTGCGGCGTGCGGGTTTGGAGTCCGCTGCTCTGGCCGGACAGTCGGCGACATCTCGGAGCGACGGATACACCGACAACAGCTGCACCGCCGATCTCGTCATCACGCCGACGGGTTGGTCGTGCTGGGGGACCCAAAGGTCCTCTCCGCCGTGCAGAACGGCTCACGTCGGCTGACCGGACGCTCTGAGCGTCCGGGATTTTCGTACCCTTGACAGGAGAATCGTGGACGATTCCAGTCGAATTATTGAGTGAATTCTTATGGATAACGTTGTCAGATTTCGAGGAGCTAACGGTGTTGCCCAACGGGTAGAGCGCGGCGAGTGCCGTGCGTAACGTGCTCGGCACCGAGCACTTCTGAAGTCGGCATCGGCAAGGGCCAACTGCCGTTGTCCTGCCGTGTCGAGACACGTGGTTGGCATCCAAGGGGACTCGTCGTGATAGTCCAGCACCATCTGTTCTCCAACGCGGCCTATCCCGTGATGGCCTATGTGACGGCCTGCACGGGCTCCGCCCTCGGGCTCGCCTGTGCCCGCCGCTTTCACGCGCGAGGTGTGCGCAGGGGATGGAACTGGCTGGCCGCGGGAGCCCTGACCCTCGGATCGGGCATCTGGGGCATGCATTTCATCGCCATGCTCGGATTCTCGGTCCACGGGGTCGAATTGCGGTACGACGTAACGCTCACGACGCTGAGTCTGATCGTCGCGGTGGTCATCGTAGGACTCGGCATGCTCGCCGCCGGTGTGCGCAGATCGTGGTACGCCCTACTCGGCAGCGGACTGGTGTCGGGGCTCGGAGTGGCCGCCATGCACTACATCGGCATGGCATCCCTGCAATTCCCGGGGGTCATCCGATATTCGGGGCAGGTTGTCCTGCTATCCGTCCTCATTGCCGTCATCGCAGCCACCGCGGCCTTGTGGGCAACGCTCCGGGTGGCCGGAAAGACGGCGACCGTGGCCGCGGCGACGGTCATGGGGATCGCCATCAGCGGTATGCACTACACGGGCATGCTCGCCGTCGACGCGACGACCACGGGTACAGACGTCAGCGGCGGCGGCGTCGTCGGCACCAAATTGATCGCGCCGTTGATCATCGGTCTGGTGACTCAGATCCTCCTGGTGTGGTTCGCCGTCCTGATGACCTCGGTGCATGAAGGCGGTGACAACGCGGTTCCGGCCCACGCGCACTCGGCGTCGGAGGTCCGCCCGGAGGGGCCGTTTGGGAACTGAGGTCGGACGCACCGAGCAGTTTGAAGGCAGGCCGGATGGACATCTCTCGCGGAAGTGATTGGTAATCACCGGCCCCGGTAAGCAACTGCGATCACGTCGGCCAACTCGGTGAGCTGCCAGGCTGTTGCCGACTCTGCTGCGCAATTCTCGGGGCTGTGTCCTGCCGCCGCGGGATGATCGTCTCTGTGGCCGTCTTCTGTCACGCGGCCGCGGGGAGGGTGAGCGATGTCGTTACAGCCGGGGGGGACTGCCGCCGGTCCCGGAGCAGACCATTGCGGTGGCGTGTGCGGCGTTCCCGAAGGGAAGCCTGGCGATGCGGGTGCGGAACCGGCTCGGCGAGGTCTTCGTGGACGAGCCATTTGCCGGTGCGTTCGGGGTGCGGGGTGCTCCGGGGCTCTCGCCGGGGGGTGTTGTCGCTGGTCACCGTATTGCAGTTCGCGGAGAACCTGACCGACCGGCAGGCCGCGGCGATGGCAGTGCGGGCGATCGACTGGAAGTACGCGATCGGTGCGGAGCTGACGGATACTGGGTTCGACGACGGTGTGCTATCCCGTTTCCGGGCCCGGCTGGCCGAACACGGCATGGAGCGGCTGGTCTTCGACCGGCTCCTGGAGCACTGCAAGGACGCCGGACTGGTGGCGGCCGGGGGCAAGCAGCGCACCGATTCGACCCATGTGATCAGCGCGGTGCGGGATTTGAACCGGCTGGAGTTGGCCGGCCAGAGCGTGCGGGCCGCGCTGGAGGCCCTCGCGGCCGCCGCGCCCGGGTGGCTGGCCGTAGCGGTGAACGTGCCTGACCTCGCCCACCGCTACGGGGAGCGGATCAACGGCTGGACGATGCCGTCGTCGAAGAGACGGTCTCCAGGAGGCGGGCTCGGCCAGCGCGCGGCGCAGACCCACGCCCACGCCGACGTCGTGATCGCGGGATTCGATGAGGCTGTCGGTGTAGAGGGCCAGCAGGCTGCCCTCGGGCAGGTCAAGCTCGGCGGTCTCGAAGGGCAGGCCGCCGACGCCCAGCCGGGGCCTGGCGGGGACATCGAGGAAGTCGAAGGTGCCGCCGGGGAGCACGACCGCGGGTGGGGAGCATGTCCGTGGAGACACCGCCGGAGCGGAAGCCCGTCGGGCCGCAGTGACGATGGCACGCAATGGTTTCGAAGGCATCCCTGACGCCGGTTGTGCCGGTGGTTGACGCTCGTGCATCCGGGACAGTCTCACTCCGGCCGTCACGCCGGGCCTGGACCTCGCGGGGGAAAAGCCGGGCCTGGACCTCGCGGGGGAAAAGGGGAACGGCACTCCCTCACGCCGACTGGCAGAGAAGTCAGCCGACCCCTGCTGTCGGCACACGCCATAGCGTGTGCGTGATCGCGTGCGAGACCCCTGGGCCGGCGTTCCGTCGCGGTCTGCTGCGGCTGCGGCTGCGGCTGCGGCTGCGGCTGCGAGGGTTTATATCGTTTGGGCAAAAATGTATGTTGTGTCGCGTGAGGGATTGCCAATGGTGCCAGAACCAAGCCGGATCTCCGCAGGCCCGGTGACCTCCACGGAGTCCTCGGCGGAGCATCGGTTGTCCATGCTCGCGGCCGCCGGCACCGGGCTCACGGGCGGTGAGGCCCTGCAGTACGCGCTGGACCAGGCGGTGGCCGAGCTCACGGGACTGGCGGGGATGGCGCACTGGTGCGGGCCGTCAGGTGGTCGCCCCCTACATCTGGCCGTCGTCAGCGGACTCCCTCGGGCCGCATTCCAGGGGTGGGAGGAGATCGGGGCGGACGCACCTTCCGGGGCGCCTACCCATGCCGTGCGCGACGGCACCTTTGCGTGGATGCCCGTGGTCGATGCCGCGGGTTCGCTACCGGACGACACCCACGACACCGCTGCGTCGCGATCCGTAACGTTGTCGTTGCCGACTGCCACCATGGTGGCAGCCGTTCCCATACCCGGCCCGGACGCACCGCTGGGGGCCCTGTCCGTACTGACGGCTTCGGGTGAGCCGACGGCCGGGCAGCGGGCCTTCCTGCCGGCAGTGGCGCGCTGGGCAGCACAACGAGTTCCGCAGTCGACCACCGCCGGGGTGAGCCGCCGGTGGTGGCGAGAGCAGCCGGCCGGCTCCTACCCGCTGATCGCCCAGGAGCCTGTCGTCCATGCGCTGCGGTACCTGCGTGACGGGTTCCTCGTGGTGGACGGCGACTGGCGGACCTCGTACATCAACGTCGAGGCCGAGCGCCTCCTCGGGCCGGCAGAGGACGTGCTCGGGCGAGTGCTGTGGGACGGTCCTGCCGGCAGGGTGCCCGGCCTGGAAGCCCGGTGTCGGCAGGCCGCCGCCGACGGTGCGCCGGTGGGCTGCGACGTCCAGTGGCCGACCGATGAGCGCTGGTACCACATACGGCTGGTCCCGGTACCCAATGGCCTGACGCTTTACGTCACCGATGTCACCGAGACGAAGATCCGCGTTGCGCAGCGCGCGGCTGCCGAACGCGCCACAGCTCAGCGAACCGCCCCGATCGGCAAGCTGACCAGCGCCCTGACCTATGCGGTGACCGCACGGGACGTGGTCGAGGTCGTCGCGGAGTATGTGCTGCCGCCCTTCGATGCCGCAGGTCTGGTGGTCGAGGTGTTCGAGAGCGGCCGTCGGCACGTGGTCGGGTCTGTGGGGTACTCGCCGGACTTCCTCCGCGGCATCACCGAGACGCCGCAAGCCCACAGCTCCCCGTTCAACGACGTGCTCCGCACCCGTCTGCCGATATTCATGGGCTCGCCGGCCGAGTACATCGCGCTCTACCCGGGGATGGCCGAAAGGGCGGCTGCGTCGGGGAAGCAGGCATGGGCGTTCCTCCCTCTGATCGCTTCCGGGGATCCGATAGGCTGCTGCGCCATTTCGTTCCACGAGCCTCACCACTTCACCGGCGAGGAGCGCGCCCTGCTCACCGCGCTCAGCGGACTGGTCGGCCAGGCCCTGGCCCGAGCCCGCCTGTACGACACCGAGCACGCCCGCGCCCAGGAGCTGCAGCGTGGCCTGCTCCCGCGCGCACTGCCCTCCACGCCCGCCGTCGTTGCCGCAGCCCGCTACCTGCCCGCCAGGAGTGGCATTGGCATCGGCGGCGACTGGTACGACGTCATCCCGCTGTCGGCGGACCGCGTCGCCCTCGTCATCGGCGATGTCATGGGCCACGGGCTGACCGAGGCCGCCACGATGGGACGCCTGCGCACCGCCGTGCACACCCTGGCCGACCTGGACTTGCCGCCCGACGAGATCCTTGCTCACCTCAATGACCTCGTCAGCGACCTCGGCGACGACCTCTACGCCACCTGCCTGTACGCCATCTACGACCCCACCACTGGCCTGTGCTTCCTCGCCTCAGCGGGCCATCCCCCACCCGCCATTGCCCTTCCCGACGGCACCGTGTTCTTCGCGGACCTGCCCCCCGACCCGCCCCTGGGCGCAGCTGAGCCTCCGTTCAGCACCATCCAGCTGCATCTGCCCGAAGACAGCCTGCTTGTGCTGTACACCGACGGTCTGGTCGAGTCGGCCACCCGCGACATCGACAGTGGCATGGCCGCCGTGGCCCGATGCCTCACCGTCGGCCCAGGCGCGTTCCGCACCGGGTCCTCGGTCGGCCCGAGCGGCGACGGGCGGGCGCCACGCCCCGATCCGTGTGACGCACGCGAACACCTCGACCGGTTGTGCGACGCCCTCACCACCACGCTGCTGCCCGCCCAGGAGCTGACCACGGATGACGCCGCCCTGCTCATCGCTCGCGTTCAGCGGCTGGCTCCCCAGAACATCGCGTCCTGGCCGCTTCCCGCCGAGCCCGTGGCCGCTGGCCTGGCGCGCAGGCATGTCCGGGAGCAGCTCACCGCCTGGCACCTCGACGACCTGTTGATGACCACGGAACTGCTGGCCAGCGAACTAGTCGGCAACGTCGTTCGGCACGCCAAGGGTCCCATCCAGCTGCGCCTGCTGCTCAGCCGGACCCTGATCTGCGAGGTCTTCGACGGCAGCCAGGCGACTCCCAGGATCCGCCGAGCCGCCGAAACCGACGAAGGCGGACGTGGACTCCAGCTCGTTGCCGCGTTCTCCCAGCACTGGGGCGCCCGCTACACCATCGACGGCAAGTGCATCTGGACTGAACAGCCGCTGCCTGCCCAGCCGTAGACCCGCAGTATACCCGTGAGCTGGGCACTGTCTGGGCACTGTCGGGGGGCGAGCAGAATCGACCTGACCGCCCCGGTGACGCAACAGCTCACTCGAGGGCACGCGCAATCACAGGTCGCATGCCGGGCACCGTCACAGGGAGGAACGGTGGGTCGTCGACATTGACCGGGCCTGTTGCTGGATTGCTCGCCCTGGCCAACGGGCTAGAGAGCTTCAAGCGCTGGGGTTATGCGCCCTGCTGCACCGCTGACATCTGACGCCCTGTTGGCTATGCCGGAAGCATGAGGTATCCCGATGGGGGCGGTCTGACCGCCGAGGAACGGGCTCGGCGTGAGCGGGTGCGGTTCGAGGCTGCCGACATGTTCGCTGCGGGTGCGTCCGAGCGGGAGGTGGCCCAGCGCTTACGGGTCTCGCGGATGTCGGCAAACCGCTGGCATCGGGCGTTCAAGGCCGGAGGCCGGCAGGCCCTGGCCTCCAAGGGCCCGGGGGGTGCGACGTGCAAGCTCACGGGCACCCAGTTACGGGAGTTGGAAGCTCTGCTGCAGGCGGGTCCGGCAGCGCACGGCTGGGCGGAGGACCAGCGCTGGACCTGGCGCGGATCGCGGAGCTGATCCATCGACGCTTCCGGGCGCAGTACACCCTGGCCGGCGTGGACCTGCTGCTGCACCGCATGGGCTGGAGCGTGCAGGTCCCCTCCCAGCGGGCCACCGAGCGAGACGAGGAGAAGATCGCCGAGTGGAAGGCCGAGCAGTGGCCCGCCATAAAAGAAGGCGGCGGACCTGGGCGCCTGGCTCTGCTTCGAGGACGAGGCCGGGCAAGGGCTGAGGCCGCCCAAGGGCCGCACCTGGGGAAAGCGGGGCACACCCCCGTCGTCCGCGTTACCGCCGCTGGCACGGTCCGGCTCTCGCTGGCCGCGCTGGTGTGCCACAAGCACGGACAGCACACCCCCCTGGACTACCGCACCCGCCCATGGCGCAGCCGCCACGACGGCCGTAAGGGCTTCGCCGAGACCGACTACGCCAGGCTGCTGGACGCCGCCCACCAGCAACTCGGAGGGCCGATCGTGTTGGTGTGGGACAACCTCAACACCCACCGCAGCGTGCGGATGAGGCAGCTGATCGCAGCCCGCGACTGGCTGCACGTCTACCACCTGCCGTCCTACGCTCCCGAACTCAACCCAGTCGAAGCCGTATGGGCCCACCTGAAGACATCCCTGGCCAATCTCACCAAGCGCTCCCTGGACCAGCTGACCAGGCTGGTCAAGACCCGACTCAAACGCATGCAGCACCGCGACGGGCTCATCGACGCCTTCATCACCAGAACTGGACTCGACTTCGCCCATAACCCCAGCGCTTGAAGCTCTCTAATGGCCTGTAACAAACCCGGACCAACCTCGGCCCAACCGATGAGCAGCAGCGGCCCGACTGCGTCGAAAGCTGCCTTGCCCACCTGACCGGCGATGAGCGGATCGGTCACATTCAGCGCCAACGTTATGGTGCTGAAGAAGACCAAGAGTCGACGGGCGGGACGAAGCTGCTGAGGACGCGCACCATGCAGGGCGAGGTACCGAGTTCCCAGCAGCAGGCCCATGACCGACAGGTCCACCGCCGGCGCCACCAGCGGCGCCACCCACGGAGGCACCCCCAATCGCATCGCCAAGGTCCACACATTGCCGAAGCCTAAGAGGAACGCCAGGCCGACCACCGCAGTCATCATCACGGTTACCGCACGGAGAGTAATCCGCCGCTCCAACCTGACCTTGGCCTGACTGTGAGTAATCGTCGTCGGCTTCGTAGCGGCCATCAGACTGTCCTCCGCGCAGGGAGCTCAAACCGGCCTTCGATGACCAGTCGCCCGGTGAGAAATCCCTGGTCAGACCTTCCACCTTCTGTTTGGCGTCCCGCCGGGGGCGCCCAACCTGCGGCTCGCGCTTCGCTCGAAGCCACAGGTCAAGTCCGTGTTCCGTCTTGGACAAGCGGCCGTACCGTGTGCGCCCCTGGGGCACACACGGTACGGCCTCCCTACGTCTCACGGTCGAAAAGCGCAGGTCAGCGAGTCCGCGGTGGTCGTCACAGCCGTGCATGACCAAGCCGCAGGTGCGAGCCCTACGAGGGCTGCACCGTGCCAGAACGCGGCCGCATGAGTTGACCTGCAGGTTCGCGGTAGAGACCGAGTCCCGGCAGGATCATTGCTCATGTTCTTCCGGCTGCTCTATCTGGCCTTGCGTCAGGTCTTTGGATGGCTCGTACTTCTCGTGCGCAGCGACGCGAGCAAGACCGTCGAGCTTCTCGTGTTGCGGCATGAGGTCGCGGTCCTGCGGCGGCAGCATCCGCAGCCGCGCTGGTCCTGGCCGGACCGCGCCGTACTCACCGTCCTGGCCCGGCTGCTGCCGCGCGAGCTGCGCCGAGTGCGGCTGGTCACCCCGGGGACATTGCTGCGCTGGCACCGTCGACTGGTCTCCCGGAAGTGGACCTATCCCCCGCGTGGCGGACGCCCAGCAGTCGGCGAGGAGACATGCGCTCTGGTCATCCGCATGGCCCGGGACAATCCGCGGTGGGGACACCGACGGATCCAGGGCGAACTGCTCGGCCTGGGTCACCGAGTGGGAGCCGGCACGATCCGCCGCATCCTCAGCCGCGCGGGACTGGGCCCGGCACCGCGCCGACAGGGCGACCCGACCTGGCGCAACTTCCTGCGCACGCAGGCCGAAGGGCTCCTGGCCACCGACTTCTTCCACTTGGACACGATCAACCTGCATCGGCTGTATGTCCTGTTCGTCATGGAGGTCCGTACCCGACACGTCCACATTCTCGGCGTCACCGACCACCCCACCGCCGACTGGGTTACCCAGCAGGCCCGCAATCTCCTCGCCGACTTCGGCACCCGGATCGGATCCTTCCGCCACCTGATCAGGGACCGGGATACGAAGTTCACGGCCGCCTTCGACGCCGTCTTTACCTCCGAGGGCGTGGAGGTGGTGAAGATCCCGCCTCGTCTGCCCGCAGCGAACGGGTACGCGGAGCGGTTCGTACGCAGCGTCCGCGACGAGTGCACCGACCGACTCCTCCTCTACCGGGAACGGCATGCCGTCACCGTCCTGGACGCATACGCCCGGCACTTCAATACCCATCGGCCACACCAGGGCCGCAATCAACTCCCGCCCGACCACGACCCGGTCACCGTGATCCCGCTGGACACCGCGGTCCAGCGACACAAAGTCCTCGGCGGCCTCATCAACGAGTACCACCGAGCAGCCTGAGGGACCAGGAATCACGCCAGGCGACAGGCCGGATCCGGGTTTTGGCACGGTACAGCTCGTCCAGCGGTCCCACGGCCACTACATCGGCTGGGGCAACGTGGTCACCTTCGCCGCCTGCACCGCTGCCCGCATCGGCGAAGTGTCCGGCGTCCGCGTCAAGGATATCGACCCGGTCAACTGGATCTGGACGGTGCGCCGTCAGACGACTCCCTCCCCCGGTGGTCTGGCCGACAAGGGCACCAAGGGGAAGATGACGCGCCGTATCCCTCTGATCGAGGAAGTGCGGCCTCTGGTCGCCGAGCGGCTCCTGGCCGCCGGCTCCAATCCGGATGCCCGATTGTTCACCGGTCCTCGGGGCGGTCGGATCAGCACCGCCGTGCTGCGCGACGCCACCCACTGGGACGAGGTCGTCAACCTGCTCGGATACGAACACCTCCGACGCCACGACCTACGCCACACCGGCCTAACCTGGATGGCCGACGCCGGCGTCCCCCTCCACGTGCTGCGGGTCATCGCGGGTCACGGCTCGCTGTTGACCACGCAGCGGTATCTCCACCCGGATCTGCGGGCGGTCGCCGAGGCCGGCAGGTCCCTCAGCGCCCACCCGTCCGGCGCGCCCGCCCCCTCGGCGGCACTGGCCACGTCACTGCGGTCGTTGTAGGTAGCTAACAACAGGTGGCAAACCGATCACGATCTTGGTCCCCAAGGAAACAGGGTCTGATCAGGGACTTCTTCTCCGGCGCCGTCCCCACGTGGTCCCCAAGCGCCTGACGGGCCGTGAGATTGGCAGTCGCTGACAGAATCGCGAAAGGCCCGCTGAGCTGGGAACTCTCCCATCTCAGCGGGCCTTTCGACACCGTCGGGACGACAGGATTTGAACCTGCGACCCCTTGACCCCCAGCAGTCGACACCGCGTGTCGTCCTGTTATCGCCAATCCTGCTGCGTCCAGGTGGTGCAGGTCAGGTCCTGTTTCACTACCACCAGCATGACACCGTCTGCCGCCTTGTGACACCCAGTCCGTGAGAGACCTGTGAGAGGAGGTGAGAAGGCGCCACGCGCGGGCCAGTCATGATGCACGTACCGTCTTGGCGCACATTCGTGGAATGAATCCAGCGGAGTTGGCCAGCGGGGGCACGACAGTCCTTGCTGCACGGCATCCGGAGCGAGGCCTGGTGGATGCGACCGACGCTAGCCGATCTCGGGCGCTCGTGATCTTGGGAGGAAGTGCACCGACAGCGGCCGCGGGTCAACCTCAACTGCCCGGAGCGTCCGCACCGCGTACATGCAAAGGTCTCACCCCCTCGGTGCACGACCTGGGCGCCCGCGTGACCGCGCTCGGCCCTGCCCAAGGAGCCCTGAGCGGTGGGGCGTTCAGAAAAGCCCCAGAACTGCGGTCGGCCGCGCGTAGCCGCCCGTAGCGCTCCGGCACGGGCGGCCAGCGGAATACACAGAGCGAGGATCAGCGCGTGCGGCGATCGCCCCGCACCAGGGCAATATCGGGAGTAGGTTGCCCAGCCCGCATACGAGGCCCCCCGCCCGGGCTCGATCCGGGCCCGCCGCGGGGAGGAGACGGCGGGCCCGAAGACTGCGGGGCGGCAGTGAGGTTCTCTCAGTACGGCTTCGCGTCGTGCGGCGGAGCCGGGCACGGCCACCGCGTGATCACCGGGGTTGTGCGGGATCGTGGAGACCGTCCGGTGGCCGCGGCCCAGGCAGTGGCCGTGGTGGCTCGGATCCGTACCAGGCCCGCCAGGTGTCCAGGGCCGCATCGACCTCGTGCTCTTCCACGCCGTGGGCACGGTTATGCCGCACGGACGAGAGGAAGGAGGCCGCGATGAGGAAGACACCGACGAGTCCGGTGATGATCTCGCTGATCTCGTACTGGATGGTGATCAGCAGGATGACGGCGAGGGCACCGATGGCATAGTGCGCGCCGTGCTCGAGGTAGACGTACTCGTCCAGGGTGCCCTGGCGGACCAGGTAGACCGTCAGTGACCGCACGTACATGGCGCCGATGCCCAGGCCCAGAGCCATCCAGAAGATGTGGTTGGTGATGGCGAAGGCACCGATGACACCGTCGAAGGAGAAAGAGGCGTCCAGGACCTCCAGATAGAGGAAGAGAAAGAAGGCGGCCTTGCCACCGAGGGCGACGGCGGAGACCGGCCTACTTCCGGCCCCGGCTTGCTCCTCCGGCTCGTGCTCCCACTTTTCCCCTTCCGGTTCCTCGAGCCTGTTCTCGAAGGAGCTCGAGAGCCCGCCGACGATGAGGTAAGTGATCAGGCCGGCGACGCCGGAGAGCAGGACGGGGGCCGTCTTGTCGGCATGGCCGCTGCTGACATGGGCCTGGGTGGCGAAGGTCATCGTGGAGACCAGCAGGACGATGAGCGCGATGCAGACCGGCAGCCTGCCGACGTTACCGAGCCTGGCCAGCGGGCGCTCCAGCCGGCCCAGCCACTTGTGGTCGCGGTCCTCGAAGATGAAGTTCAGGAAGATCATCAGCAGGAACATTCCGCCGAACGCCGCGATCACGGCGTGGGCGTCGGTCACCAGGGCCTCGTACTGCCCCGGCTTGTCCATGGCGAGCTGGACGGCCTCGATCGGACTTACCTTCGCGCTGATGGCGACGATCAGGAGAGGGAAGACCAGTCGCATACCGAACACCGCGATCAGGATGCCGACGGAGAGGAAGAGCTTCTGCCAGAAGGTGTTCAGCTTCTTCAGGATGCCGGCGTTGACAACCGCGTTGTCAAAGGACAGCGAGATCTCGAGGATCGATAGGATCAGGACGAGCCCGAACGCTTCCCATCCCCACTGCCACGCGGCGAAGGCGACACCGAGCGCCGTGATGGCGAACGACCAGCCGAACGTTCTCAGAATCATCGTCATCCCTCTGGTGGCACGGAGCTGTTCGCAGGTTGGGGACTTGAGGCGTCGGCGTCACGACGCCAGCTCATCGAGGGCCGCGGTCGGCGTCGCAGGGGGCGTCATCTCGAACCAGACGACCTTCCCCGTAGCGGTGGGCGTGGTGCCCCAGGCTGCAGCCAACGACGCGACCAGCATCAGGCCCCGGCCGCTCTCCGCGTACAGCGCGTGGGTACGCGGAGAGGGCAGCCGAGGAGCCGTATCGGTCACTTCCACCCGCAGTCGGAGACCCGTCCAGCGCACCGTCACGTCGCACGGCCCGGCGGCGTGCCGCACCGCGTTGGCGATCACCTCGCTGGACAACAGCGCGGTTTCGTCCAGCGTCTCGTCCGGCAGCGGCAGACCCCAGTCACGGACCACCTGCAGGACCAGCCGACGGGCCTTCGGCACCGCTTGATCCTCCGCAGCCACGGGGAAGTTGTGGACCAGGGGAGTTCTCAGGATCTGCATCGTGTTCATCCCTTGGCGCGGCGGTCCGGGGTGGAGCGCAGTGCTCGGCGGTCCGGGTCTGGAGGGGGATGCCCGGCGCCGGCTGCACCGGACCTCCTACCTCTCCGTCTGGATGTCGTCACGGCTTCTTGACCAGGGCCCTGAGCGCTTCCTCGGCGCCAGGGTTCAGCGGGACGGGGGCGGCCTCGTCGGCGTGGTCGAGGTCGATCTCCGCCGCGGCCGCGTTCACCTTCTCCAGAGCGCTCTTCTTCTCGTAGATCAGGTTGACGATCTTCGCGGCGAGATCGGGGTCGAAGCCCTTCTTCACCAGCAGGACGTTGGGCACGACGATCGTGGGAACGGCCTTCGGCTGCCCGTACACGGACGTTGGGATGGAACCCCGCTGGTAGAAGTCGCCGTACTTCTTGGTGAGGGCGGGAAGCTGGGGCGTGACGTCCAGGAAGCGAACCTTGCCCTTGAGGCTGGTGGTGAGGTCGGTGATGCCACCGCTGGGCAGTCCACCGGACCAGAAGAGCGCATCGACGGTGCCGTCCTTCATCGCGTCCACGGACTCCGGCAGGCCGAGGCGCTCGGCCTCGATGTCCTGAGCGGGGTCCAGGCCGGCGGCCTTGAGCAACCGGTTGGCGATCACCTCGGTTCCGGAACCGGGTGCCCCGATCGAGACTCTCTTGCCTTTGAGTTCCTCAAGGGACTCGATGTCCGAGTCGGCCCGGACCAGCACCTGCGTGTAGTTCGGGTAGAGCCGGGTCAGGGCCTCGATCTCCTGGGGCTGGGAGAACGATTCCCTGCCCTCGACAGCGTCACTGGCGGTGTCCAGCAGGGAGAACGCGAGGTCGTAGGAGCCGGCCCCCAGACCCTCGATGTTCTGCACGGACGCGCCGGTGGTAGTGGCGGTGGCCCGGTAACCGTCGATGTCGTCGGAGATCAGATCGGCGAGGCCGCCACCGATTTGGTAGTAGACGCCCGTGGTTGGGCCGGTCGCGATGGTCAGCCGACCTCCCTTCCCGCTGCCCGCAGCCGCGTCGGCGGTCTGCTTCCCGCCGCCGCAGGCGGTGGCGGAGAGGGCGATGACAACAGCGGCAACGGCGACGTTGAGGCGCGGGGCGCGCATTCGGTGCTTCATGAGTGGAGCTGTCCTTCCATGATGGTTTCCGCTTCACGGTCCTGACCCGCAGTGGGAACCGCTCGGGTCTGCTGCCTGCGGCGCACCAGGCGGGCGCCGACGGCAAGTGCGAGTGCCACGAAACCAGCGGTGATCGCGGCGGGTTCGAGGTAGAGGAGGCAGAGCGCGGCGACCGCGCACAGCCCACGCACCACAGGGCCTGCCGGACCGAGCAGCCGGCCTCCGGTGGCCGCGGCCAGCGCGGCGACTGCCAGGGCGGAGACCGCGGTGGTCCATGCGACGCCCGACAGGCTCCCCGTGCCGAGCAGTTGGGCGCCGTTGTCGGTGAGGACGAAGGCGAACGGCACCAGGAAAGCCGGCAGGGAGTACTTCCAGGTGGCCACCATGGTGCGCATCGGACTGCCACCGGTGATGGCGGCGGCGGCCGCTGCCGCCATCGCCGTCGGCGGGCTCACCTCGGACAGCACGGCGTAGTAGAAGATGAACATGTACGCCTCGTGAGTGGCGACCCCGAGCGAGAGCAGGGCCGGCGCAATGATCACCGCGGCGATGATGAAGGACGCGGTGACCGGCACCGCGAGCCCGAGGATGGACACCGACACCGCCGCGAAGACGACCGTAAGGATCAGCTCGGCGGTCGCGTTGTCGCCGAAGGCCCCGGCCGCGTCGACGATGACCGAGGCGAGGTTCAGGCCGAGGCCGGTCTGGGAGACGACGGCGACGATGATGCCCGCCGCGGCGCAGGTGACGACCACCGGGAGCACCGACCTGCTGCCCTCGGCGAGGGCTGCGCAAAGCCTTCGTGGCGTCATCCTGTGCTGCGGATCGAGGAACGACAGCAGGAACTGCAGGACCGTCGCGTAGACCACCGCCTTGAACGGGGGCAGTCCCATCGCCATGAAGCCAACGATCATGAAGAGGGAGAGGAAGTGGTAGCCGAACCGTCCCAGCAGCCGCAGCGCCGATGTGCGCTCCTCCCCCACCACGGGCTGTCCCTGGTGTTTGCGGGCGTCGATCTCGACCGCGAGGACGATGCCCAGGTAGTACAGGAGCGTGGGCACCAGGGCGTACAGCAGGACGGTGAGGTAACTGGCCCTCAGGTACTCGGCGATGATGAACGCCGCGGCGCCCAGGGTGGGCGGGGAGAGGATCGCGCCGATCCCGGCGGCCGCGAGCACTCCGCCGCCCTGCTCCTTGCCGTAGCCGGACCGGCGCAGGATGGGCCAGGCGACCGAGCCCAGGCTGACCGCGGTCGCGGTGCCGGAACCGGAGACGGTGCCGAGCAGGAAGCCTGCGGCGGTCACCGTACGACCGGGGGCGCTGCGGGAGCCGCGGAAGGCCGCGAAGGAAAGGTCGATGAAGAACTTGCCGGCACCTGAGATGTCGAGGACCGCGCCGTAGATGGTGAACAGGATGATGTAGGTACCGGCCACGTTCAGCGGCACGCCGTAGAGGCCGTCGGTGCTCATGAAGAAGTGGGCCGCGATCGCGTCGATGTCGAAGCCGCCGTGCGCCAGCGACCAGTCGTACGGCAGCAGTCCGCCGTAGTACGCGTAGAGCAGGAAGGCCGCGCAGAAGGCCGGAAGCACCCAGCCGGTGGTCCGGCGGCACGCCTCCAGGACCAGGAGGATCACGGCGACTCCGGCCACCACGTCGAGTGCCGTGGGCAGCTGCCGCCGCTCGATGAAAGCGTCGAACTCCAGCAGCGGGTAGAGGCACACGGCGAGCGCCGACGCGGCGAGCAGCCAGTCGAGCCACCCGGGGTTGTCGGGGCGGGCAGCCGCCCCCTGGCCCGATGCCGTACCGCCGCCCCGGTGCCACCGCAGCAGCAGTGCCGGTACGCGCACCGTTCCGCGGTGGGTCAGGAAGACCAGCGGCAGCGTCGCGGCGAGGAAGACCGTCAGGTAGTACTGGCTGCCGTTGGCCAGCGGGAAGAAGACCACATAGAGCGCGAAGACCGAGAGCGCGACGCACACCGCGGACACGGCCGCGGACAACGGGGGAGACAGTCTGCGGGCCGGCCGTTCCTGCTCGAACTCGGCGACCAGTTCCTCGGGCGTGCGCTCCCTCGGCTCGGACGGCGTCGCTGCCATGGTCATCTCGGCGATCTCCTGGGACGTTGCGGTTGCTCTCGCCTATGACCGTGGCAGCCGTTACAAGCCGGCAACAGCGGAGTCCCGCCGCCTTAACGTAGGTTTAGGGTTGAGTGACGGGGATCACTTCTACGCTCGTCACGACGCCTGTGGCCCGCGCGGCCTGGGCATCCATGCCGAGGGACGCAGGGCCCGGCGGATCCGCGGACCGGGAGGCTGCGTGCGGATACTTCTTGTCGAAGACGACCACCGGGTCGCCGGCGCACTGACGGGTGCCCTGCGGCGCAACGGGTACGAGGTGCTGCGCGCCGCCACCGCAGCGGACGCCCTGGCCGCGCCCGCGGTCGATCTCGTTCTGCTCGACTTGGGCCTGCCGGACCGGGACGGAATCGAGGTATGCCGGGAGCTGCGCGCCCGGGCCGGCGTCCCGGTGATCGCGGTGACCGCGCGAGGAGGCGAGCCCGACCGCGTCCGGGGACTGCGCAGCGGCGCTGATGACTACGTGGTGAAACCGTTCGGCACCGCGGAGCTGCTCGCCCGGATCGAGGCGGTGCTCCGCCGCTGCATGATCAGGCGCACCCCAGAGGACCAGCTCCTCGCGGTCGAGGGCCTCGAGATCGACCTCGGGCGGCGCACCGTCGTCGTGGACGGGCGGCTCGTGCCCCTCACCCGCAAGGAGTTCGATGTCCTGGCCGTGCTGGCACGCGCGGGCGGCGCCGCGGTCTCCCGGGACCGCATCGTGGTGGAGGTGTGGCAGACGACGTTCGAAGGAATGTCGCGGACCCTCGACGTACACGTGGCCACCATGCGGCGCAAGCTGGGGCAGTCGGCCATTCTGGTGCAGACAGTGCGCGGCTTCGGGTACCGCCTGTCCGCGCCCGGGACTGACGGATGAGGACGCCGGATGCGCCGCCGACTTCTGGTCATTGTCTTCGTCCTGGTCGCAGTCCTGATCGTCGCGCTGAGTCTGCCACTGGTCCGGGCGACGGCGGAGCGCACGGTCCAGAACTCGTTCATCGGGCGGGTGGAGGACAGCGCCTGGTTCGCCGACATGTCCGCCACGGCCATGGAATCAGGGCGGATCGGCCGGCTGGAGGCCACCGCCCAGCGCTACTCGAGTCTCCACGACTCCCGGGTCGTGGTGATCGACGCGGACAGCGAGCCCGTGGTGGCCCCACGCCCCGTCGATCTGGACGAGCCGCAGGTGCGGTCGGCGCTGCTGCGGGCCCTGGCCGACCGGCCTCCTGAGCAACCGGGCGTGGTGTGGCCGTGGGAGGGCCGCCCGTTCGTGCTGGCCGAGCCGGTCAAGCGCGACGGTCGGGTGCTGGGCGCCGTGCTGATCGTCTCCCCCACCGACCGGGTGCGTTCCGAGGTCGCAGACCATCTGACACTCGTGGGGCTGGGCAGCTTCGTCGCGCTGGCCGTCGTGGTGACGGCGGTCGCGTTGCCGGTAGTCCGATGGGTGCTCCGCCCGGTCCATGAGCTGGACCGCGCCACGGACGAGGTCGCCCTCGGGCGCCTGAAGACCCGTGTCTCGGAGCGGGTCGGCTCGCCGGAGCTGCGCCACCTCGCCAACCGATTCAACCTCATGGCAGACAGCATGCACGCGGCCCAGGAGCAGCAGCGGGCGTTCGTGGCGCAGGCGTCCCACCAGCTGCGCAACCCGCTGACCGCACTTCGGCTGCGGGTGGAGAACCTGGAGGAGTTCGTGAGCGACCCGCGTGGTCTGGACGAGCTGCATTACGCCGTGGAGGAGACCGACCGTTTCGGCGAGATACTCGACGGGCTGCTGCGACTGGCCAGGGCAGAGGCGTCGGAGGCCGAACGCGGGCCCGTCGACGTCTCGGCCGTGGTGGCCCACCGGGTCGACGCCTGGCGGGCGGCCTTCGCCAGCGCAGGTGCTCCGCTCACGACGGAGGTTCCCGACGGGATGTGGGCCCTGTCCCTGCCCGACTGCCTCGACCACGCCCTGGACACCCTGCTCGACAACGCGCTCAAGTTCGGCGCCGGCACACCGGTCGACGTGTCGGTCACCCGCACCCCCGTCGGTGACGGTAGCGACAGCGGTGGCTCAGGAGACGTAGGGGGCACGACGGGCAGAACCGACGGCGTCGTAGAGGTGACAGTACGAGACCGGGGCCCCGGGCTGACCCCGGACGAGTTGGCCCAGGCCGGGGGCAGGTTCTGGCGCAGCGCGCGCCACCAGAACGTACGGGGTACGGGGCTCGGCCTCGCGCTCACCCGGACCCTGGTAGAGGCGGGCGGCGGCGAGCTGCGCCTGGCACGCGCGAAGCCTCACGGATTCACCGCCACCATACGGCTGCCCGCCGCCCCCGCGCTCCCGGTCGCTCCTGCGTGACGGGTGTCAGGGATGCGACTCGCGGTACCAGCGAGCGGCGCCCGGATGCAGATCCAGCGGATGGGTGGAGATCGCCGTGCGCCGGTCGAGGCGACGGGCCTCCGGGTGGGCGCGGATGAGTTCCGCCTGGCCATCGAACAGCAGCCGGGTCAGCCAGTACGCCTGCGCTTCCGGCATGTCCCGCCGCACCACCAGGAAGTTCGGCACGCTCACCGTGGTCACCGCGCTCTGCGGCCCATAGACCACAGCGGGCACGGTGGTCTCGGTGTAGAGCTCACCGTAGGACCGGGAGAGCTCCCCGACCACACCGCCGAGGTCGACCAGGCGGATCTGCGTGCTCCGGCGGAGCTCGGTGATCGCCCCCGTCGGCAGGCCGCCGCTCCAGAAGAAAGCGTCGATCCGCCCGGCGGCCAAGGCGTCTGCCGACCCGAGCACATCCAGTCGCTGAGCAGTCACGTCCTCGTCGGCAGAGAGCCCGGCGACCTTCAGGATGCGTTCGGCGATCAAAGCGGTGCCGGAGCCCTCGGCACCCACCGAGACCCGCCGCCCGCGCAGTGCGTCCACACTGCGGACCGGGCTATCTGCGCGGACCACCAGTTGCACGTAGTTGTCGTAGAGGGCGGCGAGCGCCACCACGGGCAGGCGTCCGGAGAAGGGCGGGCGCCCGGCGACGGCGTCCGCGGCGGAATCGGCGAGGGCGAAGCCGACCTGCGCCTGCTTGGCCTCGACCTGGCGAAGGTTGTCGACGCTGCCACCGGTGTGCAGGACCGGGGCCGACACACGGGGCAGCCGACGCTCGATGAGGTCGGCATAGCCGGCTCCGTAGTCCGCGTAGACGCCGCCCGGGTTGCCGGCGGCCACCTTGATCTCCCCGGATGGACGGGGCGGCTCGTCGTTCCCGGCGCACCCTGCCAGCAGCAGCAATGCGGCAGCGGCGGCGGCGAGCACGCGTGCCATCCGCATGGGGACCTCCCTCGCCATGGCAAGCTGCGGACCGGCCATGGACCCGCGCTGTGGAACCCTCTCCGACGGGTCAGATTCGATCAGCCTAACGCGCGGGAAGACGCCGGCGACCCCTGGACCGGCAGCGTTCGCACCAGCGGCGGCGTAGCCGGTCTCCGGTTTTCTCCCCGGCGATCAGCACCGCGACGGAGCGATTTCGCGCGGCCCGCGGGCTGGTCGCATGGCCGGTGCGGCCCTGGAGCAACAGTTCGGTCGCCGGCTTGCCATGCACGCCTGGCCGCCGCGGGCCGCCGTGTGATCCCACGGGTGGGACGCGCGGAGGACGGGCAGCAGGACGGTGCCGAAGGAGGTGGGCGCGCGCCCACAACGAGCGATGACCCATCGTCCTAAGGGACTGTTAGAACTCCGTCGCCGATATTGATCGGCCGTCCACTCCCCGTGACTGTGGTCCGGTCACAGACAAGGGAGTTCGGATGTCTACACAGATGAGGACCCCGCGACCTGATCGAGTGGCACGACTGGTACGCGTACACGGCCTTCAGCGTCTACGCCGCGGCGTTCTTCCCCTCGGGAAACCAGACCACGCAGCTCCTGCCCACCGCCGCGGTATTCGCCGTCGGGTTCCTGATGCGGCCCATTGGCGGCTGGCTTCTCGGGCGCTACGCCGACCGCCACGGTCGGCGGTTGCTGCAAGGCTTGTCGGTGGGAGGCGAGTACTCGACCTCGGCCACCTAGCTGATCGTCGTGGGCATGTGGCCATCAGCTCCTACACCTCGATCAGCGCGGTGGTGAAGGCCGAGGACGTCGGCCGGCTCGCCGCTGGAGGAGAACCTCCCCGAACCCGAGCGGCACGGCGGGGACATCCCGGCACGGAGAGGGTGACCGTGCGGGTACTGCCGGCCGAGGACGACGACGGTGTGGCCGACGCGCCGGCCGAAGTCGTGTACGAGCACGGTCACCTCCCGACCAGGGTGCACCGCGGCGAGGATCTCCTCGGCCGCTACCGGCAGGCCGACGTGTGTACTGCTCGACCTCGGACTGCCCGATATCGACGGCCTGGAGGTCCTCCGCAAGCCGGCATGAGGAAGGCGTCGCGGTGAACGCAACGTACGCAAGTACGCCCAGTCGTTGCGGTTTCGCCACTTCCCGTCCGGTCGGCTTTCGGACACGGTAACCCCCGTGGACGCTCGGCCGACAAACTCCGCCACGCTCGCCTGACATTCATCACGTCAATTCGCTGATGTCGCAGGCCCATTCCCGCACGGCCGGATCCATACGGCCATTCCGCCCTTCCCTTCCACCCGTCAGAAGGAGACCTCGTGTCCTCCCACGACCGGTCGGCCGACCACGACGCCCCTATCGTCGTCGCCCTCTACCTCAGCGGACTCCGGCATGGCTCGCTGTACAGCCCTGCGGAGCTGAGGCGGGCCATCATTCAGACGTACGCGGCCCTCGACGCGCCGGAATCTCTGCTTCCCCGATACCGGGAGGCCCTGCTCGCGGCCGAAGCGGGCGGCGAGAATCCGGGAGAGCGAAGATCCTGGGCCCTGCACATGGCCGCCGTCCTGACATGGGACGAGCAGCAGGCCCGTAGAGCCCCGTCGCCATCGGCAGCCACCGCCGCGTCCGCTGCCGCCGCCTCCCCGAGCCGCCAGTCGGAGCTGGCCGTGCGGCAGCTGCGCACAGCGCGCCGACTCCCGGTACGCGTCACCCTCACGGTTCTCGCCGTCGACATGGTCATCGCGGTCCTTGCCACGCAGGCCGACGGCCTGCTGGGCCTGCCGGTGGCCGGCCCCTTCAACGTCGGCCTCGTCCTGCTCTTGGTGCAGCTCGGCATCACGGCCGGGGCCGCCGTGTGGTACGGGCGCTACGCCAGGGCCGCTGTCGATCCGCTGACCGAGCGCCTCGGATCCTCCCTCCCGCACCCGGAGAGCCACCGTTGATCACCCTGCTTGCTGAGGCTCGTCCCAGCGACACCTTCCCGATCTTCACCATCTTCGCCACCTTCGTCGCCTGCACGATGTTCCTCTTCCTCGCTGCCGTCGGCCTGGACAGCCTCAGCAACTTCTACCTCGGCCATCGCCGACTGTCGTGGATCGGCAACGGGTTGGCCGTCTTCGGCTGCTACATGTCCGCCGCCGGCATGCTGGGCAATCCGGGACTGATCTCGCTCACGGGCTACGACGGCATCCTGTACGTGCTGGCCTCCACAGCTGCCTGGATCGTTCTTCTGCTCGTGGTCACCGACGCCTACCACGGCTCCGCACGGTTCACCGTGGGTGACTCCCTCGCACGCCGCCTGCGCCCGCGGCCCACCCACATGGCCGCCGGCACGGCGACTCTGACCATCTCGCTGCTGTATCTGATCGCGCAGCTCGTCGGCGCCGGGGCGCTCGCCGCGCCCATCCTGGGTCTGGACGGGCCGACCGCCCAGAGGACCGTCGTGGCCTGTCTCGGAGTCCTGATGATTCTCTCCGTCATCGGCGGCGGCATGCGGGCGGCGACCCTGGTGCAGTGCGTCAAGGCCGTGCTGCTCCTGACCGGCGCTGCCGTCCTGATGCTCGCGGTGCTCTCGCGCTACGGCTGGAACCCGGCAGCCCTGCTCAGTGCCGCCGCTGACCACAGCGCGTTCGGTGACGACTTCCTGCGGCCCGGCATCGGCTCCAACGAAGGCACCAGCGAACTGGATTCGCTGAGCCTGGAGCTCACCAGGCTGCTCGGAGCCGCCGGCCTGCCCCATGTGCTGATGCGGATCGGCACCGTGGCCACCGCACGCGAGGCAAGGCGATCGATGCAGTTCGCCAGCCTTCTGATCGTCTGCTTCTCCCTGGCGGCCGTAGTGATCGGGCTCGGTGCGGCCGGCCTGCTCGGCACAGCGACCATCGCTTCGGACAGTCCATCCGGCAAGACCGCCGTGCTCCTGCTCGCCCGCTCCCTCGGCGGCCCGGCCCTGCTCACTGCCATCGCCTGCCTTGCCTTCATCACGATCGTGGCGGTTGTGGCCGGTCTCATCCTCACCGCGGCGGCCTCGCTGGCCCACGACATCTACGGAGCGACGATCAAGCGGGGCCTGGCTTCGGAGAAGGAGGAACTCGCCGTGGCACGGGGGGCTGTGCTGCTCATCGGTGGCGGCGCCATCGGGCTGTCCATGTTCGCCCAGCACCTCAACATCTCGTTCCTGGTCGAAGTTTCGTTCACCCTCGCGGCATCGGCGGTGCTGCCCGCCATTCTCTACAACCTGTGGTGGCGGGGCTTCACGACCCGAGGAGCATCCTGGAGTATCTACGGCGGTCTGCTGTCCGTTCTGCTCCTAGTGACCCTGTCCCCTGCGGTTTCTGGCCATCCGACGGCCCTGCTGCCGGACGCCGACTTCGCGATCTCCCCCCTGCGCAACCCCGGCCTTGTCAGCATTCCCGTGGGGTTCCTCGCCGGCTGGCTGGGATCGGTCCTCGACCCGCGGAAGGGCACTGGCGGCGGGCCGGACGGGCACGCCGAGGATCCGGCACCCCTGGCTTCCTGACCTCGTCGACCGGATCACCCGAACTTTCTCGACGATGTGCGCCGAGGGCACGGGGCGCCATCATCTTGGAGGGCGAACATAAGAACGCAGCCCACAACACCGTCCTCGGCTCAGTCCAACTGTCGCCGCTATCCGCCCTTCCGAAAGGGTGCCTGCGGATCGAAGTCAGCCTCGACGTTGATGCCAACGGCGTACTGCACAGGGCTTCGAGCCTTTCGCGATCTCTTCGCAGCCGGACTGCATCAAAGCCCCAAGCCAGACGCCAATCCATGGGGCTCACGCCAACAGGGCATCGCCGGAGGCTTTCGCCGCTACCTGCGCACTTGACGTGATCAAGTGCAGAGGATGTGAGAAGTTGTGAGAGGCAGGCCTCGGAGGCCGCCTTCCCGCGAGCGGGAAAACGGCCTCTGACCTGCGAAAACGCTGGTCGGGACGACAGGATTTGAACCTGCGCCCCAGCGGTCGACGCCGCCTGACGTCCTGTTATCGCCAGTGCTGCTGCGTCCAGGTAGCGCAGGTCAGGTCCTGTTCACTGCCACGAGGATGACACCGTCTGCCGCCTTGTGACTCCCAGTCCGTGAGAGGCATGTGAGAGGCAGGTGAGAAGCTGCAAGGAACGGCGCAGCCGTCCAGGCAACGCCGCTCCCGCACTTACTCCGCCTCCAGGTGATCATTCAGCACATACCGGTGCACGCACCGTTTCTCGTTGAAGGGCGGAAACGAGGCCTTGGTCCCTGTGGCGTGACCCCCGCGATGCGCATACTCGGGCTCCGCGTCGATACCGCCCATGGCCGGTTCGTACGGCTCATACCAGCCGACTCTGTCACGATGTCACCATGGACTGGGGATGGAACGAAGAACCACATCCGCTCGCCAAAGGCCACCCGGACAATGCCGATCTTGAGGTTAACGAGCTCCCCGGAGGTCACTGCCTTGCATGTGCAAGGCTGGTATTCCAGGTTGGGTCCCAGGTGGCATTTTCTGCCGTGCATTTGGCCACCGCAGCACCGGACCTGGGTGCCGAACCGCTCAACCCATTACGACTGGCAGAAATGCATCGATTACTCCATCGATCGCCCTGCCCCGGCAGCGCATCAGGTGGACCCCGGCGCTGCTCGCAGTATGGGAGGAAGAAGCCAACGCTGAGCTTGAGGATATCGGGGTACCCGTTCCCGTCCGATCGGCCGTATCTGGTTCCTGCGGCCCTTCGCCGGCTTTGCCGGGTCGAAGACATGCTTCGTCACCTGAATCGCACAACTGAGTCCCGGGGCGTCGAGAGGCTCAGCGCCGAGTTTGTTTTTCTGGTCGCCGAAGAACTGCACAGATTGGCCGGTTAATCGACCTGGTCCTCCACGCTAAAGATCCGGATCATGCCTCCCAAGGCACCTGGTAGTACCGGAACAATTGGTGCACTCGTGCCAAGGCGTTGTCAGCCACACCCAACTCCCCTGGGCCGCCTCCTCCTCGGCGACGCCGCTCAAACGGCTGCGGTCCGGGTCGCACAAGAACGCCACGTACACCGCGTTCCGCGAGGTGGGCCGCGTCATCCGTACCGTGCAGCTGCTGCGGTATCTGACGGACGCCCCAATGCGCCAGCGGGTGACGGCGGCGACGAACAAGGTGGAGTCGTTCAACCGGTTCTCCCAGTGGGTCGGCTCAGGCAACCAGGGCGTCATCGCCGACAACGACCCCGTGGAGCAGGAGAAGGCGATGAAGTTCAACGCCCTGCTCACGAACGCGGTGATCTTCCACAACGCCCTGGACATCGCCGAGATCGTCCGCCAGATGCTGGAGGAGGGCTGGGAGATCGCCGCCGAGGACCTGGCGCACGTCTCGCCGTACCTGACCGAGCACATCAAGCGGTTCGGCGAGTACTCAACGCACGAACTCGGCATCGAGCCGGAGGCGTACGACCCGAAGCTCGACGTCGACTTCACCCCGCTGGCTGAGCAGGACCTGGCCACCGCCGACTGCGGCCAAGCCGCCCGAATCGCGGAGCCCCCCTCCCCGGCTCCTGGAGCAGTGGCCGGGGAGAGGCGTCGGGCCGGGGTCAGACGGGTGTCACCACGGCTCCACGTCCTGGCCCGTGGCGGCGCGCCACAACGCGGAGAACGCTGACGACGGCCGGCCGTTGAAGTCGCGGGGCGAAGGAAGCTTACCGAGCAGGTCCAGCACCGCGCTGAGGTGCCCGCACTCCGCTGCCTGCTTGATGAGCAGCTCGGTGGGCCTTTCGCGGTGGGCCCGCGGGGTCCTGAGCAGCTCGGCGTGCGCTTTGGCGAGGGCCGCGAGGTCGGCCTCGCTCGGCTTCGCCGGGTGGGACCGCCTCGTGCGCTGCTCGGCCATCCGCAGGGCCTTCTCGTAGCGCAACTCCGCTAGCACCTCCGGGACATCGGACTGGCCCAGGCGGAGCAGATCGGTCCGACCGAGGTCGGCCAGGACACTGATCACCGGATCCATCCACCAGTCCCATTCCACGTCACACGCTGTGAGGAACTCCTCTGCCAGGTGGATCCGGCCGGTGCCCAGTAGATAGGGGAGCCACGGCACGGAGTAGGAGGTGCTGGGGGTCTTCCGCCACTCCTCCTCGCCGCGCGCCCACAGCGCCCGCGCCTCGTCCTCGCGCCCGCACTCGGTCAGCGCCCAGCTGACCATGAGACGGTTCTGCCATGCGTTGGCCTCCGGTTCGATCGCGTCACGGGCGCGGGCGAACCATACGTCGGCCGCGGCCGTATCGCCCATGACCTGGTACGCGCCGCCGACCGAGGACGCCACGTCCGCGACGTTGTACGGTCCAAGGGCCGCCTCCGCGCCCGCCTCGACCTCGGCGAAGAACGCCCGCGCCTCGTCGGTCCGTCCCGCCCGGGCGAGATCGTCGCCACGTCGGCAAAGGCCGCGACGCGCTGGTCCGGCTCCGGGATGGCGTCGAGCATGTCCACGGCGCCGCCCACTTCCCCCCGTCGGGCCCGGCAGCCGTGCCGCGTGGCGGAGGTGCTTGCAGACATGGTGGTTCGAGCTGCTCCTGAGTTCGGACACGGAGTCTCGCGCCGCCGCGAACAGGTCGTGCAGCGTCGCCGTGTTGGGGGGGGTGGCCAGGACCCGTCGACTGGCGCCGAGGGTTCGTCTCCGCGTCCCGGGTCCGCTGCTCGACGTACTGCCGTACGTAGGTGCCGAGGCCGCGTTCTCCGAGCAGCTCGGCGGCGTCCTTCGCGTCCGGCACGATCGTGAGTCCGCCCCCACCGCACCGGCCAGGCGAAGCGCCGGTCGACCGACCAGGCCACGACCGCTTCCAGGTCTTCTCTGCGGTCCGGAGGCGCGATGACCACCCCCTCTTCGAAGGCGGCGCACCAGGTGTCGTCGTCCAGCGCGAAATTGACGGGGTGATCGTCGAACGCGAACTCGTGTTCCACGCACCGGGGCTTCGATGGCTCGCGGAGGAACTCGAAGTGGCTCAGCACGCCGCCGGTGTCGGACCGATGGAAAGTCACACCGGTCCCGCCCACCGAGACCCGCACTTGTCCCGTATCGCCACCCGCCGAGGCGCCGTGCCACGCATCCGCCTCCTTTCGTTCCTCCTTGGTCAGCCAGTACATCTGTTTGGTGGGCAGGTCGATCGCGAAGGTTCGCCGGCGCTTCGCGTCGTACACGAGGAGCCAACTGCCGTCGTGTGACCAGCTGACGTCCTCCGGCCACAGCTCATCGCCCTCCTGCCCGAACTCCGCGGGAAGCGTTTCCGTCAGCAGATACGGGTGCCGGGGCGGCGCGTACGTGGGCAGCCAGAACAGGTCGCCCGCTTCCAGCGGGACGACGCAGCCCTTGACCGCGCAGGAGGACGCCGAGTCGATGAACGCGCTCCGGCCATCGGGGGCCAGAGCCCAGTCCGGGGGCCGGTTCCCACCGTCCGTCACCGACGCGCTGGCTATGGGGTAGGTGTGCGTGGCGTCGTCGAACGGATCGAAGACGCCTATCTGGTTGGTGTGGTACGCGAGCCCCACACGCCTGCTGTCGGCCGACCACTGCATGGTGTCGTCGTGGCCGGGCCAGCCGACCCCGCCTTCGATCCGGTCGAGTACGTTCACGCAGCGGCCGCTGGCGATCTCCCAGATCTGCAGCACACCACCGCGATGGTAGTCGTCGCCGCACCAGCTGCCAGTCGCCAGGTAGCGTCCGCAGGGGCTGATCGCGTAGTCCTCGATCTCCGTGAAGTGGCGGAACGGATGCTGCAGCCGGGTGCAGCCGAGGCTGCGCATCCGGTCGGTGGCGTATCGGTGTGCCTCGGTGACCCCGTGCGTCCGCTCCCATTCCTGCAACCGCCCCCGCAGCGGCAGCAGATCCCGCTCGGATACGAAGGCGGACCAGTCCGCCTCCCGCAGCAGGCTCAGCAACGCGTCGGGGTCCGCGGCCGACGCCAGCGCGGCGTGGTCCACGAAGGCGCCCACCTCACCGACGCCGGGCGGCGCGTCGCCGGTTCGGGCCTCGGACGCCTGCTGCGTGAGCAGGGCCCGCAACGCCTTCCCATGTAGATCGGTATGCCGAGCCGACTCACTCTCGCCAGACTCATCCCGACACTTCAGCGGTGGTTCACTCGCCTTCGTCTTTCTGATCCCCACCTGACGCCTCACGGGTGCCTTCTCCACATCGCTCACCACGATCACGTCACCGCTCTCGCAGCACGTGGTGGTTTTGCTTGTTCGGCGAAATCGGCCTCTCCGGGGCCTGCGGAGGTCAGCGCTCGGACCGACCGATGGCCCGCTCACGGGCCGCGGCGTTGTCGCCGCGGCCCGTGAGCGGTGCCCGTCACCGATATCCGGTCGCGTCCGCCGGCTTGCCGGCGTCCTCGACCTCGAACAAGTAGCGCCAGCAGTCCGGGCGCGAGCCGTCGAGGTCGGTGAAGCCGTACTCCTGCGCGAGTTGCCCGCTGGACAGCGACTGGCCGTTCCAGCGCGCGACGTCGGCGTCGCCGGCCAGCGCCGCGATTGCGCGTCCGACGTACGACGGGCTCTCCGAAATGCAGAAGTGCGGCACCGTGGCCAGCGCGTCGCGCCAGTTATCCTCGGTGACACCGAAGTTGTCGAGCATCATCTCCGAGCGCAGCCAGCCCGGGGTGAGCGCCACCGCTGTCCCGCCGCGCGGCTTCAGCTCGTGTGCGAGCACGAACGCCATGCGCAGCACGCTGTTCTTGACCAGGTCGTAGAAGTACGAGTTGCGGTAGCGCGTTCCGTTGTACGCGGACGTCCCGTCGGTCATCTCGACCACGAGCCCGCCCGGTTGCCGCACCAGCAGCGGCAGCACGAAGTGGCTGGTGATCGCGTGGGTCTCCACGCCCAGCCGGAGCAGCCGCAGTCCGTTGTCGAGGTCGTGCTCCCAGACCGGCGTGTCGAACGCGAACAGCCGCTCGCCGCCCCAGACATCGTTGACCAGCACGTCGAGCCGCCCCTGCTCGGCGTCGATGCGCTCGGCCAGCGCACGGACCTGTTCGGGCACCAGGTGGTCGGTCGGCACGGCGATGCCGGTTCCGCCCGCGGCGGTGACGAGTTCCGCGGTCTGCTCGATCGTCTCGGGCCGGTCGTACTCCGAGCGCCGTTGCCGAGTCGTGCGGCCGGTGACGTAGACCGTCGCGCCCGCCGCGCCGAGTTGGACGGCGATGCCGCGCCCGGCGCCCCGCGTGGCCCCCGCGACCAGCGCGATCTTTCCGTGGAGGTCCGGTGTCGATGTGTCGGGCATGAATCCCCTTGAGTCTTTTCTGTCTGTACGGCCCGGTCCACGTCCGTCATCGACGCTGACCGGTGACATCATGCTCAACCCAATACCCGACACCATGTGTCGTGTTTCTTCACCCGTCTTGCGGACGCCACCGGAAGCCGCCCAGCCGGATGCCGCACACAGCGACGACGGCTTCGCGTCCCCCGAGGCCGGCCCGTGCGGCTGCCCTCCCACGCGACGCTGGCGCGGACATCGGTGACGCCTCCGTACGCGGATCTGCGTACGTCAGGTGCCGCGCTGGCGCTGACGACGTGGCGGGGCCCCGGAACGCACGATCTCCTGTGTCAGATCCGCACCCGGAATCACTGGAGACATCGTGAAGACCAAGAGGATCCTCCCGCTCACGGGCAAGCTGAACGCCGCCGCGCTGGCCGCTGGCGCCGCCGGAATCGCGGTGCAAAAGCTGTCCGGCGTCGGGGAGTTCCCGCTGATCCCGCCCGGCGCGGTGCTGCTGCTCGGCTCGGCCGCTCTGGTGACGCTGGGCGCGCGGTGGCGGTGGACGTCCGTCGTCGGCCTCGTGATGCCGGGCTACCTGCTTCTTGCGGCGTTCCTGGTCTCCTCGGGGGTCTGGGACCGGCTGGCCGCTCCCGGTGATATCGGGCCGTTCGCGGGCAGCGCCCTCCAGATGGCCTCGATCGCGGTGGCCGCGGTTACGGGAGCGGCCGCGCTGTGGACGACGTACGCCGGCCAACGCCCCGCCGGGATCCACCAGCGAGCCTGATGCGGCTACCGCCGCCTGCTCCTCATCCCCTCATCCCTCATCCCCCTGGTGGCCCTTGACCCCGCCCGGACCACCGCTTGTCCCTGGAGGTTCTGCGAATGTCCGCCCCACCCCTCGTACACGCCGATCAGCGGCCCTCGGCAACAGCCCCCGCCGGGTATGGCGGAGTTGTGAGCATCGCCGTGTTCTTCGGCTTCTTCATCCTCGGCCTGATGTTCCACAGTGCCCTGGCCACCGCCACCTATCCCGCCGCCGACGACACCGCCGAACTGATCGTCCGCTGGCGCCAGGACAACGGCAGCGTGTCGCGGATCTCGGGCGCCGCACTGAGCATCTCCGCGCTGCTCTTCGCCTGGTTCAGTGCCTGGTTCGCCACGGTGATCCACCGCACCGGCCGGATCCAGGCGGCGCTGGTGACGCTGGCCGGAGGGCTGTTCTCGGCACTCGGACTGCTGCTGTCGGGGGTTCTGCAGTGGGTCGCGCAGCGACCGGAGAACATCGCCGAGGCGCCGGTGCTGCGCGTGGTGCACCAGATCACCTTCGTGCTCGGTGGCCCCATGGTGGTCGTCAGCCTCGCCCCGGTCGTCGCGGTCGGTGGCATCGCCCTGATGCGCGCCAAGCTGCTGCCCAGGTGGCTGGGCTGGACGGGCGCGGTCATGGGTGTGCTCGCGCTCGGCTCGGTGGTCATGCTGCTGCCTGAGGACGGCAGCCTCACCTACCTCGTGCCCCTCGGCAGGTTCCTGTCGCTGCTGTGGCTGACGGTCGTCGCCGTGGTGCTGGCCCGGCACCGCGGCGACCGGCAGGAGGCCCGTATCTGAGACCCGGTGGCGGGGGGGGGGGGGGGGGGGGGGGGGGGGGGGGGGGGGGGGGGGGGGGGGGGG
>NZ_JBQQBY010000051.1:0-53472 GCF_052246385.1 Streptomyces sp. 8N616 | reverse complement strand
CGTCCTCGCTGTGTATTTCTTCAAAGGAACCTCGCCCCAGACCATCACGGCCCGGAGACGGGGTATCAACATATCTGGCGTTGACTTTTGGCACGCTGTTGAGTTCTCAAGGAACGGACGCTTCCTTTGAAACCACGGTACTTTGATTAACCGCAGTACCGGCTTCTCCGGGCGCTTCCCATTCGGTGTCCCCGACTTTATCAGATTTCTCCGAGCCGGATTTCCGCCCTCCCGAAGGCCCTCCAGGCACACAGCGGTGCCGGGTCCTCGTTCCGGGGGAGATGCCAAAGTACTGGACGGCCGCGCCGGGAAGCAAATCGGCTCCGGCGCGGCCGTCCGTCGTCCTGATGTGGCGTCAGACCTCCACGACTACAGGGAGGATCATCGGGCGCCTGCGGTAGCTGTCCGACACCCACCTGCCCACGGCCCGACGAATCAGCTGCTGCAGCTGATGGGGCTCGACGATGCCGTCCTGGGCCGACGAGGTGAGGGATTCCTCGATCTTCGGAATGACCTCGCCGAATGCCTCGTCCTCGATACCGGAGCCGCGTGCGTGGACGTGCGGTCCGCCCACGATCTTCCCCGTCGTGCTGTCGACGACGACGAAGACGGAGACGATGCCCTCCTCCCCGAGGATGCGGCGGTCCTTGAGCGAGGTCTCCGTGACGTCGCCGACCGAGAGTCCGTCCACGTACACATAGCCCGCCTGGACCTTGCCGACGATCTTGGCGACGCCGTCGACCAGGTCCACGACGACGCCGTCCTCGGCGATGACCACCTGGTCGTGCGGGACACCGGTGAGCGCGCCCAGTTCGGCGTTCGCCCGCAGGTGGCGCCATTCGCCGTGCACCGGCATGAGGTTGCGGGGCTTGCAGATGTTGTAGAAGTACAGGAGCTCGCCCGCGGAGGCGTGGCCCGAGACGTGCACCTTGGCGTTGCCCTTGTGGACCACGTTCGCGCCCCAGCGCATCAGGCCGTTGATGACCCGGTAGACCGCCGCTTCGTTGCCGGGGATGAGCGAGGACGCCAGGATCACGGTGTCGCCCTGGACGATACGGATCTGGTGGTCGCGGTTGGCCATGCGGGACAACGCGGCCATCGGCTCGCCCTGCGAGCCCGTGCAGACCAGCACGATTTCCTTGTCCGGGAGGTCGTCGAGCGTCTTGACGTCGACGACGAGGCCGGCCGGCACCCGGAGGTAGCCCAAGTCGCGGGCGATACCCATGTTGCGGACCATCGAGCGGCCGACGAACGCGACCCGGCGTCCGTGCTCGTGCGCGGCGTCCAGGATCTGCTGGATCCGATGGATGTGGCTGGCGAAGCTGGCGACGATGATCCGCTTCTGAGCCGACGCGAAGACCTGGCGCAGGACGCTCGAGATATCGCGCTCGGGCGGTACGAAGCCGGGGACCTCGGCGTTCGTCGAGTCGGAGAGCAGCAGGTCGATGCCCTCCTCGCCGAGCTTCGCGAACGCTGGGAGGTCGGTCAGACGGCCGTCGAGCGGCAGCTGGTCCATCTTGAAGTCGCCGGTGTGCACGGCCATGCCGGTCGGGGTGCGGATGGCGACCGCGAGCGCGTCCGGAATGGAGTGGTTGACCGCGACGAATTCGCAGTCGAAGGGGCCGATGCGCTCGCGCTGCCCCTCGATGACCTCGAGCGTGTACGGGCGGATGCGGTGCTCCTGGAGCTTCGCCTCGATCAGGGCGAGGGTGAGCTTGGAGCCGATCAGCGGGATGTCCTGCTTCTCCCGGAGCAGGTACGGGACGCCGCCGATGTGGTCCTCGTGGCCGTGCGTGAGCACGATGCCGTCGATGTCGTCGAGGCGGTCCCGGATGGTGGTGAAGTCCGGAAGGATCAGGTCGATTCCGGGCTGCTCCTCCTCGGGGAAGAGCACTCCGCAGTCGACGATCAGCAGGCGGCCACCGTATTCGAACACGGTCATGTTGCGGCCGATCTCGCCGAGGCCGCCGAGCGGGGTGACCCGCAGGCCGCCCTCGGGGAGCTGCGGCGGGGGGCCGAGCTCGGGGTGCGGATGACTCAAAAGACTCTCCTCACCACGCGCGCCACCCGCCCCGGAACGAGGCAAGCGGCGCGCGTGACTTTCGTGCACTTGCAGTTGTGGTCGGTATTCAGTTGTGAAGTCTGTTGGTTACAGCTGTACCCCGCCCGCCGCGAGATCGCGCTTGAGCTGCTCGGTCTCTTCCGGAGTGAGCTCCACGAGGGGCAGCCGCAGGGGGCCGCCTGGCAGCCCCTGGAGGCCCAGCGCCGCCTTGGTCGTGATGACGCCCTGAGTGCGGAACATGCCGGTGAAGACCGGCAGGAGCTGCTGGTGGATTTCGGTCGCCTTGGCGACGTCACCGGTGATGTGCGCGTCCAGCAGGGCGCGCAGCTCGGGCGTGACGAGGTGACCGACGACGGAGACGAAGCCGATCGCGCCGACGGACAGCAGCGGCAGGTTCAGCATGTCGTCCCCGGAGTACCAGGCGAGGCCGCTCCGGGCGATGGCCCAGCTCGCGCGCCCCAGGTCGCCCTTGGCGTCCTTGTTCGCGACGATCCGGGGGTGATCCGCGAGCCGCACGATCGTCTCGGTGTTGATCGGTACGCCGCTGCGGCCGGGGATGTCGTAGAGCATGACCGGCAGCTCGGTGGCGTCGGCGATGGCGGTGAAGTGCCGGAACAAGCCCTCCTGCGGGGGCTTGCTGTAGTACGGCGTGACCGCGAGCAGGCCGTGCGCGCCCGCCTCCTGGGCGGCGCGGGCCAGCTCCACGCTGTGCCGGGTGTCGTTGGTTCCGGCTCCCGCCACGACGTGGGCCCGGTCGCCGACGGCCTCCACCACGGCTCGTACGAGCCGGGCTTTCTCCGCATCGCTGGTGGTCGGGGACTCGCCCGTGGTGCCGTTGACGACGATGCCGTCGTTGCCTGCGTCCACGAGGTGGGCGGCGAGCCGCTGCGCGCCGTCGATGTCGAGTTCGCCGTCGTTCGTGAACGGCGTGACCATGGCGGTCAGGACCCGTCCGAAGGGGGTCTGCGGTGTGGAGGTCGGAGCCATGGCTCCCACGCTACTCGTAGCTGCCCGTGACGTGTGCCCTCGGGGGACCGGGATGCGGATCCCGGCACTGCCTGCTCGGGGGTTCAAGCAGTGCCGGGTCCGTAAATTCAGCCTAGATGAACTTCACGAAACGTCGCAATACGGACACTTCACGCGGTCGATGCGGACATCCGTGCTCTACGGCGCGATCCGCCCGTTGGCGTTGAAAGCGGCGTGGGTGAGCGGCATCAGCCGGGCCCAGTGCGCTTCCATCTGTTCGCCCACCATCTCGATCTCGCGCTGCGGGAAGGACGGCACCTTCGCCTGCTCGTGCTGGGTGCGCAGGCCGAGGAAGTGCATCAGCGAGCGCGCGTTGCAGGTCGCGTACATCGAGGAGAACAGGCCGACGGGGAGGACCGAGCGGGCCACCTCGCGGGCGACGCCCGCGGCCAGCATCTCCTGGTACGCCTCGTAAGCGTCCCGGTAGGCGTTCTCCATGACCCGGCCGGTCAGCTCCTGCTGCGCCTGGGTGCCCTCGACGAACTCGTACTTGCCCGGGCGGCCTTGCTGGACGAGCTTGCGGGCCTCGCCGGGAACGTAGAAGACCGGCTGCAGCTCGCGGTAACGGCCGGACTCCTCGTTGTACGACCACCCGACGCGGTGTCGCATGAACTCGCGGAAGACGAAGATCGGGGCGCTGATGAAGAACGTCATCGAGTTGTGCTCGAACGGGCTGCCGTGCCGGTCCCGCATCAGGAAGTTGATCAGGCCCTTCGAGCGCTCGGGGTCCTTCTCGAGCTCCTCGAGGGACTGCTCGCCCGCGGTCGAGACCCTGGCTGCCCACAGCACGTCGGAGTCCGCGGCGCTGTGCTTGACCAGCTCGACGGTCACATCGCTGCGGAAGCTGGGCTTGGCGCTCTCGGCGGGGGTGTCGGTCACCGGCAGGTCCTTCCAGTTGCGTCGCTCGGGCGGCGCCCAGCTTACGACCCGGCGCCGACAGTCCGGACCTGCGAGGAAGAAGTTGCCGTAAACGGGCACCCAGCGGGCACTCCCGGCGTCTCTATGAGTAACAGTCCACATCGACGCCGAGGCTTCCGGGAGAGGAGAGCCCTTCATGATCCGCAGCCGATCGCCCGTGCCGTACGCCTTCGTCGCCGAGGCCGACCGTTTCCGCAGCAATGTCACGCCGCCGCCCCGCGGGCGGGCCGATGCCTCCCGGATAGCCGGGCGGACGCTGATAGGGCTGACGGCCGTGGCCGGACTCGTGGGCGCGCTGGTCTTCGGTGTGCCCGCGCTCGAGACCGAGCAGCCGGGTACGGGCAAGGCCGCGCGGCCGGAGGCGGCGGACGGCCGCTGAACCGGTCGGCGACCCTGGGGCGGTCGGGTCGACCCTGGGGTGGTCGGGTCCCTCAGGCCTCGGTAGCCTCACCGGGCACAGCCCACATCGAGCGTGCATGTGAGTGAGGACCAGCCGTGCCCCTGCCCTTCCTGACGGCCGACCGCGCCTTCGATGACCTCGACGACCACCACCCGGACGGTGCCGCGCTGCCGCACGAAGCGCGGGACCGCTGGCGCCGCCCGTACCGCCCGGGCCCCTGGCGGGTCGGCGCGGCCGCGATCCTGCTGCTGCTGGCCTCGTACCTGCTCTTCGCCGCGATGATCGTGGCCCTCGCGGGAGCGCTGCCCGGTGCGGGCGTGTGCGTGGCCGCGGCGGCAGCGGTGATCGCCTGCGCGCTGCGGCTGCTCCGGGTGGGCGCCTGGGTGAGCGAACAGGGGCTGCGGCGGATCGGCTTCTTCACGACCACGACCCTTCGCTGGGCGCAGGTGTCGGCCGTGCGGACGGTGCAGCAGCCCGTGAAGTGGCTCGGCATGCCGCGGACGGTGCAGGGGCAGGCCGTGGTGGCCACGCCGGCCTCGGGCGAGCCACCGCGCCCCCTGCTCACCGACCACAACGCCGACTTCCTGGGGCGCCCCGAGGCCTTCGACATGGCGGCGGACGCCGTCGAGGGGTGGGCGGCCGAGTACCGGCACTGACACGGCCGTAGGGCACGAGGCAGCAGCCATGCGCCCGCCGCCTCAGGCCGGTACGGAGCCTCAGGCCCCCGGCCGTACGTCGCCTCAGGCCCTCAGCCTCAGGCCGTACGGACGGGCTTCCCGTCGTGCAGCGCGATGGCCCGCTGCATGGCCTTCCTGGCCCTCGGCGTGTCCCGCGCGTCGTGGTAGGCGACGGCGAGCCGGAACCAGACCCGCCAGTCGTCGGGCGTTCCCTCCGCCTCGGCCCGCCGTCTGGCGAACACCGCGTCCGCCGAGTCCCGGTCGATCCGGCCGCCGGGCGTGCGGACCAGTTCGTCGACCGGCAGGCCGCCCTCCGCCTCCAGCTCCGCCGCCAGCCGGTTCGCGCTGCGCGCGAACCGCGTCGTCTGCCACAGGAACCAGGCGCCGATCGCCGGCAGCACCAGCACGGACGCGCCGAAGACGACAGTCACCACGGTGCCCTGCCGGATGAGCAGGACACCGCGGCTGCCGACGAGGACGAAGTAGACGACCAGGACCGCCGCGAGGGCGAAATACGTGATCCGAGCGCGCACTGCCGCTCCTGCCGCCACCGCTACCGGCCCAGGTCGAGGAAGTTCTCCAGGCCGAAGGTGAGGCCGGGAGTGGAGACGACACGGCGCACGCCGAGCAGGATGCCCGGCATGAAGCTGCTGTGGTGCAGGGAGTCGTGGCGGATGGTGAGTGTCTCGCCCTCGCCGCCGAGCAGGACCTCCTGGTGGGCCAGCAGGCCGCGCAGCCGTACGGCGTGCACGGGCACCCCGTCGACGTCGGCGCCCCGCGCGCCCTCCAGCGCCGTGGTCGTCGCGTCGGGCTGCGGGGCGCAGCCGGCCTCGCGGCGGGCCTCGGCGATGAGCTGGGCGGTGCGGGTTGCGGTGCCCGAGGGGGCGTCCGCCTTGTTGGGGTGGTGCAGTTCGACGACCTCGACGGACTCGAAGAAGCGGGCCGCCTGCTGGGCGAAGGTCATGGTGAGCACCGCGCCGATGGAGAAGTTCGGGGCGATGAGCATGCCGACCTGCGGCGACGCGTCGAGCCATGCACGCACCTGGGCCAGGCGGTCGTCGGTCCATCCTGTCGTGCCGACGACGGCGTGGATGCCGTTGCGGACGCAGAAGTCGAGGTTGCCCATGACCGCGTCGGGGTGGGTCAGGTCGACGACGACCTGCGCACCGGTCTCGGTCAGCGCCTCCAGCCGGTCGTCCCGGTCCAGCCCGGCCACCAGCGCCAGGTCCTCGGCGGCCTCCACGGCCCGTGCGGCCTCGGACCCGATGCGGCCCTTGGCTCCGAGGACGGCCACGCGCAGCTTGTCACTCATCGTGCTTCGAATCCCTTGGTCTTCAGTGCGTCGGATCGTGAGGTGCGTCAGGTGCGTCAGGTACGTCACGCGACGGCATCGTGCAGGCGGGACGCCTGCCGGTCCGTCAGCGGGCCGATCACGGACAGCGAGGGGCGCTGTCCCAGCAGGTCGCGGGCCACTTGCCGGACGTCGTCCGGGGTGACCGAGGCTATCCGGCGCAGCATCTCGTCGACCGACAGCTGCTCGCCCCAGCACAGCTCGCTCTTGCCGATGCGGTTCATGAGCGCGCCGGTGTCCTCGAGGCCGAGGACCGTGGAACCGGAGAGCTGGCCGATCGCCCGGTGCAGCTCGTCGTCCGCCAGGCCGTTCTCGGCGACCCGGTCCAGCTCGTCGCGGCAGATCTTCAGCACGTCGTCGACCTGGCTCGGGCGGCAGCCCGCGTAGACGCCGAAGAGGCCGCAGTCGGCGAAGCCCGAGGTGTAGGAGTACACCGAGTACGCGAGGCCGCGCTTCTCCCGGATCTCCTGGAAGAGCCGGGAGCTCATGCCGCCGCCCAGCGCCGTGTTGAGCACGCCGAGCGCCCAGCGGCGGTCGTCGGTGCGGGGTATGCCGGGCATGCCCATGATGACGTGGGCCTGCTCGGTCCTGCGCTCCAGGACGTCGACGCGGCCGGCGGCGCGGATCGTACGGCTGCCGGTACGGGGACCGACCGGGACCGCGTCCTCGCGGCTGAGCGCACCGGCACGCTCGAAGGCGGCGCGCACCTGCCGTACGACTCTGGCGTGGTCGACGTTGCCCGCGGCGGCAACGATCAGGTGCGTGGGGTCGTAGTGCTTCTTGTAGAAGCGGGCGACGCTCTCGCGGGTGAGGCCGTTGACGGTGTCGGCGGTCCCGAGGACGGGACGGCCCAGCGGGGTGTCGCCGAACATGGTGTGCGCGAAGAGGTCGTGCACGACGTCGCCCGGGTCGTCCTCGGTCATCGCGATCTCTTCGAGGACGACGCCGCGCTCGGCGTCGACATCCGCCGCGTCGATCAGGGAGCCGGTGAGCATGTCGCACACGACGTCGATGGCGAGCGGCAGGTCGGTGTCGAGCACGCGCGCGAAGTAGCAGGTGTACTCCTTCGCCGTGAAGGCGTTCATCTCGCCGCCGACCGCGTCGATGGCGGAGGAGATGTCGAGCGCGGTGCGCTGCTTCGTGCCCTTGAAGAGCAGGTGCTCGAGGTAGTGCGTGGCGCCGCCGAGCGCCGGGGTCTCGTCGCGGGAGCCGACGTGCGCCCAGATGCCGAAGGTGGCGGACCGTACGGACGGCAGGGTCTCGGTGAGCACCCGCAGGCCGCCGGGAAGGGTGGTCCTGCGGACCGTACCGATGCCGTTCTCGCCCTTGAGAAGCGTTTGGGTACGGGCGACGGCCCGCGCCTCGGAAGAGGTGCGGGCCGTCGTCCTGTGACTACGGGACGTCACTTGGCAGCGTCGTCCTTGGCCTGGGGCTTGGCCTCGCCCTCGTCCTCCTCGCCCTCGATCACGGGGATGAGGGAGAGCTTGCCGCGCTGGTCGATCTCGGCGATCTCGACCTGGACCTTCGTGCCGACCTTGAGCACGTCCTCGACGTTCTCCACGCGCTTGCCGCCGGCGAGCTTGCGGATCTGCGAGATGTGCAGCAGGCCGTCCTTGCCGGGCATCAGCGAGACGAAGGCACCGAAGGTGGTGGTCTTCACGACCGTGCCCAGGTAGCGCTCGCCGACCTCGGGCATCGTCGGGTTGGCGATGCCGTTGATGGTCGCGCGGGCGGCCTCGGCGGCCGGGCCGTCGGCGGCACCGATGTAAATGGTGCCGTCGTCCTCGATGGTGATCTCGGCGCCGGTGTCCTCCTGGATCTGGTTGATCATCTTGCCCTTGGGGCCGATGACCTCACCGATCTTGTCCACCGGGATCTTGACGGTGATGATCCGCGGGGCGTTCGGGGACATCTCGTCCGGCCGGTCGATGGCCTCCATCATCACGTCGAGGATGTGCAGGCGGGCGTCGCGGGCCTGCTTGAGGGCCGCGCCGAGCACGGAGGCCGGGATGCCGTCCAGCTTGGTGTCCAGCTGCAGGGCGGTGACGAACTCCTTGGTGCCGGCGACCTTGAAGTCCATGTCACCGAAGGCGTCCTCCGCACCGAGGATGTCGGTGAGGGTGACGTAGTGCGTCTCGCCGTCGACCTCCTGCGAGATCAGGCCCATGGCGATACCGGCGACCGGGGCCTTCAGCGGCACACCGGCGTTCAGCAGCGACATGGTGGAGGCGCAGACCGAACCCATGGAGGTCGAGCCGTTGGAGCCGAGCGCCTCGGAGACCTGGCGGATGGCGTACGGGAACTCCTCGCGGGACGGCAGGACGGGCAGGAGGGCCCGCTCGGCCAGCGCGCCGTGGCCGATCTCGCGGCGCTTCGGGGAGCCGACGCGGCCGGTCTCGCCGGTGGAGTACGGCGGGAAGTTGTAGTTGTGCATGTAGCGCTTGCGCGTCTCGGGCGACAGCGTGTCGAGCTGCTGCTCCATGCGGAGCATGTTCAGCGTGGTGACACCCAGGATCTGGGTCTCGCCGCGCTCGAACAGCGCCGAGCCGTGCACCCGCGGGATCGCCTCGACCTCGGCGGCGAGCGTACGGATGTCGGTGACGCCACGGCCGTCGATGCGGACCTTGTCCTTGATCACGCGCTCGCGCACCAGGGACTTGGTCAGCGACCGGTACGCGGCCGAGATCTCCTTCTCGCGGCCCTCGAACTGCGGGAGCAGCTTCTCGGCGGCTACGGCCTTGACGCGGTCCAGCTCGGCCTCGCGCTCCTGCTTGCCCGCGATGGTCAGCGCCTGGGCGAGCTCGTCGCGGACCGCGGAGGTCAGCGCCTCCAGGACGTCGTCCTGGTAGTCCAGGAAGATCGGGAACTCGCCGGTCGGCTTGGCGGCCTTGGCGGCGAGGTCGGCCTGGGCCTTACAGAGGATCTTGATGAACGGCTTGGCGGCATCGAGACCGGCGGCGACGACCTCCTCGGTCGGGGCCCCGGAGCCGTCCTTGACCAGCTGGACCGTCTTGTTGGTGGCCTCGGCCTCGACCATCATGATCGCGACGTCGCCGTCCTCCAGGACGCGGCCGGCCACGACCATGTCGAAGACGGCGTCCTCGAGCTCGCTGTGGGTCGGGAACGCCACCCACTGGCCCTTGATCAGAGCGACGCGAGTGCCGCCGATCGGACCGGAGAAGGGCAGGCCGGCGAGCTGCGTGGAGCAGGAGGCGGCGTTGATCGCGACCACGTCGTAGAGGTGGTCGGGGTTGAGCGCCATGATCGTCTCGACGATCTGGATCTCATTGCGCAGGCCCTTCTTGAAGGACGGGCGCAGCGGGCGGTCGATCAGGCGACAGGTCAGGACCGCGTCCTCGGAGGGGCGGCCCTCCCGGCGGAAGAACGAGCCGGGGATCCGCCCGGCGGCGTACATCCGCTCCTCGACGTCGACCGTGAGCGGGAAGAAGTCGAGCTGGTCCTTGGGGTTCTTCGATGCGGTGGTGGCCGACAGCACCATGGTGTCGTCGTCCAGGTAGGCCACGGCGGAGCCGGCGGCCTGACGGGCCAGGCGGCCCGTCTCGAAGCGAATGGTGCGGGTGCCGAAGGAACCGTTGTCGATGACGGCTTCGGCGTAGTGGGTCTCGTTCTCCACCAGGAATATCTCCTCGTCTGCGTCCCTCGCCCGTGTGGCGGCGGGACAGTGGCGGTGGAGCGCCTCCTCGTGCGGGCCGGTCTTCGATCGAAGCACCCGGGGATGGCCGCGGCCGGTGTACGACTGCGCGGCTGGCCCCCGGGAGCCACTACCGAGGACCGGCGGCGGGCGGGGCGCTCCTCCTCGTCTTTTCTCTTTTCGGTGTGCAGTTGTTGCAGCTGTTGCTGTCGTTGCCACAGCTACTGTTGGTGCTGCTGTCTCTGTGCTGTTGTCGTTATGGCGCTGTGCGACCAGACTACAAAGCTTCGGCTGTCCTCACGACGGCTGAAGCGCGGGACGCACACGCCGGCGCGCACGGCAGCGGCTAAGGCAACGCGTACGGCGAAGGGAGCGGCCCCCTCGTCCGGGAACCGCTCCCTCCATCACGCCTTACTTGGCGCCCGCGGCACCGCGGCGGATGCCGAGGCGCTCCACCAGCTGGCGGAAGCGGGTGATGTCCTTCTTCGCCAGGTACTGCAGCAGCCGGCGGCGCTGGCCGACCAGCAGGAGCAGACCACGGCGGGAGTGGTGGTCGTGCTTGTGGGTCTTGAGGTGCTCGGTCAGGTCCGTGATACGGCGGGTGAGCAGCGCGACCTGGACCTCGGGGGAGCCGGTGTCGCCCTCCTTGGTGGCGTACTCGGACATGATCTGCTTCTTCGTAGCGGCGTCGAGCGACACGCGATACTCCTTAAGGTTCTTCGTCTGTGCCACCGAGTGCCCCTGGTCTGCGTCTCAGGGGAGCTTCCGTGACTCGGGAGGCGGGGCTCGCTGGGCGCTGCCTCCAGTCCCCGCTGTGACACGGGACCGGGGGCGCGTACGCAAACGGCCGTTGCACAGGCTACCAGCCCGCAGCCTGTGCCTTTACTTCCCGAAGGCCAGGATCAGCCTCTCGGGCCCGCCGCCCCCGCCCGTCAGCCGCTCCGAGGCGATGAAGAACCGGCCGCCGTCGTAGAGCATGAACGACGAGTAGAAGCCGCGCTCGGCCGCGCTCGCCGTCTGCGGGTTCTGCAGGACCGGCTTCGGCTTGCCGCCGGCCGTCGCCGGGATGCCGACGACCGCACCGGCCTTGTCGTACGTCGGTTCCCGGTACGCGAGGAGGTTCCTGCCCTCCAGCTGCAGGGGCGACATCGTCAGCCCGGCACCGGCGGCCGAGGTCCACTTGCGCTTGCCGGTGTTCAGGTCGAAGGCGTGGATCTCGTTCGACCTTCCGGTACCCGCGCCGCCGCCCTGCTTCGCCTCGGTGGGCAGGTAGAGCGTGTCCTCGTCCGCGGCCACCCCCTGGCAGCTGCTGAGATCCTTCGCGAGGACGCTCATGCCGCACTTCGGCTGGTACGTGTCCTTGCCGAGGTCGAGGGTCGAGCGGACCTTTCCGTTGCTGATCGCGACGATCCCGCCCGACTTGCGATTCTTGTCGGCGAGGGAGACGACGAGGGGGTCTGAGGAGAAGACCTTGCTGACCTGCATGCCGCCCTTGGTCTTCATGGTCCACTCGGCCTTGCCGGTCGTGGTGTTCAGCTTCTCCAGGCGGGAGTTGTCGTCCAGGCAGGTCGTCACGCGCAGCAGGGCCTCGCCGCCCGCGAAGCCGTCGACCGAGCAGCCCGAGGCCTTGTCCGGCTGCGGCAGCTGCTTGCCGTCGCTGACCCGGAAGACGACCGAGCCGCCGAACCATGATGCGGCGACCGCGTTGCCGCTGAGCGCCACCTTCGTGCCGATGAAGCCCTCGCCGAATCCGCCCGACTTGGGTATCGGCTTGTCCCAGACCTTCTTGCCGGTCTTCATGTCGATCATCGCGAGGTTGCTGCACTCGTCCTCTTTGGTGCCCTCGTACGCCACGACGACCTTGCCGTCGTCCGTGGTGTGCCGGGGGGCGGCGCAGACCTCCTTGCTCAGCGGGACGGTCCACTTCTCCTTGCCGTCCGTCGCGCCGTACGCGACGACCTGCTTGAGGGCGGGCTTCACGACGACATCGCCGACGGCGTAGAAGCCGGGGACGTCGACGCCGTTCTTGGACGCCTCGGGCGCGGGCTCCTGCCAGAGCAGCTTCGCCTCGCCGCCCTCGCCCCCGGCCCCGGTCAGGCCGTCACCGCCGGGGCGACCGCCCGCCTCGTCGCCGCTGCCGCCGGACTCGTCGCCGCCGTCCTCGGCGTTCTCGTCGCCCTTCGAGCCGGATACGACGGGCTTCTTGTCGTCGTCGCCACCGCCGCTCGTCGCGAGCCGGACTCCGCCGCCGATGGCGAGCAGGGCGGCGGCGATCGCGATGCCGATGATGAGCGGCTTGCGCTTGGCGTTCAGGCCGCTGCCGGTCGGGGGAGTTCCGAGGGGCGGGTACGAGCCGTACTGGGGGTCGTATGGGGGTTGTTGTCCGTACGGGGGTTGTTGTCCGGGCTGCTGTCCGTACGGTCCGGGCTGTTGTCCGTACGGACCCTGCTGGCCGTACGCGGAGGGCTGCCGGCCGTACGAGGGCTGCTGGGCGTACGGATTCGGTCCGGCGGCCGGGGGCTGGGACGGTGGAGCCGCGGGCGGCGCGGCTGGTGGCACGGCCGGTGGCGCGGCGGGCGGAACCGGCGGCGTCTGGGGCGGCTGCGCGGGTGGTTGTGGATGCCCGTGCACGGGCTCCTGGGGGGCGCCGAAGCCGCCCTGAGGCGGCTGGTTGGGCTGGTTCGGCGGCTGGGGCGGTTGCGGCGGCTGCGACATCGGACGCATACCTCTTTACGCGGGTCCGGCGCCCGACCGGCCTCCCCCGCTGCTCTGGAGCAATCGGCTGCAGAGCGGAGCGAATCGGGCGCGAATCCCGCCAGTCAACGGCAATCAAGCGGGAGTTATTTCTACCACCGCTCCTCCTGGTGCCTGGCTGTGAAGCATGAGCGCACCAGGGGGGACCAGGCAGGCGGTGGCTTCACGCCCACTTCGCGTGCACCGGAGAGGCAGCCATGCCTGCGCAACATGCCTGCGCAATCGGCCTCCCTCATCCCTCCGTTGGCGACCGCGAAGAGGTCCGAAGGTCGCGGAATCAGGCGGATTCATCCACCATTGCGGTGGGCCCCCTGCCTCGAACGGACATCTGGTCACCGCGTGATGTACGGGACATCACCCCTCCATGGGACGGCCCTGCCGAAGGGGTGCTTACGGTGATTAGGCTGGGGTCAGGCGTGGCAGCCGAACCTGAGGGTGGGGCAGCCGCGTCATACGGGGGAAGGCCCAGCGACCGGGCGAACGGGGACGGTCGGCCCCCACTGCGCGTAGACGGGCGAAAGACCACACCAGGAGGCATTGTGAGCAGCGATCGGGACGAGATCCGCGCGGGCGGAGGGACCCCCGGCGAGGATCGGTCCGACGCGGATCCCGAGACGACGGGCGAGTTCACGATCGACTACACGCCGCCTGCCTGGTACACGAACTCGTCGGCCGGTTCCGGTGGGAGCGGTTCGGGCGGAAGCGGTTCGGGCGGAAGCGGTTCGAGCGGGAGCGGTTCGAGCGGGAGCGGTTCGGGCGCGAGCGGGGGCAGCAACGGGGTGGCCTCGTTCGCACCTCCGCCGCCCTCGGGCAGCCCGGTCGCCGTGCCGGGGCTTCCTCCGGGCGGGGAGTTCCAGCCTGCGTGGAGTCCGCCGGTGCCCCCGGCGCCGGTCGCACCGGAGCCCATCTCCAAGCCGGAGCCCGTCTCCAAGCCGGGGCCCGTCTCCGAGCCGGGGCCTGTCTCCCGGCAAGAGCCCTCTTCGGAGGCGCAGGAAGACGAAGATGAGGCGGAGGCGGAGAGCAGGCCGGAGCGGCCGACCGCTCATGCGGCCGATCCGACGTCGATTCCCCTGTCGCCGCTCTTCCTCACGCCATCCGTGGCCGCTCCCGTCGCCGGGCCCGACGAGTCCCCTTCCCGCGCTTCCGATGAAACGGAGGGGGAGGAAGAGGCCCGCGACGCCGCTCCGGCCGTCGACGAGGAGCCCGACGACGGCGATCTGCGCAGCGGTGCCACCATGCGTATCTCCACTGCCGCCCTGCGGCGCGAGATCGCAGAGCGCGCGGCGAAGAAGGACGGCGCGGAAGACAGCAGCGGAGCTGCGGTCCATGGCGACGGTGCGGATCTGGGCGGCGAGACGTCCGGGCGGCTGACGGGAGGTCCGACGCCCGCCGGCACAGGGCCGACGGACCCGGCACCCGCGGCCGAAGAACCGGCGGACGCGGTTCCGGCGGACGCGGTTCCGGCCAACTCCCTTCCGGCGGACGGCTTTCCTGCCGACGCAGCCCCAACGGACGGCGTCCCCACCGACTCCGTACCGGCGGACGGCGTTCCCACCGACTCCGTACCGGCGGACGGCGTTCCCGCTGACGCCGCCCCGGCCTACGCGAGCCGCGATGCCGACGGCGAGCCGTCCGACGCCGTGCCCGGCGAGGCGGAGTCCCGTGCCGACGACGGGGCGTCGGACGACGTCCAGGACCTCGGTCCTGCCGGTGCTCCCGCAGCCGGATCACCGGGCGCCGAGCCCCAGGACGCCTCACCCACCGCATGGACCCCGCCCCCCGTGCCGCAGGCCGGGCCGACCGGTACTCCCGTACCCGGGCCAACCGCCGGCGCTCCGGCTGCCGGACCGACGGACGCGGAGCCCCAGGACGCCAAGCCCGTCGCCTGGGCCCCGCCTCCCGTAGCCCAACCCGGGCTGCCGCCGCTGCCCCCGGCCTTCCACCCGGCCGAGCCCGCGCAGCCGCAGCCGCAGCCGCAGCCGCAGCCGGAGTCCAACACACCGGCCGGAGCGGGCGGTTACGGCTACCCGCACCCGCAGCCGGGCGCCGCCTGGCAGCCGCCGCAAGCGCCGGTCCCCGCCCCCTCACCCGCGCCGGAAGCGGGCCCGGGCAGCCCGCCAGCAGACCCGCAGCGGGGTGCCCAGCAGGGCGGTTACGGCTTCCCGCAACTCCCCCACCAGCGCACGGATGCGCCCCAGCAGCACCAGTCCGGCACCGGCCGACCCCAGCCCGGAGAGCTCCAGCCCGGACAGCCCCAGCCCGGACAGCCGCGGCCGGAGGAGTACGGCACGCCACCCGCCTGGCCCGCGCCCCCTGCCCCGACCGATCCGAGCGGCCCGACCGCTCAGCCCGCCGCCGGTAACCCGAACTCCCCTGTACCGCAGGGTGGTTACGGGTTCCCGCAGCCCAGCGTCGGCTGGTCGCAGCAGGGTGCACCGCAGCCGCCCGCAGCAGCACACCCGCAGCAGGCCCAGCCGGGTCAGCCCGTACACCCCGTACAGCCGGGGCACCCCGGGCAGCCCGGACAGCAGCAGCCCGTACGGCCCAGCCAGCAGCAGCCCGTACGGCCCAGCCAGCAGCAGCCCGTACAGCCCGGCCAGCAGCCCGGGCAACCGCAGCCCGCTCAGCAGCAGCTCAACCCCGGCACCGGCTACGGCTTCCCCCAGGCCCACCCCGGACAGCAGCCCGGACAGCAGCCCGGGCAACCCCAACCCCCCACCCAGCAGCAGCCGGAGGCCCCCGCCGCACCCGCCGACCCCCGCGCCGGCGGCTGGCCCACCGTCACCCCCGAGCAGCGCCAGCGCGCCGGGCAAGGCGCGCCTCTCGGCTACACCGCGGCCGTGGAGCTGTCCTCCGACCGGCTGCTGCGCAACAGCAAGCAGAAGCCCAAGAGCAAGAAGCCCGAGGGCGGCGGCTCGCGGTTCAAGATCGGCGGAAAGGCCGCGGAGGCGGAGCGGCAGCGGAAGCTCGAGCTGATCCGTACGCCCGTGCTGTCCTGCTACCGGATCGCCGTCATCAGCCTCAAGGGCGGCGTCGGCAAGACGACCACGACGACGGCGCTCGGGGCGACGCTCGCGACCGAGCGCCAGGACAAGATCCTGGCCATCGACGCCAACCCGGACGCGGGCACGCTCGGCCGCCGAGTGCGGCGCGAAACGGGCGCGACCATCCGCGACCTGGTGCAGGCGATCCCGTACCTCAACAGCTACATGGACATCCGCCGGTTCACGTCCCAGGCGCCCTCCGGCCTGGAGATCATCGCCAACGACGTCGACCCGGCCGTCTCCACGACCTTCAACGACGAGGACTACCGCAGGGCGATCGACGTCCTCGGCAAGCAGTACCCGATCATCCTCACCGACTCGGGTACGGGTCTGCTCTACAGCGCGATGCGCGGAGTGCTCGATCTCGCCGACCAATTGATCATCATCTCGACGCCGTCCGTGGACGGCGCGAGCAGCGCGAGCACCACCCTGGACTGGCTGTCCGCGCACGGCTACCAGGATCTGGTGGCGCGCAGCCTCACGGTCATCTCCGGGGTCCGCGAGACCGGAAAGATGATCAAGGTCGACGACATCGTGTCGCACTTCCAGACGCGCTGCCGCGCCGTGGTGGTGGTGCCGTTCGACGAGCACCTGTCGGCGGGCGCCGAGGTCGACCTCGACATGATGCGGCCGAAGACGCGCGAGGCGTACTTCAACCTCTCCGCGCTCGTCGCCGAGGACTTCGTCCGCGCCCAGCAGGCGCAGGGGCTCTGGACGGGCGACGGCAACCCGCCCCCGCAGGTGGCACCGCCGATGCCGGGGCACCAGGGCGGCGCGCAGCCGGGCTGGCCCCAGCAGGCGCAGCAGCCGGGACAGCCGCAGCCGTACGGGCAGCCGCACCCGCAGCAAGGCGGGCAGCCCCATCAGCAGCCGGGTGCTCAGCAGGGCTGGCAACAGCAGCCGGGACAGCCCGCTCAGCCTGGACACGGACAGCCGGGACAGCCCGGCCAACCGCCGGGTCCCGCGCAGCCCGGCTGGCCCCAGCAGGCGCAGCAGGGGCCGCAGCCGGGCCCGCCCGGTGCCCCTACACCCCAGCCCGGCTACGGCTGGCCCCAGCCACAACCCGGACAGCCGGGCCAACCAGGGCAGCAGCACGGCCAACCCGGCCAGCACCCCGCTCAGCCGCCCCACCCCGGGGACGGGGACGGACCTCAGCCACCCCAGCCCGGAACCGGCTACGGCTTCCCGCAGCCGCCCGCCTCCCCGCAGCAGTAGGCAGCGCGAGCCGACCGGCTGATCGGCACGTCGAAGGGCCCGAGCGCATCAAGCGCCCGGGCCCTTCCCCATGTCCCACATGTCACCGGCGTGGCCGCGTCAGCCCTGCGCCTCCCGGCGCACACCGCGCTCCGCCTCATATGACTCGACGAGCTCCCGCGAGCGCTTCACATCGTTCGCGATGCCTTCCAGCAGCGCCTCGATCGACTCGAACTTCTCCTGCCCCCGCAAGTAGGCCAGGAAGTCCACGGCCACGTGCAGCCCGTACAGATCCAGCCCGACCCGGTCGATCGCGTACGCCTCGACGGTCCGCTCCGTCCCGTCGAACTGCGGGTTCGTGCCCACCGAGATCGCGGCGGGCATCGACTCGCCGGCGACCTCGAGCCACCCCGCGTACACCCCGTCCGCCGGGATCGCGGTGTGCGGCAGCGTCTCCACGTTGGCTGTCGGGTACCCGAGTTCGCGGCCGCGCTGCGCGCCCCGCACGACGACGCCCTCGACGCGGTGCGGGCGGCCGAGGATCTCCTTCGCGCCCGCCACGTCCCCCTCCGCGATCAGCCGCCGCGTCAGGGTCGAGGAGAAGGGCTCGCCGCCGCCCGCCTCGCCGCGCACGAACAGGTCGACGACTTCGACCTCGTAGTCGTACGTGCTGCCCAGCTCGGCCAGGAAGTCGACATTGCCCGCCGCCTTGTGCCCGAAGCGGAAGTTGGGGCCCTCGACGACCACCTTCGCGTGCAACTTGTCGACCAGGACCTTCACCACGAAGTCGGCGGGCGAGAGCTTCGAGAACTCGGCGGTGAAGGGCAGGATCAGCAGCGCGTCCACGCCCAGCTCCGCCATCAGCTCCGCGCGCCGGTGGTGCGGGGCGAGCAGCGGTGGGTGGCTGCCGGGGCGTACGACCTCGCTGGGGTGCGGGTCGAAGGTGACGACGACCGAGGGGATGCCGAGTTCACGCGCGCGTGCGACGGCGCGGCCGATGATCAGCTGGTGGCCGCGGTGCACACCGTCGTAGGAGCCGATGGTGACGACGCTGCGCCCCCAGCCCTCGGGGATGTCCTCCAAGCCACGCCAGCGCTGCACTGTGACCGCTCCTCGCCCGAACCGTGTACGTGATGCACGTGATGCCTATCCGATTGCGCAGGTCTAAGACTGCCATGCCGGATGCCTGCCGTTTTCACCGGCGTCGGACCGGAGGCAGGGCTCGCACCTGACCTGCCCGCCGCTACGCGAACACGGCCAGGCTCTTCGCCTTGCCCTTCACTTCCTCCACCAGCGCCAGGAAGCGCCCGTCGGGCCCGAAGACCGCGACGGGACCCTCCGCGCCCAGGCCGGGGGCGTCCAGCCGCACACCGTTCGAGATCAGCCGCGCCTGCTCCGCGTCCACGTCCCAGCGCGGGAACGCGGCCGCGGCGGCCTCCGCGATCGGGATGACCGTCAGGGACTCCTGGAGCTGCTCCAGCGTGCGCGCCGCGTCCAGGCCGTACGGGCCGACGCGGGTGCGGCGCAGGGCGGTCAGGTGGCCGCCGGTGCCCAGGTCGGCACCGAGGTCGCGGGCGAGGGCCCGGATGTAGGTGCCCGAGGAGCAGAGGACCGTGGCGTCCACGTCGCGTACGGGCGTGCCGTCCTCGGCGACGGCCTCCCGCGCCTCGTGCACCAGGAACGACGAGACGGTGACGGGGCGGGCGGCCAGCTCGAAGTCCTCGCCCTCCAGGACCCGCTTGTACGAGCGCTTGCCGTCGATCTTGATGGCGCTGACCTTCGACGGCACCTGCAGGATGTCGCCGGTCAGCTTGGCGACCCCGGCGTCGATCGCCTCGCGGGAGAGGCCCGGGGCTCCGGCCGAGGCGGTGACCTCGCCCTCGGCGTCGTCCGTGAGCGTCGTCTGGCCGAGCCGGATCGTCGCCTCGTACTCCTTCTCGGTCAGCGCCAGGTGCCCGAGGAGCCGGGTCGCCTTCTCGACGCCGAGCACGAGCACGCCGGTCGCCATCGGGTCGAGGGTCCCCGCGTGCCCGACCCGCCGCGTGCGGGCGATGCCGCGCATCTTCGCGACGACGTCATGCGAAGTGAAGCCGGACGGCTTGTCGACAATGACCAGCCCGTCCGGCCCCGTGTTCCTGCGCTTCATTCGGAGAGTTCGTCCTCGCGCTCGTCCTCGCGCTCGTCCTCGCGCTCGTCCTCGGGCTCGTCCTCCCCCGGCTTGCGGTACGGGTCCGCGTCGCCGGCGTACGTCGCGCCCGTGGACGCCTCCCGTACCTGCGCGTCCTTGGCACGCGCCTCGTCGAGCAGGTGGTCGATGGTGCGGGCGGTCTCCGGGAGGGCGTCCGGCACGAACGTCAGGCTCGGGGTGAACCGCACCCCGGTCTGCCGCCCGACCTCGGACCGCAGGATCCCCTTGGCGCTCTCCAGCGCCGCGGCCGACGCCGCCCGTTCCTCGTCGTCGCCGTAGACGGTGTAAAAGACCGTGGCATCGCGCAGGTCACCGGTGACCCGCGCGTCCGTGATGGTCACGAACCCCAGCCGGGGGTCCTTGATACGCCGGTCCAGGGTCTCCGCGACCACGACCTGGATGCGGTCCGCCAGCTTGCGGGCCCGCGCGTTGTCGGCCACTGGTCCGTCTCCTTCTTCTCTTCCACGTTGATGCGATGTGCCCCCGACGACGCAGTCACTCGTCGTCGTCGCCGTGGTAGCGCCGTCGTACGGACAGCAGCTCCACTTCAGGACGGCCGGCGACCATGCGCTCGCACCGGTCCATGACGTCCGTGAGGTGCCCGGCGTCTCCGGACACGACCGCCAGGCCGATCCTGGCCCTGCGGTAGAGGTCCAGTTCACCGACCTCTGCCACGCTGACGGCGTACTTCCGCTGCAGCTCGGCGACGATCGGGCGGACGACGGAGCGCTTCTCCTTCAGCGACCGTACGTCGCCGAGGAGGAGGTCGAAGGACAGCGTCCCTACGTACATGCGGTCCGGGTCAAGCCACCCGTGGGGCCCCGGGGGTACCTCCCAGCGGTAGCTGGGAGGGGGCACCTCCCAGCAGTAGCTGGGGGAGTGCATGCCGTTCGAAACCGTACACGCGACGGCCGGGGCCGATCGACGGAATTCTTTCCGCCGACCGGCCCCGGTCACGGCGTGCGCATCAGCCTCGCGGCTTCTCGCGCAGCTCGTACGTCGCGATGACGTCGTCGACCTTGATGTCGTTGAAGTTGCCGAGGTTGATACCGCCCTCAAACCCTTCGCGGATCTCGGTGACGTCGTCCTTGAAGCGGCGCAGGCCCTCGATGGTGAGGTTCTCCGCCACGACCTTGCCGTCGCGGACGAGGCGGGCCTTGGAGTTCCGCCTGACCTCGCCGGAGCGGATGAGGACACCCGCGATGTTGCCGAGCTTGGAGGAGCGGAAGACCTCGCGGATCTCCGCCGTGCCGAGCTCGACCTCTTCGTACTCCGGCTTGAGCATGCCCTTGAGGGCCGCCTCGATCTCCTCGATCACCTGGTAGATGACCGAGTAGTAGCGGACGTCCACGCCCTCGCGCTCGGCCATCTGCGTGGCACGCCCCTCGGCGCGCACGTTGAAGCCGATGACGATGGCGTCGGAGCCGGTCGCCAGGTCGATGTCGGTCTCGGTGACCGCACCCACACCGCGGTGCAGGATGCGCAGATCGACCTCTTCGCCGACGTCGAGCTGGAGCAGCGAGGACTCCAGGGCCTCGACGGAACCGGACGCGTCGCCCTTGATGATGAGGTTGAGCTGCTGCACCTCGCCGGCCTTGAGCACCTTGTCCAGGTCCTCCAGCGAGACCCGGCGGGTCCGCTTGGCGAACGCGGCGTTGCGCTCACGGGCCGCCCGCTTCTCGGCGATCTGCCGGGCCGTGCGGTCCTCGTCGACGACGAGGAAGTTGTCGCCGGCGCCCGGGACGTTGGTGAGACCCAGGACGAGGACGGGGGTCGCGGGACCCGCTTCCTCGAGGTTCTCGCCCTTGTCGTCGAGCATCGCGCGGACGCGGCCGTACGCGTCGCCGACCACCATCGTGTCGCCGACCCGCAGGGTGCCGCGCTGGACGAGCACGGTCGCCACGGCGCCGCGGCCGCGGTCGAGGTGCGCCTCGATCGCGATGCCCTGCGCGTCCTGGACGGGGTTGGCCCGCAGGTCGAGCGAGGCGTCCGCGGTCAGGACCACGGCCTCGAGCAGCTGGTCGATGTGCAGACCCTGCTTGGCGGAGATGTCGACGAACATGGTGTCGCCGCCGTACTCCTCGGCCACCAGGCCGTACTCGGTCAGCTGACCACGCACCTTCGTCGGGTCCGCGCCCTCGACGTCGATCTTGTTGACCGCGACCACGATCGGCACCTCGGCCGCCTTGGCGTGGTTCAGCGCCTCGATCGTCTGGGGCATCACACCGTCGTTGGCCGCCACCACGAGGATCGCGATGTCGGTCGACTTGGCACCGCGGGCACGCATGGCGGTGAACGCCTCGTGACCCGGGGTGTCGATGAAGGTGATCCTGCGCTCTTCCTCGTTGACCTCGGTCGCGACCTGGTACGCACCGATGTGCTGGGTGATGCCGCCGGCCTCGCCCTCGATGACGTTGGTCTTGCGGATCGCGTCCAGCAGGCGCGTCTTACCGTGGTCGACGTGACCCATGACGGTCACCACCGGCGGGCGGGAGACCAGGGCCTCCTCGCCACCCTCGTCCTCGCCGAACTCGATGTCGAAGGACTCGAGAAGCTCGCGGTCCTCCTCCTCCGGGCTGACGATCTGGACGACGTAGTTCATCTCCTCGCCGAGGAGATGCAGCGTCTCGTCGGAGACCGACTGGGTCGCGGTGACCATCTCGCCCAGGTTGAACATCACCTGGACCAGCGACGCCGGGTTGGCGTTGATCTTCTCCGCGAAGTCGGTGAGCGAGGCACCACGCGACAGGCGGACGGTCTGCCCGTTGCCGCGAGGCAGCATCACGCCGCCGATGGACGGGGCCTGCATGGCCTCGTACTCCTGGCGCCTCTGCCGCTTCGACTTGCGGCCACGGCGCGCCGGACCACCGGGACGGCCGAAGGCGCCCTGCGTGCCACCACGGCCGCCGGGACCGCCGGGACGGCCACCGAAGCCGGGACGGCCTGCGCCGCCACCGCCGAAGCCGCCGCCACCACCACCGGGACGGCCGGCGAAACCGCCGCCGCCACCGCCGGGACGACCGCCGCCGCCACCGCCGGGACGGCCGGCGAAGCCGCCGCCACCGCCCGGACGGCCGCCACCGCCGGGACGTCCGGCACCGGCAGGACCACGGCCACCGCCGCCACCGGGGCCCGGACGCGGGCCGGCGGACGGACGCTGCGGCATCATGCCCGGGTTCGGGCGGTTACCACCGGGACCGCCGCCCGGACGGGGACCGCCGGAGGCACCCTGCGGACGCGGCATGCCGCCCGGGGTCGGACGAGCGCCGCCCTGACCCTGCGGACGGGGACCGCCCTGGCGCTCGCCGCCGGGACGCGGGCCGCCGGGGCCGCCCTGGCCGCCGGGGCGCGGCGCACCGCCGGGACGGGGCGCCTGCGGGCGCGCCATACCGGTGCTGCCGCCGGACGTGAAGGGGTTGTTGCCCGGACGCGGACCGGCCGGGCGGGCACCGGGACGCGGTGCACGCTCGCCGCCGGAGCGCGAAGCACCCGGACGGGTGCCCTCGCCACGGCCCTGGCCGGGACCGGCCGGGCGGGCGGGACGCGGACCCGGGGTGCCGGGCTTGGGCCCTGCGGGCGCCGGCGGTGCGGTGAACTCCGGGGAGGCCGGAGCGGGCGTCACCGGCTGGGCCGGACCGGGCTTCGGCGCCGGGGTCTTCGGGCCCGGAGTGGGCCGCGGACCCGGAGCCGCGGGAGTTACGGGGCCCCCTGCCTCGGCGGCGGGCTTGGCCGCGCTGGGCTTGGGGGCAGCGGGACGAGCCGTCGCACCCGGGGCGGGGGACGGCTTGGCCGGCGCCGCCTTGCGGGGCGCCGAAGGCTTGCCTGCGGCACGGCCGGAGCCGTTGCCCTGCTGGAAAGCGTCAGTCAGTTTGCGTACAACCGGCGCCTCGATCGTCGAGGACGCCGAACGGACGAATTCGCCAAGTTCTTGGAGCTTGGCCATGACGACCTTGCTCTCGACTCCGAACTCCTTGGCGAGCTCGTATACCCGGACCTTAGCCACTTCGCTCCTTCTGGTCCGGGGTGTCCGCCGGACCGTCGCTACTTCATGGGCGTACTCATCGCGTACTCATCGAGTGCTCATCGCAATCTCGACCTACTTCCGACTCGCGAGGTACCTGACCGCACGGTTTCCCGTGCCGTGCTCTTACGGTGTTGCCTGCTCTGTTGCCTGCTCGACGTACTGGCGCAAGGCCGTGGTGTCGAGCGGTCCCCGGCCTCGGAAGGCCCGGGAGAACGCCCGGCGGCGGACCGCCATGTCAAGACAGACCAGGGCGAGGTGCACATAAGCACCCCGGCCAGGGAGCGTACCGCGAGGATCGGGGACACAGGCGTCCTCGATCACCGCAATCCGCAGCAGATCGTCCTTGGCCGCTCGCTCCCGGCATCCCACACACGTTCGCTCTGGGCATGCGCGGGCATGCGTCCGGCCAGACACGCCTAAGTCTACCTCCCCGTACCGACCTCACCCTGCTGGGGTAATGCCCGCACGGCTACTCGTTATTTCCGTTCGGGCCGCCGTTTCCGGCAGCCCCCTGCTTCGCCGCGGGTCCTGCCGGGCCCACGGCGGCTACTCGGCGGCCTGGCCGACGGGCTGCTGCTCGGTGTCCGGGCGGATGTCGATCCGCCAGCCGGTGAGGCGTGCGGCCAGCCGGGCGTTCTGCCCTTCCTTCCCGATCGCCAGCGACAGCTGGTAGTCGGGGACGGTGACGCGGGCCGAGCGGGCCGCGAGGTCGACGACCTCGACCTTGCTCACCCGGGCGGGTGACAGCGCGTGCGCGACCAGCTCCGCCGGGTCGTCCGACCAGTCGACGATGTCGATCTTCTCGCCGCCCAGTTCGGCCATGACCGCGCGCACCCGGCCGCCCATCGGGCCGATACAGGCGCCCTTGGCGTTGAGGCCCGAGCGGGTGGACCGTACGGCGATCTTGGTGCGGTGGCCGGCCTCGCGCGCGATGGCCGCGATCTCCACCGAGCCGTCCGCGATCTCCGGAACCTCCATGGCGAAGAGCTTCTTCACGAGGTTGGGGTGGGTCCGGGAGAGGGTGACGGAGGGGCCGCGGACGCCCTTGACCACGCGCACCACGTACGAGCGCAGCCGCGTGCCGTGCGCGTAGTCCTCGCCCGGGACCTGCTCCTGCACCGGCAGGATCGCCTCGAGCCTGCCGATGTCGACGAGGACGTTCTTGGGGTCCTTGCCCTGCTGGACGACGCCCGCGACGACATCGCCCTCGCGGCCCGCGTACTCGCCGAAGGTGATCTCCTCCTCCGCGTCCCGCAGCCGCTGCAGGATGACCTGCTTGGCGGTGGTCGCGGCGATCCGGCCGAAGCCGGACGGGGTGTCGTCGAACTCGCGGGGCTCCTCGCCCTCCTCGAGGTCGGCCGGGTCCTCCTGCGCCCACACGGTCACATGGCCGGTGTTGCGGTCCAGCTCCACGCGCGCGTGGCGACGGCTTCCCTCGGTGCGGTGGTACGCGATGAGGAGGGCCGCCTCGATCGCCTCGACCAGCAGATCGAAGGAGATCTCCTTCTCCCGTACCAAACCCCGCAGGGCACTCATGTCGATGTCCACGGCTACGCCTCCTCCTGGCTCTCGTCGTCAGCGGCCGCGGCACTCTTCTCGGCGGCCTTGCGGTTGAACTCGATCTCCACCCGGGCCTTGGCGATCTCGCCGAAGGCGAGCCGGCGGGTGGTGGGCTTGCGGCCCTTGACGCCCGGCACCTCCAGGTCGAGGCCCTCCTCGTCGACGGCGGCGATCCGGGCGACCAGCTCCCCGCCCGCGGCGAGCCGGGCCTTGATGAGCCGGCCGGTGGCGCGGCGGTAGTGGCGCAATTCGGTGAGCGGCCGGTCGGCGCCCGGGGAGGTGACCTCGAGGACGTACGGAGCTCCGCCCATGGCGTCGGACTCGTCCAGCTTCTCGGAGACCACCCGGCTCAACTCGGCGCAGGCGTCCAGCTGGACACCTTCGTCGGAGTCCACCACGATCCTCAGCACGCGTCGCTTCCCTGCCGGTGTCACCTCGATCTCTTCCAGATCCAGGTCTCGCGCGGCGACGAGCGGTTCGAGCAGTCCGCGCAGCCTCTCGCTCTGGGTGGTGCTCATCCGGGTGACTCCTCGGCCGCGTGTGCTGTTGTGGGAAGGCGCGTGTCAGGTCAAAGGGTATCCGGTCACGGGCGGTGGTGCTGTCCGCGTTTCACGGGCGTGGCAGGGCGTGGAAGGGGCGCGGGCCGAGCCGGTCGCAGGTACTCGCGGTACGCGCGGGTACTCTCGGCTCCAGCCGATCAAGGGCGTCCGTCCCGGCCCGGCCTCTCCCCGATCACCGGCCTCTTGCGCCCTCGCTCCACAACAGGATGTGAACCGTGCCGCTCCCCACACCGTCACGGCCCCCGTCCGGGCCCGTCTCCCGGCCTGCGCCCGGGCCGGACTCCGCGCCGGTGCCAGAGCGGAAGTCCGAGCCGGTGTGCGAGCCGGTGCCCGCCCCGGTGTCCGGACCGCGCAGGAGGAGTCTGCTGGCCGGGGCGCTCGGCTCCTGCGGCGCCGCCGCCGTGCTCTCCGGCTGCTCGGACGACGGTTCGGCGGCCGAGCGGGCCGAGCGGAGCACCGCGGCCCGCAGGCTGCGCGAGCGGAGCGCGCGCGATTCGCGGGCCCTGCTGGCGCGGTACGACGCGACGGCCGAGGCCCACCCGGCGCTCGCGGGCCTGCTGGCGCCGCTGCGCTCCGAGGTCGCCGAGCACGCGGACGCGCTCGCCCCGCCCCGGGCCTCCGGCGCGTCGCCCTCTGCCTCGCCCTCGGCCTCCCGGAGCCGCCCGCCGGAGCGGCCGCCGCAGATCCCGGACGACGAGGGCCAGGCCCTCGCCGCGCTGGCCGACGCCGAGCGCCGCACGGCCGACGCCCGCGCCGCCGCCCTGCTCGACGCGGCCCCGGAGCTGGCCCGCCTGCTCGCCTCGGTCGCTGCGGCCGGTGCGGCCCACGTGTACCTCCTCACGGAGGGCGGCTGATGCGACCGCGCCGAAGACCGGGATCCGCTCGGGCCGTACGCACCCCAGCTCGTGGCTCAGGAGAGACGAGATGACCACCCACACCCCCAGCGCCCGCCCCGCCTCCCAGGAGGGCGCCCTCGCCGCCGCGCAGGCCGCGCTGGGGGCGGAGCATGCCGCGGTGTACGGGTACGGCGTGGCCGGCGCCCGGATAGGAGAGAGCAGGCGGGCCGACGCCCGCGAGGCGTACGACGCGCACCGGGCGCGCCGGGACGCCCTGGGCCGCACCGTCCGCGACATGGGCGGCACGCCCGAGGCCTCGGCCGCGGCCTACGCCCTGCCCTTCCCGGTCCCCGACGAGGCCGCCGCCGTCCGGCTCGCCGCCGAGCTCGAGGACCGGGTGGCCGGGGTGTACGGCGACCTGGTGCGCGCCTCGGAGGGCTCGCTGCGCCGCGAGGCCGCGGCCGCGCTGCGGGAGGCGGCGGTGCGGGCGGTGCGCTGGAGAGGCGGCAGCGTAGCCTTCCCTGGGCTTGCCGAACGACGGGCCGAGGCCGGGCCCTCCGAGTCGGCGAGCAGCACCGCGGACGCGCTCTGACCGGCTGTCACCGGAACGCGCCGACTGCGCACGGACCGCTCGTGGTCCGCAGGTGCCCGTACGCAGCGATGGAAAGGGACAGCTCAGGGATGGCTTCAGCAGCACGGCCCGATGCCGGCACACCCCTCGAGCCGCCGCAGCGCCTCGTACGCGCGCTGGCCGAGGAGTACGGGGACGCCGGGAAGGAGTGGCTGCAGGAGCTGCCGGAGCTGGTCCAGGAGGCCCTGGCCCGCTGGGACCTGACCCTCGAGCGCGTACAGGCGCCCGGGGGCCGCAGCAGCCTGGTCGTCCTCGTGCAGCGGGCGGACGGCAGTCCGGCGGCGCTCAAGCTCCTCGCCCCCGGTGCACGCTCCCGTCCCGAGCACGCGGCGCTGGCGCACTGGGACGGCCGGGGCGCCGTACGGCTGCTGGACGCCGATCCGGAGGCGGGGGCCCTGCTGCTCGAGCGGCTGCACGGCGAGGTCTCGCTGAGCTCGCTGCCCGAGGCGAAGGCGCAGCTCGAGGCCGCGGGCACGGTGCGCAAGCTGTGGGTTCCGCCCGGCGAGCACCATCCCTTCGAGTCGGTGGCCGACAGGACCGCGCGCGTGGCGCAGGCGCTGCGCGCGGCTCTCGAGGACCCGGCGGTGGAGGGCGCCGCGCCGCTGGTGGAGGACGCGCTGGCCGTACGCGACGCGCTGGCGGCCGCACCCCCGGAAGTCCTGCTCCTGCACGGCCGCTTCCGGCAGGGCAAGGTGCTGGCGGCGGAGCGGGCACCCTGGCTGGCGGTCGGGCCGCAGCCGGTGGTCGGCGAGCGCGCGTACGACCTGGCGCGGCTCGTCCGCGACCGCCTGGAGGACCTGGTGGCCTCGCCGGGCGGGGCGTCCGCGGCGCGCCGGCGGGTCGCGAAGCTGGCGGACTCCCTGGACGTGGACCGCGAGCGGCTGCGCGGCTGGACGGTGTTCCGCGCGATCGAGTCGGGCGTACGCGCGCTGACCGCGGGCCGCCCCCAAGACGGCGAACTTCTCCTGGAGTTCGCGGCCTGGCTGTGAAGCCGTGGTGTGGGCATTCGTTCCGCGGGGCGGAACGACTGCCCACAACCGGGTGGCGCGCCTACGCCTTCGCCAGGCGCGCCAAGGCCTCGTCGACCGGGAGTTCCTCCCGCTCCCCCGTGCGACGGTCCTTCAGTTCGACGACGCCCTCGCCCGCCCGCCGCCCGACGACCAGAATCGCCGGGACGCCGATCAGCTCCGCGTCCGTGAACTTCACACCGGGCGAGACGCCCGCCCGGTCGTCGACGAGCACCCGTACGCCCGCGGAGTGCAGCTTCTCGGCCACCTCCAGGGCGATTTCGGTCTGCTGCGCCTTGCCGGCCGCGACCACGTGCACATCCGCCGGAGCGATCTCGCGCGGCCAGCACAGCCCCTGCCCGTCGGCGGTCTGCTCGGCCAGCGCGGCCACGGCCCGGGAGACGCCGATGCCGTACGAGCCCATGGTCACCCGTACCGGCTTGCCCTCCCGGCCCAGCACGTCGAGCTCGAAGGCGTCCGCGTACTTCCGGCCCAGCTGGAAGATGTGGCCGATCTCGATGGCCCGGCCGATCTCCAGCCCCGTACCGCAGCGCGGGCAGGGGTCGCCCGGCTCGACGACGACCACGTCCAGGTACTGGTCGACCTCGAAGTCCCGCCCGCACACCACGTTCCCGGCGTGCTTGCCGTCCTTGTTGGCACCGGTGATCCACGCGGTGCCGGGGGCGACGCGAGGGTCGGCGATGTACCGGAAGGCGGTCCCGGCCAGCCCCTGCGGGCCGACGTAGCCGCGTACGAGGTCGGGGCGGCCCTCGAAGTCCTCCGCCGTCACCAGCTCCACCACGGCGGGCGCGAGGTGCTCGCCGAGCTTGCCGAGATCGACCTCGCGGTCCCCCGGCACGCCGACGGCCGTGATCTTCCCGTCGACCTTGACCAGGAGGTTCTTGAGGGTCGCGGAGCGCTCGACGCCCAGGTGCTCGGCGAGGGTCTCGATGGTCGGGGTGTCCGGGGTGTCAAGCTCCTCGACCGGCGCGTGCTCGACCTGCCCGACCTCCGGGACGGGGACGGTGACCGCCTCCGTGTTGGCCGCGTAGTCGCAGGCCGGACAGTCGACGAAGGTGTCCTCGCCGGCGGCGGCAGGGGCGAGGAACTCCTCGGACGCCGAGCCGCCCATGGCCCCGGAGACGGCCGAGACGATGCGGTAGTCCAGGCCGATCCGCTGGAAGATCTTCGTGTACGCCTCCCGGTGCAGCTGGTAGGAGGCGTCGAGGCCCTCGTCGTCGGTGTCGAAGGAGTACGAGTCCTTCATCAGGAACTCGCGGCCGCGCAGCACGCCGGAGCGGGGCCGTGCCTCGTCCCGGTACTTGGTCTGGATCTGGTAGAGGATCACCGGCAGGTCCTTGTAGGACGTGCACTGGTCCTTGACGACCAGGGTGAAGATCTCCTCGTGGGTGGGTCCGAGGAGGTAGTCGGCGCCCTTGCGGTCCTTGAGCCGGAACAGCAGGTCGCCGTACTCCTCCCAGCGTCCGGAGGCCTCGTACGGCTCCTTCGGCAGCAGCGCGGGCAGCAGCACCTCCTGGCCGCCGATGGCGTCCATCTCTTCGCGGACCACGCGGGCGACGTTCTCCAGGACCTTCTTGCCGAGCGGCAGCCAGGTCCAGATCCCCGCGGAAGAACGGCGGACGTACCCGGCGCGGACCAGCAGCTTGTGGCTGGCGGTCTCGGCATCGGCCGGGGCGTCGCGCAGTGTCTTGAGCATCATCCGGGACATGCGCTGGACCATGACGTTGTCTCCTGCGTCTTGCGTTGCGAAAGCGATGCCAGGAGGCTATCCAACCGAGCGGCGGCGGGCTGCGGCGAGCCCTCTGCGCAGCGGCAGATACGCGCCCATCACCGCGTACGGGCTGGGGGCGCTGGGGAAGACGACCCGGCGGGCGAGGTCGTGGTAGCCCAGGGCGCGGTAGAGCATACGGGCCGGGCTCTCGGTGTCGATCGCGGACAGGATGCTGCGGGGCTCCGCGGCGCTGTCCGTGATCGTGGTGATCAGCGCGCGCCCGATCCCCCGCTTCTGGAACGCGGGATGGACATGCAGCTCGGTGATGACGAAGGAGTCGTCGAGCCAGCCTTCCTGTCCCGCGGCCCTGAGGTACGGCTCGACCACGGTCGACCACCAGTGGCCGCGGTCGTTGGGCATCCCGTAGACGAAGCCGACGAGGCGGCCGTCGGGTGCGGTGGCGCCGAGCGCGCGGGCGCCGGGACTGGTGAGGTGCCGCAGCACGATGTGACGCCGTACGCCGATCTCGTCGTGGCTGAGCCCGAACGCGAGCGCCTGAACGGCCAGTGCCTCGTCCACCCGTGCGGCAAGGTCGAGCGGCCCGACCACGACGTCATCCATGTCGCGACCCTACCCGTGGGGGGACCGCACGTGGACCGCCGAGGAGTTCAGAACAGGACGCTCATGAAGGCGCCGACCTCGTGGAAGCCGACGCGGCGGTACGCGGCGCGGGCAGGGGTGTTGTAGTCGTTGACGTAGAGGCTGGCGACGGGGGCGACCTCGCTCAGCGCGTACCGCAGAACGGCCGCCATTCCGGTCTCGGAGAGCCCGCGGCCGCGGTACTCGGGGTCGACCCAGACGCCCTGGATCTGGCACGCCTTCGGGGTCGCCGCGCCGATCTCCGCCTTGAAGACCACCCTGCCGTTCTCGATGCGGGCGAAGGAGCGGCCGGTGCCGACGAGTTCCGCGACCCGCGCCTGGTAGAGCAGCCCGCCGTCGCCCGCGAGCGGCGAGACGCCGACCTCCTCGGTGAACATCGCGATGCAGGCCGGCATGACGGTGTCTATCTCGTCCTTGCGGATGCGGCGGACGAGCGGGTCGGGCGGGATGTCGGCGGGGAGGGAGGTGGTGACCATGAGCGGCTGGTGGGAGCGGACCTCGCGGGCCGGGCCCCAGCTCGGTTCGAGCAGCGACCACAGCCGGGCCACGGGCTCGGCCGGGCCGACGATGGAGGAGCAGCGGCGGCCGGCGCGGCGGGCCCGGTCGGCGAAGCCGCGTACGGCCTCGGGGCCCGCGCAGATGGGGACGAGGTTGGCGCCGGCGTAACAGAGCGCCTCGAGCCTGCCGGCCGCGTACCAGCCCCACATCTCGCCGCCGAGACGCCACGGGTCGAGACCGGCGACCTGGACGCGGGCAGCGACGAAGGCGTTCGCGACCGGGTCGCGGTCGAGGACCGCGAGGGCGGCGTCGAGCTCTCGGGGTTCGAGAACCCTCGTCGTGGTCGTGGTCAACACCTGTCGGAATGCCTCACCGTGCGGTCTGCTGGTTTCCGCACTTTACCCGCTGGGTGCTGGTGAACGGCGCCCTCAGCAGGGGTCAGCTCACGGAGACCTGGGGCTCGCCGGACACGGCGCCGTCCTTCTCCATCTGCTCGGCGATCTTCATGGCTTCCTCGATCAGGGTCTCCACGATCTTCGACTCGGGAACGGTCTTGATGACCTCGCCCTTGACGAAGATCTGGCCCTTGCCGTTGCCGGAGGCGACGCCGAGGTCGGCCTCGCGCGCCTCGCCCGGCCCGTTGACGACACAGCCCATGACCGCCACGCGGAGCGGCACCTCCATGCCGTCCAGGCCCGCCGTCACCTCGTCGGCCAGCTTGTAGACGTCGACCTGGGCGCGGCCGCAGGACGGGCAGGAGACGATCTCCAGGCGGCGCTGCCGGAGGCCCAGGGACTCGAGAATCTGGATGCCGACCTTGACCTCCTCCGCCGGCGGGGCGGAGAGCGAGACCCGGATCGTGTCCCCGATGCCCTCGCTGAGCAGCGCGCCGAAGGCGACGGCCGACTTGATGGTGCCCTGGAACGCCGGGCCCGCCTCCGTGACGCCCAGGTGCAGCGGGTAGTCGCACTGCGCGGCCAGCTGCCGGTAGGCGTTGACCATCACCACCGGGTCGTTGTGCTTCACCGAGATCTTGATGTCCCGGAAGCCGTGCTCCTCGAACAGCGAGCACTCCCAGAGCGCGGATTCGACCAGCGCCTCCGGGGTGGCCTTGCCGTACTTCTGCAGCAGCCGCTTGTCCAGCGAGCCCGCGTTCACGCCGATCCGGATGGGAACCCCGGCGTCGGACGCGGCCTTGGCGATCTCCTTGACCTTGTCGTCGAACTGCCGGATGTTCCCGGGGTTCACCCGCACCGCCGCGCACCCGGCGTCGATGGCCGCGAAGACGTACTTCGGCTGGAAGTGAATGTCCGCGATCACCGGGATCTGCGACTTCTTCGCGATCACCGGCAGCGCGTCCGCGTCGTCCTGCGACGGGCAGGCCACCCGTACGATCTGGCAGCCCGATGCCGTCAGCTCCGCGATCTGCTGGAGGGTCGACCCGATGTCCGCCGTCACCGTCGTCGTCATCGACTGCACCGACACCGGAGCGTCCCCGCCGACCGCGACCGACCCGACCTGGATCTTGCGGCTGACCCGCCGGTCGGCGAGCTTGGCCGGAACCGACGGCATTCCGAGCGAAATCGCAGTCATGATTGCTAGCAACCCCAGAAGGTGTGGATCAACGCGGTCCCCGAGAGGCGGACTCCAGCCTTGAGATTACGGCACCGGCCGCGGCCTCAGCACATCTGCTCGCCAAACTCGCGCAAAGGGCGACAGCCGGGCGAAAGGTTCGCCCGACTGTCGCAAAGCGTTCCCGATCAGGAAATTCTGACGGGGTTGACGAGGTCGGCGACCAGCACCAGCAGCGTGAAGCAGATGAAGATCCCGGCGACCACGTAGGCGACCGGCATCAGCTGGGCGACGTCGAACGGGCCGGGGTCGGGCCGCCGGAAGAGGCGCGCCGCGTGCCGCCGCACCGACTCCCACAGGGCGCCCGCGATGTGCCCGCCGTCCAGGGGGAGCAGCGGCAGCATGTTGAACAGGAACAGCGACAGGTTGAAGCCCGCGACCAGGAAGAGCATGGTCGCGATCCGCTGCTCCGGCGGTATGTCGAGGTTGAAGACCTCGCCGCCGACCCGGGCCGCGCCGACCACGCCCATCGGTGAGTCCGGCTCGCGCTCACCGTCACCGAACGCCGCGTCCCACAGGGCCGGGACCTTCGAGGGCAGGTCGACCAGCGACTGGACCCCGGACGTGATCATGTCGCCCATGCGGTCCGCGGACTGGCCGAGGTCCTGCTTGACGACGCCCGTCGCCGGGCTGAAGCCGAGGAAGCCCGCCTTCACGTACTCACCCGGGACCGGGCGGCCGCTTCCGTCGTTCTTGGACACCTGGTTCTCGACCAGGTTCGCGCGCAGGGTCTTCGTCGCCCCGTCCCGCTCGACCGTGATCGTGGCGGGGCCGATGGTGTCGCGGATACGGTCCTGGAGCGCGCCCCAGTCCTCCACCTGGCGGCCGTTGAAGGCGACGATACGGTCGCCGGGCTCGAGGCCGGCCGCCTTGGCGGGCGAGGCCGGGTCGCCGTCGGCGCAGGTGTCGCGGTTCTCGCGCTGCGAGATCACGCAGTCCGAGACGGTGCTGACGGTGGTGGTCTGGGTGTTGATGCCGAAGCCCATCAGCACGCCGAGGAAGACCACGACGGCGAGGATCAGGTTCATGAAGGGCCCGGCGAACATCACGATGACGCGCTTCCACGGCTTGCGCGTGTAGAAGAGCCGCTTCTCGTCCCCGGGCTTGAGCTCCTCGAAGGCCGCGGAGCGGGCATCCTCGATCATGCCGCGCCACGGGGAGGTGGAGCGGGCCTTCATCTTGCCGTCGTCCCCGGGCGGGAACATCCCGATCATGCGGATGTAGCCGCCCAGCGGGATGGCCTTGACGCCGTACTCGGTCTCGCCCTTGCGCCGGGACCAGACGGTCGGCCCGAAGCCGACCATGTACTGCGGCACGCGGATGCCGAAGAGTTTGGCCGTGGACAGGTGCCCCAGCTCGTGCCAGGCGATCGAGATGAGGAGGCCGACGACGAAGACGACTATGCCGAGGACCGTCATCAGTGTCGTCATGCGCGAGCCTCCGCTGTCGCCTTCGCTGCCAGTTCGCGGGCGCGGGCGCGCGCCCAGGTCTCCGCTTCGAGGACGTCCGCGAGTGTCAGGCCAGTTCCCCGCGGCGTGCCGTGTTCGGCGACCACGTCGGCGACGGTATCCACAATTCCATTGAACGGCAGGCTTCCTGTGAGAAATGCGTCGACGCACTCCTCGTTGGCGGCGTTGAACACGGCGGGGGCCGTGCCTCCGAGGGCGCCGACGTGCCGTGCGAGGTCCACGGACGGGAAGGCGTCGGTGTCCAGCGGGAAGAACTCCCAGGTCGACGCCTTCGTCCAGTCGCAGGCGGGCGCCGCGTCCGGCACCCGGCCGGGCCAGCCGAGGCCCAGCGCGATCGGCATCCGCATGTCGGGCGGGCCGGCCTGGAGCAGGGTGGACCCATCGGTGAACTCGACCATGGAGTGGACGTACGACTGCGGGTGGACGACGACCTCGATCCGGTCGAAGGGGACGTCGAAGAGCAGGTGCGCCTCGATGACCTCCAGGCCCTTGTTGACCAGGGTCGCGGAGTTGATCGTGACGACCGGGCCCATGTTCCAGGTCGGGTGGGCGAGGGCCTGCTCGGGGGTGACCTGCGCGAGCTCCGGCTTCGTACGGCCGCGGAACGGGCCTCCGGACGCGGTGACGACGAGCTTGCGGACCTCGGCCCTGCTGCCGCCCATGAGGGCCTGGAAGAGGGCGGAGTGCTCGGAGTCGACGGGCACGATCTGGCCGGGCTTGGCGATCGCCCTGACCAGCGGACCGCCGACGATCAGGGACTCCTTGTTGGCCAGGATGAGGACCCGGCCCGCCTCCAGGGCGGCGAGTGTGGGCGCGAGGCCGATGGAGCCGGTGATGCCGTTCAGGACGGAGTGGCAGTCGGCCGTGGCCAGCTCGGTGGCCGCGTCCGGGCCCGCCAGGATCTCCGGCAGCGGCTCGCCGCCGTACTGCGCGGCCAGCGCCTCGCGCAGCGCCGGTACCGCGTCCTCGCGTGAGACGGCGACGGTACGGACCCCCAGCTGCCGGGCCTGCTCGGCCAGGAGCTCCACCCTGCCGCCTGCGGCGGAGAGGCCGGTGACGCGGAAGCGGCCGGGATTGCGCAGCACCACGTCGATGGCCTGGGTGCCGATCGAGCCTGTGGAGCCGAGGATCACGATGTCCCGGGGCCCGCCGGTGGCGGCGGTGGCCGCGGCGAAGCGGTCGTGGGGGTGGGCGAGAGAGTCCGTCATCCCCCCATTGTGGCCGTAACCCCCGCCTGCGCCGGACGGGCGCCCCCGTCGGGGGCGCCGCGGCGCGGGCGGGAGTGCCCTGGCGGACGGCCGTGCGAAGGCCGGGCGGTCAGCGGATGGGGCGGTGAACGTTGTCCTTCTGGGCCGGGCCCGGAGAGGCGTCGGCGATCCAGGGGCCGTCGCCGCTGGGATCCACGATGCCGTCCTCCAGCCAGGTGTACGCGCCGCCGAGGATGCCTTTGACGACCTTGCGGTCGAGCTCGTCGGTGTTGCTCCACAGCCGCCCGAAGAGCTCGCCCACGCGGACCCGGGACTGCCGGCAGAAAGCGTCGGCCAGCTGGTACGCCTCGTGGCCGTGCTCGCCGGTCGACCGCAGGTGCTCGGCCCGTACGCACGCCGCGCTCATCGCGAAGAGCTCCGCGCCGATGTCGACGATCCGGCCGAGGAAGCCCTGCTTGGTCTCCATCCGGCCCTGCCAGCGGGACATGGCGTAGAAGGTGGAGCGGGCGAGCTTGCGCGAGGAGCGCTCGACGAAGCGCAGGTGGGCGGACAGGTCCGGGTGCCCGGAGCGGTGGAACTCGCCGTATGTGCGGGGGAGTTGTCCGGGTCCCGCGACGAGCTTGGGCAGCCAGCGGGCGTAGAAGCCGCCGGCCCTGGCGCCCGCCTTCGCCTTGTCGGAGAAGGACTTCTCGGGATCGATGAGGTCGCCCGCGACCGAGAGGTGGGCGTCGACGGCCTCGCGGGCGATCAGCAGGTGCATGATCTCGGTCGAGCCCTCGAAGATGCGGTTGATGCGCAGGTCGCGCAGCATCTGCTCGGCGGGCACCGCGCGCTCGCCGCGAGCGGCGAGGGATGCGGCCGTCTCGAAGCCCCGCCCGCCGCGGATCTGCACCAGCTCGTCGGCCATCACGCAGCCCATCTCGGAGCCGTACAGCTTGGCCAGCGCCGCCTCGATACGGATGTCGTTGCGGTCCTCGTCGGCCATCTGGCTGGAGAGGTCCACCACGGCCTCCAGGGCGAAGGTGGTGGCGGCGATGAAGGAGATCTTCGAACCGACGGCCTCGTGGCTGGCGACCGGCTTACCCCACTGCTCGCGGACGCCGGACCACTCGCGGGCGATCTTCAGGCACCACTTGCCGGCGCCGACGCACATGGCGGGGAGGGACAGGCGGCCGGTGTTGAGCGTGGTGAGGGCGATCTTGAGGCCCGCGCCCTCGGGGCCGATGCGGTTGGCGGCCGGCACCCGGACCCGGTGGAAGCGCGTGACGCCGTTCTCGATGCCGCGCAGGCCCATGAAGGCGTTGCGGTTCTCGACGGTGATGCCCTCGGAGGCCGCCTCGACGACGAAGGCGGTGATCCCGCCCTTGTGCCCGTCCGACTTCGGTACGCGGGCCATGACGACGAGGAGGTCGGCGACCACGCCGTTGGTGGTCCAGAGCTTGACGCCGTCGAGGATGTAGTCGTCCCCGTCGGGTACGGCGGTGGTGGCGAGCCGGGCCGGGTCGGAGCCGACGTCGGGCTCGGTGAGCAGGAAGGCCGTGATGTCCGTACGGGCGCACCGCGGCAGGAAGGTCTCCTTCTGCTCCTGGGTCCCGAAGAGCTTCAGGGGCTGGGGCACGCCGATGGACTGGTGGGCGGAGAGCAGGGCGCCGATGGCGGGGCTGGCGGAGCCGACCAGGGCCAGGGCCCGGTTGTAGTACACCTGCGTGAGGCCGAGGCCGCCGTACTTCGTGTCGATCTTCATGCCCAGGGCGCCGAGCTCCTTGAGGCCGTTGATGACCTCGTCCGGGATCTGGGCCTCGCGCTCGATCCGGGCGCTGTCGATCCTCGTCTCGCAGAAGTCGCGCAGCTTGTCGAGGAACTCCTCGCCGCGCCGTACGCCCTCGGCGTCGGGCATGGGGTGCGGATGGATCAGATCGAGCCGGAACCGGCCCAGGAACAGTTCCTTGGCGAAGCTCGGCTTGCGCCAGTCCTGCTCGCGGGCCGCCTCGGCGACCTGCCGCGCTTCACGCTCGGAGACCGTGGGCCTGGTGGATATTGCGGTCATGGCGGTGCTCACCTCGCCGCGGAGTCGGGGACTCTACCTCTACCGGTCGACTTGCTACCTGTAGGTACTACTCGACCGTATGTACCCAATCCGCGGACGGTGTACCAGCCCTCTCGCAGGACGGATACGAACGGAGTAACGCGATACGGGTCGCGTGTCGCCGCTTTCCGGCCGCCGGGAGCCGGGTTCTCCTGAGAGGCCCTGAAGACTCAGCCGAGACCCGGCGGAGTCTCAGAGGTCGATGCCCGTCAGCACCATGACCCGCTCGTATGTGTAGTCGTCCATCGCGAACCGCACGCCCTCGCGGCCCACACCGGACTGCTTGACGCCGCCGTACGGCATCTGGTCCGCGCGGTAGGACGGGACGTCCCCGATGATGACGCCGCCGACCTCGAGCGCGCGGTGGGCGCGGAAGGCGGTCTGCAGGTCGTGCGTGAAAACGCCAGCCTGGAGGCCGTATTTGGAGTCGTTGACCGCCGCGAAGGCCGCGGCCTCGCCGTCCACCTTCTGCAGTGTCAGAACCGGGCCGAAAACCTCCTCACAGGCGATCGTGACATCGGCCGGGACGTCGGCGAGCACGGTCGGGGCGTACGAGGCGCCGTCCCGCTTGCCGCCGGTGAGCAGCTGCGCGCCCGCCTGCACGGCCTCGTCGACCCAGGACTCGACGCGCCTGGCCGCGTCCTCGCTGACCAGCGGGCCGACGTCGGTCGCGCCGTCCGACGGGTCGCCGGTGACCTGCGCCTCGACGGCTGCGACCACCTTGGGGACGAGACGGTCGTAGACCGAGGCGTCCGCGACGACCCGCTGCACGGAGATGCAGGACTGGCCGCCCTGGTAGTTGGAGAAGGTCGCGATGCGGGTCGCGGCCCAGTCGAGGTCGGCCTCGGAGGAGAAGTCGGGCAGGACGACCGCCGCGCCGTTGCCGCCGAGCTCCAGCGTGCAGTGCTTGCGCGGCACCGACTCCATGATCGCGTAGCCGACCTTGTCGGAGCCGGTGAAGGAGATGACCGGCAGCCGCTCGTCCTGGACGAGGGCGGGCATACGGTCGTTGGGAACCGGAAGGATGCTCCAGGCACCGGCCGGCAGGTCGGTCTCGTCGAGCAGCTCGCCGAGGATCAGGCCGGACAGCGGGGTTGCGGGGGCGGGCTTGAGGATGATCGGCGCGCCGACCGCGATCGCCGGGGCGAGCTTGTGGGCACAGAGGTTGAGCGGGAAGTTGAACGGCGCGATGCCGAGCACGGTGCCGCGCGGGAAGCGGCGGGTGAAGGCGAGCCGCCCGACGCCGCCGGCGTCGGTGTCCAGGCGCTGCGCGTCACCGCCGTTGAAGCGGCGGGCCTCCTCGGCCGCGAAGCGGAAGACGGAGACGGCGCGGCCGAGTTCGCCGCGCGCCCACTTGAGGGGCTTGCCGTTCTCGGCCGAGATGAGCCGGGCGATCTCCTCGGTGCGCTCGACGAGGCGGCGCGAGACGTGGTCGAGGGCGGCGGCCCGTACGTGGGCGGGCGTCGCGGCGAACTCGTCGCGGACGGCGTCCGCGGCGGCCACGGCCTCCTCGACCTGGGCCTCGGTGGGAACGCTGACGGTGCCGACGAGGCTGCCGTCCCAGGGGGAGGTGACGTCGAACGTGTCGTCGCCGGTCGCCTCGCGGCCGGCGAGCCAGAAGGCGTGATGTGTGGTCACAGCGGATCCCGGCCCTTCCGAAGTGGTGGGGTTCGTCTCTGCCACCACGGTAGGGGCGGGGGCGGGGGATTTCGTTTGTCCGGGGTGGAGTGGTGCGGCATCTCCACTGGCCGCGGTGGCAATCTTTCCGCCGCGGCGGAAATTCCTCCTGCCGCAGCAGAAAACCTCCCGCTGCGGCGGCGAGCGACCACGGCGGCCGGGTCGGCCGTGCAGAAGCCGGCGCCGAAGAGTGCGGCGTCTCCGCCAACCGCACCGGCAATCCTTCCGCAGCAGCGAAAATCTTCCGCCGCAACGGCGGCAAACCACCGCGGCGGAGCCCGGCGTGCAGAACCCGGCGCAACCGGGCGGCAGCCGTTGCAGCGGGGTTCTGCCGGGTGCGGGCCGTTGTGCCCACCCTCCCCCATAGCCTGGACGGCATGGGGGCACCCCCATCGCCCCAGCGGAACGAATGCCCACAACGGGGGTCCAGTCCGGTCTAGTCCGTGGCTTTGAGGGCCAGCCAGAGTTCCATGCGGACGTCCGGGTCGTCCAGGGAGCGGCCGAGGATCTCCTCGACGCGGCGCATGCGGTAGCGCAGCGTGTGGCGGTGGACGCCGAGGTCCGCGGCGGCCGCGTCCCACTGGCCGTGACGGGAGAGCCAGGCGCGCAGGGAGGCGACCAGGTCGCCGCGGCCCGTCGCGTCGTGCTCGTACAGCGCGCGGAGCATGCCGTCCGCGAAGGCCCGTACGGCGTCGTCGGCGAGGAGCGGGAGAACGGATCCGGCGGCGACCTGCTCGTGCTCGACGAGGGCGCGGCCGCGGCGGCGGGCGACGGAGAGGGCCTGTCGCGCCTGGCGGTAGGCGCTCGCGGCGGCGGCCGGGCCCGCCGGGGCGGAGAGGCCGACGAGCGGCTCCGCGCCCCCGTCCGCGCCCGCTGCCGGCTCGTGCCGCCCGGCCGCCGCACCGCGCCGCTCCTCCAGCGCCTCCGCGTACTCCGTGCAGGCGGCGACCGCTGCCCCGCCGTCGGGGGCCAGGACGATCAGGCGGTCGCCGTCGGGTACGGCCAGGACCGACTCGCCGCCGCGGGCCGCGGCCGCTTCCAGGGCGTCGGCGAGGGCGCCGAGCGGGTCGGCCGCCCCGCCCCCCGCCGCGGCCTCGTCCGCAGCGGCGCCCGGCGCCGTCTCGGCGACGAGTACGCGGAAGGGTGCGTCCAGCAGCCCGCCGTACAGCCCGCCCGCCACCGCCCGCGCGTGGTCCGGCTCGCCCGCCAGCAGCATCCGCAGCACCGCCGCGCCGAGCCGCTGTTCCGCCTCGTGCAGCGAGCGCGAGCGTTCCGTGGTCAGCGTGAGCAGGGCGATCGCGGAGTGCACGGCGTAGCGCTCGGCGGTGCCCAGCGGGGCGCCGGTGCCGACGGCGAGGACGCCACGGGCCCGGCGGCCGGTGCCCAGGGACTGCAGCTCGACCCGGTCCTCGCGGTCGTCGGCCGCGCCCGCGACCGCGCTCGCCGGGGCGGGCCGTTCGCGCAGCCGGGCCACGTCGGCGGCGAGCCGGGCCGCGCGGCGGGCCGCCCACTCGGGCGCCGCCGCGACCACCGCTCCGGACGCGTCGTAGAGCGCCGCCCACCCGTCGACGTGCGCGGCCAGCCGGTCCAGGAGCGCGGTGGGGCCCTCGGCGCTCAGCGCGGCGCGGGTCAGCTCCCGCTGGGCGTCGAAGCCCGCCGTGACGGCCCGGTACTGGTCGGCGGCTATGGCCGCCGAGACGGCCTTGCTGATCGCGATGAAGGGGGTCCTTCGCGGGACCTCGAGCAGCGGGAAGCCCGCCTCCGCCGCCGCGTCGACCAGCGCCTGCGGGATGTCCTCGTAGTTGACGCCGACGGCGAAGCCGAGCCCGACGACGCCCGCGTCCGCCAGCCGCCGTACGTACCGGCGCATCGCGTCCGCGTCCTCGGCGTCGAGCTTCATGGCGGTGGTGAGCAGCAGTTCGCCGCCCTCCATGTACGGGACGGGGTCGTCGAGTTCGCTGGGGTGCGCCCAGCGGACGGCGGTGTCCAGCCGGTCCTCGCCCGCGCGGACGCCGAGCTTGAGCGCGGAGTGCTGGACGAGGGACGCGAGGGTAGGGGGCATGGCACCTTCAAGCGAGGACTTCGCCGTCCCGTATGAACGGCATGGCCCAATTCTGCCTCAGCGGACGAATCCCGGGCATCCGTGCTGGTCAGGAGCGCAGATCCACCAGCACCGGAGGGGCGTGCTCGCCGCGGACCGTGGTCAGCGAGATCACCGCGTGCCCGGCGGGGACGGAGTGGGCCAGCTCGGAAGCGGTCCAGCGCTCCCGCTCCACGGTCCGTACGGTCACCGACTCGGCTGTTACGGCGCGGCCCGTGACGAGCCTGCGCACGGCGTGCACCACGCGTGTGAGCGGCTCGTCCGCGATGATCTGCCGGTTGGTGACATCCCGGGTCTCCACCCAGTCCTTGCCCCACACCTCCGCGAACCGGGCGCCGTCCCACGTCGTCACGCCCGCGAAGGCCATACGGCAGCCGACGGCACCGAGCAGCGGCGTACGCAGAGCCTCCGGAACGTCCTCGAGCGTCCGGAGCGTCAGCACCGCCCCCGCGTTGGCGGAGCGCAGCCGCTGGATACCGCGCAGCGCTTCCGCGGTGACGGTGTGCGTGGCGTCGTCGAGCAGGAGGCAGGCGAAGAGCGAGCGGTCCGTACGGGCCGTGGCGCACTCGGTGAACTGGGCGAGCACGAGGCGCGCCAGCAGCCGCGAGGCCTCCGCGTGACCGCGCTCGGGCAGGTCGATACGGACCCGCAGCGGGTGTTCGAGGGCGCGCAGCGAGAAGGGGCGGCTCGCACCTGTGGCACCCGCGGCGTCCGTGCCAGCCGTGGGGTCGAAGAAGTCCGCGAAGGCGGGCCGGTCGAGGAGCGCGATCCTGTCGGCGAGCAGCGCCCCGACGTCGCCCGCGCGCCCCGACTGCCGTTCGCGCGCGTCGAGTTCGCGCAGCTGCGTAGCGTCGCCCGACTCCTCGAGCGCGGCCCGGAGCGCACCGAGCGCGGCGGACGAGCCGTCCAGCAGCTCGCGCAGCTCCGGTACGGACGGGAAGCGTCCGTGGACGGCCCGGTACGGACCGAGGAGCTGGCCGAGCGCGGTGGCGGCCCTGCGGCTGTCCCCGCCGGGCAGCGTGGCGGCCAGGTCGCCGATCAGGGCTTCCGCGAGCATGCCTGCGGCCGCGTCGGGGTCCGTGGTGCCGCCGTAGAGGTCCAGGTCGTAGGCAGAGTCCGGCCTGCCGAGCCGGATCACGACGTCGAACGCGTCGTCGGGCGCGAGCCCGGCCCCCGCAGCCCCGACGGCGACGACCGCGGCCTGCCCTGCCAGGGCCTGCAGGCACAGCGACTCCAGGACGGGCCGGACGAGGTGAGCGGTTTTCCCCGAGCCGGGCGGCCCGACCGCGAGGAGCGAGGTGCCCAGCAGCCCGGGGTCGAGCGCGCATCCCGCGCCCCGGTGCTGGTACGGATTGCGCTGGTCGTCGGCCGCGTCGCCGATGCGCACCTGGCGCACCCGCAGGTCGTGGCGGCCGATGCGGACGGCCAGGTCGCGCGCGCCGGAGGGGTGCGCGCAGGCGGCGGCGCCATGGCGCTGCACGGTGTCGGTGAAGGCGGCGAGGCGCGAAGGCTGGGCCCGCACGGACTGCCAGGCGCGGCCGATACGGGCATGATCGACGTCGTTCATCCGGCCGGCCCTGGCCTCGTCCGCGAGCTTGTCCGCCACTGCGGAGGCGCCCGCGGCCCGCAGCTCGGGCCACTCGGCGGGGTCGGCGCCCGGCGCCGGAGCCTGCGCCGGTCCTGTCCGCCGTCGCCAGAGCCCCGGCCAGGTGCCGGCCCGCCCGACGACCGTGACGACAGCGGCCACGAGGAGGACGTAGTAGAGGTTCGAGGCCCACTCCAGCCACCACGTGCTGCGCGGCATCTCACGCCATACGCCGGGGAGCAGCACGAACAGCGGCCACAGCGGGATGCCGAACCGCCGCCAGACCGCCCGCCAGTTGCCGACTCGCCCGAAGCCCACGGCGATCAGGCTCAGGACGAGCGCGTCGTAGAGGTAGGTCGCCGCGACGAACAGCTCGTAGTAGTCGCTCCCGGTGTTCCGCCAGGTGTCGGGCACGACCAGCAGGAGCGGCAGCAGCCACCAGTCGTCGACGAAGATCCACCATCCCTCGAGGTATCTGTTCCAGAGCAGCGACCACACCAGCCAGCCGCAGAGGAACGCGATCAGCGCGCCGCTGATCAGCTGGCGCCCGGGGATGCGGTCCGGCTCCTCGGGCGGCCTGGGCCGGTGCCCGTACGCCCAGATGCCGGGCGCGGCCTCGGCCCGCGGGGTGCGCAGCCACGCGAGGAAGTCCCGGCCCTGCTGCCCGGCCGGAACCGTCGGCGGCGCGTCGGGGCGCGGCGGGACACCTTCGGCGCGCGGCGGCCCGGCGGGCCGCGGCACATGCGGGTCGGAGCGCGTGCCGCGCGGGTCGTACGTGCCCTCGGTGTCCATCTGCTCCGCTGCCCCCTGGCCGCCCGGTCCTCGCCAATGCCCCGCTCAATCTAGTGCCCCCGTCAGGGGAGTTCACCGGTCCGCCCGCCCCGGCCGCCATCCCCCACCGCGCCCTGCCTATGTCCGCCGCGGACAACGTGACACGCCCAGCGCTACCTATCGGAGCATGCCCATGGGCCTGCCGCGGGCCTAGCCTGCGTGGGTAGGACCACATCGGGCCACGTAACGCCCCATTCATCCGCACGGACCACAGGAGATCCTCATGACCGCAACCGCCGGAGGCCCCTCGCTCCCGCAGGAGCGCCGCGTCGTCACCGCGATCCCCGGGCCGAAGTCCCAGGAGCTGCAGGCTCGCAGGAGCGCCGCGGTCGCCGGCGGTGTCGGGTCCGTGCTGCCGGTCTTCGCCGCGCGCGCGGGCGGCGGCGTCCTCGAGGACGTGGACGGCAACTCCCTCATCGACTTCGGCTCCGGCATCGCCGTGACCTCGGTCGGCAACTCCGCCGAGGCCGTCGTACGCCGCGCGTCCGCCCAGCTCGCCGACTTCACCCACACCTGTTTCATGGTGGCCCCGTACGAGGGCTACGTGGAGGTCTGCGAGGAGCTGGCCAGGCTCACGCCGGGCGACCACGCGAAGAAGTCCGCGCTGTTCAACTCCGGCGCGGAGGCGGTGGAGAACGCGGTGAAGATCGCCCGCGCGTACACCAGGCGCCAGGCGGTCGTCGTGTTCGACCACGGCTACCACGGCCGGACGAACCTCACGATGGCGCTGACCGCCAAGAACATGCCGTACAAGCACTCCTTCGGCCCGTTCGCGCCCGAGGTCTACCGCGTGCCGCTGGCGTACCCGTACCGCTGGCTGACCGGCCCGGAGAACTGCGCCCAGGAGGCCTCGGCCCAGGCCATCGACATGATCTCCAAGCAGATCGGCGCCGAGAACGTCGCGGCGATCGTGATCGAGCCGGTGCTCGGCGAGGGCGGCTTCATCGAGCCCGCGAAGGGCTTCCTCCCGGCGCTCGCGAAGTTCGCGAGCGACAACGGCATCGTCTTCGTCGCGGACGAGATCCAGTCCGGCTTCTGCCGCACCGGCCAGTGGTTCGCCTGCGAGGACGAGGGGGTCGTCCCGGACCTGATCACCACCGCCAAGGGCATCGCGGGCGGCCTGCCGCTCGCCGCCGTCACCGGCCGCGCCGAGATCATGGACGCGGCGCACGTGGGCGGCCTCGGCGGCACCTACGGCGGCAACCCGGTGGCCTGCGCCGCCGCGCTCGGCGCCATCGAGACGATGCGCGAGCTGGACCTCAACGCGAAGGCCAAGCGCATCGAGGAGGTCATGAAGGGCCGCCTGTCCGCGATGCAGGAGAAGTACGCCCACAACGATCGATTCAGCATCGGTGACGTCCGCGGGCGTGGCGCGATGATCGCGATCGAGCTGGTGAAGTCCGGCTCGAAGGACCCGAACCCGGAGGCGACGGCGGCGCTGGCGAAGGCCTGCCACCAGGAGGGCCTGCTGGTCCTCACCTGCGGTACGTACGGGAACGTGCTGCGCTTCCTGCCGCCGCTGGTCATCGGCGAGGACCTGCTGAACGAGGGCCTGGACATCCTCGAGGGCGCACTCGCCGGGCTGTGATCCGGCGCGGGCCCGGAGTGATCCACTGGGCCGTCTGTGAGGCGGCGTGAAGAATGTGTGGGGGGCCGATGGCGGACGGGCGATCCGTCTGTCGGGCCCGCCCCGCCTGGCGTACCGTTCCTGCAGATGAGAGAAACACCCCGCTCGCAGGGGACTGCGGGCGATGTCGAGTCGGCGCATCCCCAGCCCCGGCCCGGCCGTGCCCTCGCGCACACCACCGGGGCTTCCGGCTCCGGAACTCCTCACCGGTCGGACGGCCGCCCGCCCCATACCCCCCGGGGCGCGCGGCACACCGGTCGTGATGACCGCCCTGGAACTCTCCCCCCTGTTCCGGGGCGGTCGCGTTTCCCGGTGCCGCTTGTCCGCGTCGTCGTTTCCGCGCTGTGCGCGGCGCTCTTCGGACTCCTCACCTGGCAGGTGGTGACGGGGGGTCCGCTGCGCGCGCTGGACGAGCGGGCGGGCCGGAGCGTCTTCCGCCCCGGCGACTGGGTCCTCGCCGCCGAGCGCGCCGCCGACCTGGGCAACACGCAGGTCGCACTGCCGGTGCTGGGGGCAGCTGTCTGCTTCTCACTGTGGCGGGGCGTGCGCGGTGGCCGCGACGGCGTACGGCGCTGGTGGCTGCCGTCCCTGCTCGCCACGCTCGCCATGGCGGCCGTCCCGGCGATCGTCGTCCCGCTCAAGATCTGGATCGGCCGTCCCGGTCCGCTCGGTCCCGCGGAGGACTACGGCTGGTACCCCTCGGGCCACGCGGCGACGGCCGCCGTCGCGTACGGCACGGCGGCGCTGCTGCTGACGCCCGCGCTGCGCCGGGCCCTCGCCCGGCGCCTGCTCGCGGCCGCGACCGTCCTGCTCAATCTCGCGGTGGGCACCGGCCTGGTGCTCCGCGCCTATCACTGGCCCCTGGACGTCGTGGCCAGCTGGCTCCTCTTCGGTGCACTGCTCTGCGCCCTGGCCGGCCCGGTCGGCAGCCCGGTTCGCGGGCCGGCCCCCCGGCCGCCTACGCGTCGAAGCCGAGGCCGATCCGGTCCATCGCTCTGAGCCAGAGGTTGCGCCGCCCGCCCCCCGCATCCGCGCGGGCCAGCGACCACTGGGTGATGCCGATGCCCGCCCAGCGCACCGGCTCGGGCGGGAAGGGCAGCGGCTTCGTACGGACCATGTCCGTCTCCGTGCGCTCGGTGCGCTCGCCGCTCAGCAGATCGAGCATCACGTCCGCGCCGAAGCGGGTGGCGCCAACGCCCAGGCCCGTATAGCCGACGGCGTACGCGACGCGGCCGCGGTGGGCCGTGCCGAAGAACGGTGAGAAGCGGGAGCAGGTGTCGATGACCCCGCCCCAGGTGTGCGTGAAGCGCACGCCCTCCAGCTGCGGGAAGCAGCGGAAGAAATGGCCGGCGAGCTTGAGATACGTCTCGGGGCGCTGGTTGTAGTCCTCGGCGATCCGGCCGCCGTAGTGGTAGATGACGTCGTAGCCGCCCCACAGGATGCGGTTGTCGGCCGTCAGCCGGAAGTAGTGGAAGTGGTTGGCGCTGTCGCTCAGCCCCTGGCGGTTCCGCCAGCCGATCGAGGCCAGCTGCTCGTCGCCCAGCGGCTCGGTCATCAGCGCGTAGTCGTAGACGGGCACCACGTACGGGCGCACGCGGCGCACCAGGGACGGGAAGGCGTTGGTGCCGAGCGCCACCTGGCGGGCGCGCACCCTGCCGTACGGGGTGCGGACGCCCATGCCCGCGCCGTGCGGGGCGAGTTCGGTGGCGGGCGTGTGCTCGTAGAGGCGTACGCCGAGCTCGAGGCAGGCGCGCTTGAGGCCCCAGGCGAGGCGGGCTGGGTTGAGCATCGCCACACCAGTCCGGTCCCAGACGCCGGCCAGGAAGGTCGGTGAATCGACCTCGGCCCGGACGGCGTCGCGGTCCAGGAAGGTGAGCTCGATGCCCAGCCCGGCCGCCTTCTCGGAGCTCTCGCGCACCTCGGCGACCTGATACGGCTCGGTGGCGAGGTCGATCTCGCCGGTGCGCTCGTAGGCGCAGTCGATGCCGTAACGGGCGACGGCGGACTCGATCGCGTCCAGGTTGCGGTGGCCGAGCGCCTCCAGCTTCGGCAGTTCCCCGGGCCAGCGGGCCAGGCCGTTGGCGAAACCGTGGGTGAGGGAGGCCGCGCAGAAGCCGCCGTTGCGGCCGGAGGCCGCCCACCCGGCCTCCTTCGCCTCGATGAGGACGACGTCCCGGCCGGGGTCGCGCTCCTTGGCGAGGAGCGCGGTCCACAGTCCCGAGTACCCGCCGCCGACGACGAGCAGGTCGCACTGCTCGTCGCCGACGAGGGCGGGCCGGGCGCGTGGTTTGGCAGGGTCGTCCAGCCAGTACGGGACGGGCTGGGCGTCGGCCAGTGATGATGCGGCAGGGGGTCCGGGGGTGTTGCCCCCGGAAGAGAGGTGCATGGCTCCGGTGGCCATGATTCTCAGCTCCTCTTGCGGCGGCCGCCGAGCAGCTGCCCGGCGAGTACGCACAGGACGGCGACCGCGAACATCGCCGTGCCGATGACATTGATCTGGACGGGCGTGCCGCGCTGCGCCGAACCCCATACGAACATGGGGAAGGTGACCGTCGAGCCCGCGTTGAAGTTGGTGATGATGAAGTCGTCGAAGGAGAGCGCGAAGGCGAGCAGCGCTCCCGCGGCGATGCCGGGCGCGGCGATCGGCAGGGTGACCCGGAGGAAGGTCTGCACGGGGCCCGCGTAGAGGTCCTGCGCGGCCTGTTCGAGCCGCGGGTCCATGCTCATCACCCTGGCCTTGACCGCCGTGACGACGAAGCTGAGGCAGAACATGATGTGGGCGATGAGGATCGTCCAGAAGCCGAACTCCGCGCCCAGGTTGAGGAAGAGCGTGCCCAGCGAAGCCGCCATGACGACCTCGGGCATGGCCATCGGCAGGAAGATCAGGCTGTTGACGGCGCCGCGCGCCCGGAAGCGGTAGCGGGCGAGCGCGAAGGCGATCATCGTGCCGAGCACGGTCGCGCCGACGGTCGCCCAGAACGCGATCTGCAGGCTCAGCGCGAGCGAGCCGCAGAGGTCGGCGACGCCGCACGGGTCGGTCCAGGCGTCGGTGGAGAACCGCTGCCACGCGTAGTTGAACCGCCCGTTGGGCTTGTTGAAGGAGAAGACCATGACGATGACGTTCGGCACGATCAGAGAGGCGAGCGTGAGCACGCCCGCGATCACCACGAGGTGACGGCGGCCCCAGCCGAATATGCGACTCCGTCGCGCGGACGCATTCATACGAGGTCCTCCGTCCCGGACTTGCGGATGTAGACGGTGACCATCGCGAGGATCGCCGCCATGAGGATGAAGGAGAGCGCGGCGGCCGTCGGGTAGTCGAGGACGCGCAGGAACTGCGACTGGATGACGTTGCCGACCATCTTCTCGTCCGTGGAGCCCAGCAGTTCGGCGTTGATGTAGTCGCCGGTCGCCGGGATGAAGGTGAGCAGGGTGCCCGCGACGACGCCCGGCATGGACAGCGGGAAGGTCACCTTCCGGAATGCCGTGAAGGGGCGGGCGTAGAGGTCACCGGCGGCCTCGTGCAGCCGGCCGTCGATTCGCTCCAGCGAGGTGTAGAGCGGAAGGATCATGAACGGCAGGAAATTGTAGGTGAGGCCGCAGATCACCGCGAGCGGCGTGGCCAGCACCCGGTGCCCGTCCGTGACGCCGAGCCAGGAGGTCACATCCAGGATGTGCAGGGTGTTGAGTGCTCCGACGACCGGGCCGCCGTCGGCGAGGATCGTCTTCCACGCGAGCGTACGGATCAGGAAGCTGGTGAAGAACGGCGCGATGACCAGGATCAGCACCAGGTTGCGCCAGCGGCCCGCCCGGAAAGCGATGGTGTACGCGAGCGGGTACCCGACCAGCAGGCACAGCAGCGTAGCGGTGCCGGAGTAGAGCACCGACTTCAAGAACTGCGGGTAGTACTCGGTGAGCGCGTCCCAGTAGGTCGCGAAGTGCCAGGTGACCTGGTAGCCGGTCTCCAGGCTGCCGGTCTGCACGGAGGTCGAGGCCTGGTAGACCATCGGCGCGACGAAGAAGACCAGCAGCCAGACGATGCCGGGCAGCAGCAGCCAGTAGGGGACCAGGCGCTTGCGGGCGGCGGGCTGCCGTTCCCCGGGGGACGGGGAGGAGGGTGCGGGGGGCGCTTCGGCCGCCTGGGTGGCTGTCATGCGCGCTCCTCGACCAGCTCGGTGCCCGCATCGGCATCCTGGGCAGCGTCGAGGCCGAAGGTGTGGGCGGGGTTCCAGTGCAGGACGACTTCGGCGCCGGGCACCAGCCGTCCGTCCCGCTCGATGTTCTGCTCGTAGACGGCCAGTTCTCCGGCAGCCGGGCTCTGGACCACGTACTGCGTGGACACGCCGATGAAGCTCGCGTCCGTGATGCGGCCGGTGAGCCGGTTCCGCCCGTCGGCGATGGACCCGGCCTCGTCGGCGTGGACCAGGGACACCTTCTCGGGGCGGACGCCGGCGAGGATCTTCCCGCCGGTGCAGGTCTGGGTGGAACACCGGGCGGCGGGCAGCCGGAGCTTGCCGTCGCCGGCCCTGAGCAGCAGGTCGTCGCCGCCCGCCTCGGCGACCTCGGCCTCGATGAGGTTGGAGGTGCCGAGGAAGTTGGCGACGAAGGTGGTGCTCGGATTCTCGTAGAGGTCGGCGGGGGCGCCGAGTTGCTCGACCCGCCCCGCCTTCATCACCGCGACCGTGTCGGCCATGGTCATGGCCTCCTCCTGGTCGTGGGTGACATGAACGAACGTGGTCCCGACCTCGGTCTGGATCCGCTTCAGCTCGAGTTGCATCTGGCGGCGCAGCTTGAGGTCGAGGGCGCCCAGCGGCTCGTCGAGCAGCAGCACCTGGGGGTGGTTGATGAGCGCGCGGGCGACGGCGACGCGCTGCTGCTGGCCGCCGGAGAGCTGGTGCGGCTTCCGGCGGGCCATGGGCCCGAGCTCGACCAGCTCCAGCATCTCCTCGACCTGCTTCTTCACGGACTTGACGCCGCGGCGGCGCAGCCCGAAGGCGACGTTCTCGTAGATGTCGAGGTGCGGGAAGAGCGCGTAGTTCTGGAAGACGGTGTTGACCGGGCGCTTGTACGCGGGCAGGGCGGTGACGTCCTTGCCCGCCAGCTCGACGCTGCCGGTGGTGGGCTCCTCCAGGCCCGCGATCATGCGCAGGGTCGTGGTCTTGCCGCAGCCGGAGGCGCCGAGGAGGGCGAAGAAGGAGCCCGCGGGTATGGCGAGGTCGAGCGGGTGGACGGCGGTGAAGGACCCGTACGTCTTGCTGATCCCGGCGAGGCGGACGTCTCCGCCGCTGCTGCTGTTCGAGGCGGTCTCTGTCATGGGGGCAGTCCAGTGGTTCGGGGGCGGGCGGGGACCGGTGGCCGTCAGGCGCCGATGAGCTTGGCGAACTTCTCCTCGTACGCCGTCTCTTCCTTCGAGGAGAGGAGGCGGAAGGTGTGGGCCTTCTCCGTGAACTTCTCGTCCGGGAGGATCAGGGGGTCGGCGGCGAGATCCTTGTCGATCTTCGCCAGCTCCTCGCGGACGCCGTCGACCGGGCACACGTAGTTGATGTAGGCGGCTATCTGCGCGGCGACCTTGGGCTCGTAGACGTAGTCGATGAACCGCTCGGCGTTCTTCTTGTGCCGTGCCTTGTTGGGGATCAGCAGGTTGTCCGTGGACATCATGAAACCGGCGTCCGGGAGGGCGAATTTGATCGCCGGGTTGTCGGCCTGAAGCTGCACCAGGTCGCCCGCCCAGGCGATACAGGCCGCGATGTCGCCCTTGTCGAGGTCGTCGACGTAATCGTTGCCGGTGAAGCGGCGGATCTGCTTGCGATCGACGGCCTTCTGGATGCGGGCGATGGCGGCGTCGAAGTCGTCGTCCTGGAAGTCCTCGGGCTCCTTGTCCATGTCGAGGAGCGTCAGGCCGATGGTGTCGCGCATCTCGGTCAGCAGGCCGACCCTGCCCGCCAGCCGGGGGTCCTCGAGGAGCTGGGTGACGGAGGTGACCTTGCGGCCCTCGGTCGCCTTCTCGTTGTACGCGACGACCGCGGGGATGCCGGTCCAGGCGTAGGAGTGGGCACGGACCGGGTCCCAGTCGGGGCTGCGGAATCCCTCGGCGAGGTTGGCGTAGGCGTGGGGCACGTTGGACTGGTCGAGCTTCTGCACCCAGCCGAGCCGGATCATGCGGCCCGCGAGCCAGTCGGTCACGCAGATCAGGTCGCGCCCGGTGTCCTGGCCCGCGGCGAGCTGTGGCTTGATCTTGCCGAAGAACTCGACGTTGTCGTTGATGTCCTCGGTGTACTTGACGGTGATGCCGGTGCGGCGCTCGAACTCCTCCAGAGACGGCCGGCGCTTGTTGTCGTCGCTGACGTCGATGTACTCCGTCCAGTTGGAGAAGTTGAGCTTCTTCTCCTTGTCGGAGTAGTCATCGGACTTCCCGGTCCCCCCTGCCCGGGTCGCGGGCGGAATGCCGCAGGCGCTGAGCGCCGCGGCCCCGCCGAGGGCCAGCGCCCCGCCGCCGGCGGCGTGCAGCAGCGACCGGCGGCTGAGGGCGCCGCGACCGCTGGTCATGCTGCGCCGGATGGCGGCGAGCTGCGGCGCGGACAGGGTCTCTGGCTCGTACTGCTCCATTGCGCTGTGCCCTTTCAAGGGTGTCGGTCAGCGGTGAGGGTGCCGGTCGGGTGGCGGGAGCGCCGGTGGGCCGGCGGAGGGGCGCCGGTCAGCGGTCGCCGAAGACGGTGCGGTGCCAGTCCTTCCTGACCACCGCCGTGTTGTCGTACATCACATGCTTGACCTGCGTGTACTCGTCGAAGGAGTACGCCGACATGTCCTTGCCGAAGCCGGAGGCCTGGTATCCGCCGTGCGGCATCTCGCTGATGATCGGGATGTGGTCGTTGACCCACACGCAGCCGGCCTTGATCTCTCGGGTCGCCCGCCCGGTGCGGTACACGTCGCGGCTCCAGGCCGAGGCGGCGAGCCCGTACGGGGTGTCGTTGGCGAGCGCCAGACCTTCGTCGTCGCTGTCGAAGGGCAGCACGACCAGGACCGGGCCGAAGATCTCGGACTGGACGATCTCGCTGTCCTGGGCCGCGCCGGTGACCAGGGTCGGGCGGTAGTACGCGCCCTGGGCGAGCTCGCCCTGCGGTGCCTCGCCGCCGGTGACGACGGTGGCGTAGGAGCGGGCCCGGTCGACGAAGCCCGCGACGCGATCGCGCTGGACGTGCGAGATGAGCGGTCCGAGGTCGGTCGCCGGGTCGGCGGGGTCGCCGAGCCGGACGGTGGCCATCAGGTCGGCGACCCCGGAGACGAAGGCGTCGTAGAGGGGCCGCTGGACGTACGCGCGCGTGGCGGCGGTGCAGTCCTGGCCGGTGTTGATCAGGGCGCCGGCGACCGCGCCGTGCACGGCGGCCTCGAGGTCGGCGTCGTCGAAGACGACGAAGGGCGCCTTGCCGCCGAGCTCGAGGTGGAGGCGCTTGACGGTGCCGGTGGCGATCTCGGCGACGCGCTTGCCGACCGCGGTGGAGCCGGTGAAGGAGGTCATGGCGACCGCGCCGTGTCCGACGAGGTGCTCGCCCGCGTCCTTGCCCGCGCCGCTGACGATGTTGACGACCCCGTCGGGGATGCCCGCCTCGGTGGCGGCCTGGGCGAACATCAGGGAGGTCAGCGGGGTGAGTTCGGCGGGCTTGAGGACGATGGTGTTGCCCGCGGCGATGGCCGGGAGAACCTTCCAGGCAGCCATCTGGAGCGGGTAGTTCCAGGGGGCGATGGAACCGACGACGCCGATGGGCTCGCGGCGGATGTACGAGGTGTGGTCGCCGCTGTACTCCCCCGCCGACCTGCCCTCGAGGTGGCGGGCGGCGCCCGCGAAGAAGGCCGTGTTGTCGACCGAGCCGGGCACGTCGAACTCGGTCGTGAGCTTGATGGGCTTGCCGCACTGGAGCGACTCGGCACGGGCGAGGTCCTCGGCGCGCTCGGCGAGCACGGCGGCGAAGCGGTGCAGGGCGCCGGAGCGCTCACCGGGTGTCGCACCCGCCCACTCCGGGAAGGCCCGCGCGGCCGCCCCGACGGCGGCGTCGACGTCGGCGGTCCCGGCCAGCTCGTACTCGTAGACCCGCTCGCCCGTGGCGGGGTCGACGACCGCGTGCCTGCGCCCCGATGTGCCGGGGCGCAACTGCCCCTCGATGTACTGGGCCCCGACTGCGAAGAGGTCCTCTGCCGGGAAGGGATTGCTCATGTCGCTCTCCTCCGCCGGCCCGCCCCCTGCGGCGGAGGCCAGCGTAGTTCCAGCTTCGATTGAAGGCTGATCCTGACAGAGGAGGGGTCGACCAACAAGGGATTCCGTTGTTGCCTTTTGATTACGCGACGGAATCGGTCGGTCAATGTGTCGGGCGGGGGTGCTCTTCGGCGTACGGAGTGTCGGTGGCGGGTGCGAGGCGCGTGTGAGCGCGTGCTTCGTGCATGCGGATGGGGGTAAGGGGGATGCCCCCACAAAACCCCACGACCAAAG
>NZ_JBQQBY010000050.1:0-58172 GCF_052246385.1 Streptomyces sp. 8N616 | reverse complement strand
CACCTTGAGCGTGTTTAGCCCCCCATGGCGCACCTGCGGAACATCTGCGGCACTTCCGGCTTTTCGGTCCTATGCGTCAACCCCTGAACCGACCGGCTCGGGAATCCGTCGCTCAAGAGGGTGACTAAATGTCGCCAAATCACTACCGCTCGCTACGATCGCGGCGTGAACCAAGCAGCCCGCCGTATCGGCAGAACCCTCGCACTCGTCCTCCCCGTCGTCCTGGTGCTGTCGGGGACGCTCGCGGTCGCCCGCGTCCCGTGGGCGGCCCCCGACGCCGACACCCAAGTGCTCACCGCGTCCGCGGAGAAGGCCTCCACCCGTGCGACGCCCCGCGCCCCGCAGGAGATCCTGCGGGACCGGCTGCTCGCGGAGCTCCAGCAGAAGGACCCCTCCGCGGCGCTCACCAGCCTCCAGAAGGAGACCAACCGCCGCCCCTCGCTGGCCAGGCACTGCGCCTCGCTCGCCCGCGCGCTGGGCCGGGCGGCGGTCGCCAAGTACGGCTCCCACAAGGCGCAGCGCTACTCGCGCCCGGTCTGCGACACGTCCTTCGCGTACGGCGTGGCGGAGCGGGCGGGCTGACCCGGCAGGCCCTGCCGGCCGGGGAGCCTTTGCCGGCGGGCAGGCCTCGTCGGCCGGGCTGCCCCCGCCGCCCGGGCCGCCCCCGATCCGCAGCATCCGCGGTGCATGCGCATAAGGTGCGCGGCATGACAGACGATCGCCGCGCGGGCCGGAACAACAGCTCCGCGCATCCCACGCAGGCCGTGGTCCTGGCCGGAGGCCAAGGGTCGCGGCTGCGTCCTTACACCGACGACCGTCCCAAGCCGATGGTCGAGATTCCCGGCACCGGGACTCCGATCATCGGCCACCAGCTGGCCTGGCTGGCCGCCGAGGGCGTCACGGACGCCGTCGTCTCCTGCGGGCATCTGGCCGAGGTCCTCCAGGACTGGCTGGCGTCCGCCGCGGACCGGCTCCCGCTGCGGGTCACCACCGTGGTCGAGAAGGAGCCGCTGGGCCGGGGCGGCGGCCTCAAGTACGCGGCCGCCTCGCTCCCGCACCCGGACCGGCCCTGGTACGCCACGAACGGCGACATCTGGACCCGGTTCTCGCTGCGCGAGATGGCCGCGTTCCACGACGAGCGCGACGCGGTCGCCACGCTGGCGCTGGCCCGGCCGCGTATTCCTTGGGGGGCGGTGGAGACCGACGAGTTCGGGCACGTCCTGGACTTCATCGAGTCGCCGCCGTCGCCGTATCTCATCAACGCGGGCGTGTACGTCTTCTCCGCCGCGTTCACCGACCTGCTCCCGGTCCGCGGGGACCACGAGCGCACGACGTTCCCGCGGCTGGCGCGCGAGCGCCGCCTGGCCGGATTTCCGCTCCCGCAGGGTGCGTACTGGCGCGCCATCGACACGGCGAAGGACCTGGCCGAGGCGGCGAAGGAGCTTGCCGCCGCCGGGGGTTGAGTAACGCACCCGGGGGACGGGCGGTGGCCTGGTGACCACCCGGCGGCGCAGGTGTGTGACGGGCCCACCTCGTGCCGCAGGGGCTCCGGCGGCGACCGTTGAAGGAGGACAGCCGGAAGGGCTGCCGTACCTGAAGCGGGAGTGCTGTGAACCAGGTTGTTCTGACGCGGGGGGACCTCCGTCCCCCGGGTCGCGAACCGGAAGGCGCCCGAGCGGCCAACTGCAGGGTGGATGACGTGCCTTCCGTGCTGTTCGACTCATTCCGCCGGAGCGACCAGCGGGGGAAGGCCGGGCAGTACCTGACCGGGCTGCTGAGGGCCGAGGGCCGCAAGTCGATGCGCAACATCGCCGCGCTCTTCGGCGGGCAGGCCACCGAGCAGAGCCTGCACCACTTCATCTCCAGCTCCACCTGGGACTGGCGGCCGGTGCGGCGGGCGCTCGCCCGCCACCTGGACCAGGCGATGGCCCCGCAGGCCTGGGTGGTGCAGTCCGTTCCGATTCCGAAGACGGGCCGGCACTCCGTCGGCGTCGACCGCATATTCGTGCCGGAGCTGGGCCAGACCGTCAACGGGCAGCAGGCATACGGAGTCTGGCTCGCGGGCGCCGAGACGAGTGTGCCGGTCAGCTGGCGGCTCTTCCTCCCCCCGTCGTGGGTCAACGACCCCGCCAGGCGGCACAAGGCGGAGATCCCCGCGACCGCCCGCGAGGAGCGCCCGGACGCATGCGCGGCCGCCGCCGTACTCGACAGCGTCGGCGGCTGGCAGCTGCGGCGGCGGCCGGTGCTGATGGACGCCCGGCTGCACGATGTGGGCGGCGTCGTACGGCGGTTCCTGGACGCGCGCGTGCCGCTGGTCACCCGGATCGGCGGGACGTCGAGCCTGGTCGTCGCGGATCCGGCGATGCCGGGTTACGGCCGCGGTGCGCTACCCGCCCAGCGGATCCTGGAGTCCGTACCGGGCCTGCGCCGTCCCGTCGAGTGGGCCGACCCGGCCGTCGGGCCCGCCCGCAGGACGACGCTGGTCGCGGCCGTACGGGTGATCCTCCCGGACATCCGGGCGGGCGGCGCCGTGGACGCAGGGCCGCCGACGCGGCCGGCCGGCGGCGGGCAGCGGAGCCTGCTCCTGCTGGGGGAGTGGCGTTCCCGCACTGCCCCCGCGCAGCTGTGGCTCACCGACATGACGTCCGCGCCCGCGTCCTCGCTGCTCGTGCTGACCAAGCTGGCCGGCAGGGTGTCCCGGGACTTCGCGGAGCACGGCGACCCCGTCGGCCTGCGGGACTTCGAGGGGCGGTCCTTCCGCGGCTGGCACCGCCATATGACGCTGGCGTCCGCGGCGCACGCGGTTTCGGTGCTCGGCGCGAGGGGACCCGGCGGTCCGCGCTATGTCCCGGAGCCGTCCGCTTGCCCCTCCCGACCACCCCGCCCCTCCTGACCACCCCGCCCCTTCTGACCGCCCTGACCTGCCTGACCACCCGGGGCAGGACCAGGGCTGCGGCCCGGGCTGGATCGGCCCCGGCCCGGGCCGCCTTCCTCCCGCTGCCTGCGCAGTGTGTGCCGGGCGCGGTTCAGCCGGAGCGCCAGCTGCACTTCGAGGGCACGCTCCGGCTTCTGCCAGTCGGGGCCGAGCAGTTCGGTGATGCGCTCGAGGCGCCGTGAGACGGTGTTGGGATGAACGTGCAGGGCCTCCGCGGCGCGCGTGGGGCTGCCGCCCGATTCGAAGTACGAGCGCAGGGTGCCGGTGAGATCGGTGTAGCGCTGCGCGTCGTACTCCAGGACGGGACCGATCGCGGCGGCGATGAACCCCTCGGCGTCGTGGTTGTCGGAGAGCAGCAGGCCGAGGAAGCCGAGCTCCCTGGCGGAGGCGGTGGAGCCGGTGCCGCCCAGCGCGGTGAGCGCGTCCAGGCAGCGCAGCGCCTCACGGTAGGCGCGGAAGACCGGGCCCGGATCCGAGACCGGGCCCGCGCCGCCCACCGTGACGGGATGGCCGAGCAGCGGCGACAGCTCCGCGGAGACCGCCTGCGCCGCGCCGCTCGCGTCGGAGCCGGGCAGGAGCAGCACGATGCACCCGTCGCGGGTGCTCTTGAGACCCGTCATCCGGCGGGCATATGAGGCCGCCCACACCAGCGCTCTGCCCTGCGCCCCGCCCTCGGGCCGGGCGACGACCACGACATGCGGCTTCTCCAGGTGGACGGCGAGCCGGCGGGCGCGCTCGGCGAGCTGCTGCGGCGGCCGCTGCGGCGGCCGCTGCGGGGTGGCGAGCAGGTCCTCGAACAGCTCGTCGCGCACCTTGTCCTCGGCGACGGCCGTGCTGCGCTGCATCAGCAGCAGGACCGCGACGGCCTGCGCGGCCAGGTGCAGCAGCCGTACGCCGTTGTCGTTGAGCGGCCTCCTGGGGCGCAGCAGGAGCGTGCCGAGGTCCTCGCGCCCCGCTACGACCGGGGCCACCCAGGTGCCGTCGGGCAGGGCCGGCCGCGCCTGTCCGGCGTGCGCGTCCAGGGCCGCCTTGGTGACCTCGGTCTCGTCGAGCCCCGGGAGCTCGCCGGTGGCGGTGAGCAGCCGCCCGTCCGCGTCCCGCACCATCAGGGTGCCCTCCAGCGCATCCGCCGCCTCCGCGGCGAGCGTGTGCAGGTCCGAGCCGGTGAGCACGAGGTCGATGAGGCGGCTGTGGGTGTCGCCGAGCCGCCGCACGGCGGTGAGGCGCGACTTGGCCCGCGAGGTGTCCAGCTCCAGCTCGACGACCTCGGCGTGGGTGCGGTCCAGCAGCCGGGTCTTCTCGATGGCCACGGCGGCGAGGTCCCCGAGCGAGCTCATCAGCGAGACCTCGTCCGGGGTGAAGTGACGGATGTTCCGGTCGGCGATGTAGAGGATGCCGAAGGTGGAGTTGCCGTACCGCAGGGGGACGGCCATCATCGCGCGCAGCCCTTCGGCCCTGACCACCTCGTCGAGGACGTCCTGGTGCACGATCCGCTCGTCCGGCAGGTAGTCGGGGGTCCAGAAGGGCGCGGAGCTGTCGGTGACCTTCTGGCCGAGCCCGGAGAACAGCGGGGCCTTGAAGCCGATGGTGAGCGCGGTGGCGTTGCCGTCGGCGGTGCGGACGTAGGAGCACGACTCCGCGGGCTCGTGGAAGCTGATGTAGGACATGTCGACGCTGAGCAGCCGGCGGGCTCGCCGGGTGATGAGCTCGAGGAGGGCGTCCAGGTCGTACGGCGTGGTCAGGTCGCGTGCGGTGTCGACGAGGGCGGAGAGACCGGCCTCGCGCTGCCGGCGGCGGCCGAGCAGCGCGTGGACGGACAGCGCCAACTCCTGGGCGCGGGTCAGCTCTTCGAGGGTGGCGGGCGAGGCGCCTTCCCGGCGGGCCTGCCTGATCAGGTCCTCGAACTGGCTCGGAGGTGCCTCCTTGGCCAGCAGCTCGAGGACGGATAAGACGTCGATGCCTTTTGATCCGCCGTCCGACACCGTGCTCCCCCGTTGAGGCCAGAACGTCCCCCTCGCCGCGAACCTAATGACGGGACAAGGTGCGAGTCAAGGCTTGACCAAGCGTGAGGGCAGCCGGAACGCCGCAGCTCAGGACCGTACTGTGGTGGCCCGGGCACCTCTCGAACCCCCGAGAGTGTTGCCGGGTCACCTGTTGCGGCGCCTCAGCTGTGCGAAACAGTTGGCGTCCGTACATCGCTCATCTGTACGGTCCGGCTGAACGGAGGCCGACGTAGGGAGCAGGGGTCACGTGTCGGAAGTCCAGAGCTATGTCCGGTCACTTCAGCGCAGCCAGGAGTCACTGACCAGAGCGGACCGGCCCAGCGTCTTCACCATGCGGGGGCGCGACTGGGATCTGCTGGACGAGGTCTTCGCGCCGATCTACTCCCCCTCGACGGGCATCGCTCTCGACTTCCTCGGGCTCGGACCCGGACCCGGACCCGAACCCGGACTCGGATCCGGACTCGGATCCGGACTCACCGACGGGGCAGCCGAAGCGGAGCAGGCCCCGCTCAAGGGTTCGCTGCTGGAGATCGGCTGCGGCACCGGCATCATCGCGGTCACCGCCGCCCTGGCCGGCTGCGGCCCGGTCGTCGCGGCCGACATCAGCGAGCGCGCGGTCGAGAACGCGGCCAGGAACGCCGCCCGGCACGGCGTCTCCGACCGCGTCCGCGCCGTGCACGGCGACCTGTTCTCCGGACTCGGGCCCGGCGAGCGGTTCGACACGATCTTCTGGAGCTCCAACTACGTGCGGGCGCCGGAGGACTACGAGTACCGCTCGGTCCATGAGCGGGCCTACGTGGACGCGGGATACGCGGTGCACCGCAGGTATCTGGCGGAGGCGCCGCAGTGGCTGACCGCGGGCGGCTCGGTGCTGCTGCACTTCAGCAACCGGGGAGACGTCGAGGGCCTGAACGCGATCGCCGCCGAAACCGGCCGGGAACTCCGGGTCCTGGCCACCCGTTCGGTCCCCGAAGGCGGGGACATGGTCGAGCACATGCTGCTCGAGGCCGTCTCTGCACGGACGGCGGCCGCCAACTGACGGGCAGCTTCGCCCGGATGACCCGCGAGCACCCGGCGGCCGGGGCCACGCGGACGCCCGCGCCGCCCGTCCGACTGACCGGCGGCCGCCGCCCGGACCCTCAGCCTCCCGTGGCCGGCCGTCTGCCGCGCCCCACCGCCCTGCTGTGGCCGACCCGGGGCCGGGACCCAGGCTGCGCGTGCTGGTGGAGCGGCTGCTGGACCGGGCCGTGGTGTTCGACCACGCGACCTGCACCACGTATCTGCTCGCGCTGGTGGAGGAGCAGGACCGGCAGGGCGCGGACGAGACCGCGGCCCGGGCCTGGCTGAACGCGGTCGCGACCGGCCTCCGCGCCATAGCGGGCCGGTGTCCGAGCCGCCGGGCCCGCCCGGGATGGCGGGCGAACTGCGGCTGCGCCACGGCCGCGAGGCGTACCTGGAGCTCATCTTCTCGCTGTCCGGGGCCGCCGATCTGAGCATCGTGATCCGGACGGCCGTGGTCACTCCAGGGCGGGTGCGCTACGGCGTGGGCGGCGCGATCATCGCGCTGTCGGACCCGGAGGAGGAGTACGAGGAGACGGCGGTGAAGGCGGCGCCGCTGCTCGCCCTGACGGGGGCGGAATTCCCGGGGAGGGCCCGGCAGACGCAGCCGGCGTGAAGGGGTGGGTCCGTAGGGTCCTTTCCGCGGCGGCGGTTTGGGCGGCGGCGGGAGGGGTGGCGGCGGTACGGGTGGTGGCGTCGGGGGTGGCGGTGGTTCGGGTGGCGGCGGTACGGGTGGTGGCGGCGGTGCGCGCGGCGGAGCGCAGGTCCTCCCACGCCTCCAGGGCGTTCCTGAGACAGTCCTCCGCCACCTGGCGCACCACCGCCTCGTACCCGATGCCGAGGGCCTCCAGCTCCTCGATCACCCGCCTCGCCGCCTCGTGCTCGCCCGTCATGGTGTCGCCGCGCAGCCGGGAGTGGTGGACGGCCGCGTCGAGCGTGTCCGTGGGCAGCGCGTTGACCGTGCCCCAGGCGACGAAGCCGTCGACATAACGGGTCTTGGAGTACGCCGGGTCCTGAACCGCGGTCGAGCTCCACATCAGCCGCTGCGGGCGGGCTCCGGCGGCCACGAGGGCGCGCCAGCGGTCGCTGCCGAGCCGTTCCTCGTAGAGCCGGTACGCCAGGCGGGCGGTGGCGAGCGAGGTCTGCCCGCGGAGCGCGCGGGCGGCGGCCGGTCCGAGCCCGGGCCCGAGCCCGGGTCTGGGTCCGGGTCTGAGTCCGGGTCTGAGTCCGGGTCCGGGTCCGCGACCGAGTCCGTCGAGGCGGGCGTCCACCTCGGCGTCGAGCCGGCTGATCGGCAGCCCGGCCAGTGAGGTGATCGCCCGCAGCGGACGCCCCGCCGCGCGCGCCCGCTCAAGGCCTTCGAAGTAGGCGTCGACGGCCTCGCCGTAGCGGTGCACCGAGTAGAGGGTCGTGGCGTGCACGCTGATCCCGTCGGCGAGACAGTCGGTGATCGCGGAGAGCCCGGCCTCGGTGGCCGGGATCTTGACCAGCACATTGGGCCGGTTCACGGCGCGGTTCACCGCGCGGGCCTCGGCGACCGTGGCCCCCGCGTCGTGCGCGAGCCGCGGGTCGAGGTCCACCGACACCTGGCCCTCCAGGCCGCCGCTCGCCCTGAACACCGGCCGCAGCACGTCACAGGCCCACCGGGCGTCGTAGGCGAGCAGCGCCCGCACCGCCTCGTCGCAGGACGTCCCCTGGCTCTCCAGCCGGCCCAACTGCTCCAGGTATGAGGGGTGGGTCGTCACGGATCCGGTCAGCAGCCCCGGGTTCGTGGTGGCCCCGCTGATTCGCCGGTCCCGCACCAGCCGGTCCAGGCCGCCGGAGTCGAGCAGCTCCCGGCAGGCGCCGTCCAGCCAGAGGGACACTCCCTCCGCGGCGAGCTGCTCCAGGACTCCGCCGTCCGGTCCGGCTGCCGGTTCTGCCATGACGGGGTGCCAACTCCCCTCGATAAGCGTTGAGAAGGGGCGCATGCGCGCGACGCACGCGCGCGATGCATACGGGTGGCGCATACGGGCGGCGCAATATGGGCGGAGACACGAGGCTAGGGCAGGGACCCCGGGGGTCGGGAACACGTTCTCGTGAGTGCCTTCCGACTACGTCAAGTCATCGCTCAGGAGCCAGCGGCATCCGGGGGATGCCGCGTCATCCGGAGGGATGCCGATGCCCGGCGGCCCGGCCGTACGCTGACGACATGATCCGTACAGCCAAGCCCGAGGACGTCCCCGCCATCGTCGCCATGATCCGCGAGCTCGCCGCGTACGAGAAGGCCGAGCACGAGGCCGAGGCGACAGAGGGGCACATACGCCGCGCCCTCTTCTGCGAGAGCCCGGCGGCCTTTGCGCACATCGCGGAGACGGACGGCCGGGCCGAGGGCTTCGCCCTCTGGTTCCTCAACTTCTCCACCTGGCGCGGCGTGCACGGCATCTACCTGGAGGACCTCTACGTCCGGCCCGAGGCCCGCGGCCGCGGCCACGGCAAGGCGCTCCTCGCGGAGCTGGCCCGGCTCTGCGCGGAGCGCGGGTACGGGCGCCTGGACTGGTCCGTCCTGGACTGGAACACCCCGTCGATCGACTTCTACAAGTGGCTCGGCGCGGTCCCGATGGACGAGTGGACCGGCTACCGGCTCACCGGCGCTCCGCTGTCCCGGCTCGCTTCCGAGGCAGCTGGGCCGGAGGCTGCGGAGCGGCCGGTGTAGGACGGGTCAGGCGGAGCGAGTTCCCCCACCCCGCCCCTTCCCGTAACCAGGGCTCCGCCCCTGGACCACGTGTGGTCTGAGGCGAAGCCCCGGACCCACCCCCGCCTCGCGCGTCTGCGGCCTCGTGGGCCTGCGGCTGCGTGGAGAGCGCGCAACTCCCGCCATACGAGCTCGTGCTCACCGCTTGCGTATCGCCGCGCGGAGGACGTCGCTCACCGGTGCAGACTCACGGCCTGCCGCAAGGCGCAGCCTCAGGGGATGAGGACGACCTTGCCCGTCGTCCCGCGGGACTCCAGAGCGCGGTGGGCGGCCGCCGCCTCCGCGAGGGGGAAGGTGGTCACCGCAGGGTCCAGGCGGCCCTCGGCGGCGGCCTCCATCGCCGCGTCCTCCAGGCCGCGCAGACCGCCCGGCCGTGCGAGCATGCGCGGGCCCACCACCACCTCGGACGTGACGCCGCGCTCGGTCAGCTCCGCCTCCGAGGGCTCGGTGGCGTCGCTGCCGGGGGCCCAGCCGTAGACGATGTGGCGGCCGCCGCGGCCGACGAGGCCGAAGGCGGTACGGCCGAGGGTGCCGCCGACGCCGTCGAAGGCGACCGTGATGGCGCGGGAGCCCATGGCGGCGCGGACCTGGTCCGCCCAGTCGGGGGCGTTGTAGTCGACCGCGATGTCCGCGCCGTTGGCCCGTACGGCCTCGGTCTTGGCCGGGCCGCCGGCGACGCCGACCACGGTGGCGCCCAGATGGCGGGCGTACTGGACGATGAGGGTGCCGAGGCCGCCGGCTGCGGCGGTGACCAGGACCACGTCGTCGGGGGTAAGGGCGGCCTGCTCCAGGATGCCCAGGGCCGTACGGCCTGTGCCGATCATGGCGACGGCCTTCTCCGAGGAGAGCCCGTCCGGGACCGAGTGGAGGGACTCGGCTTCCGCGACGGTCACTTCGGCGTAGCCGCCGTGGGCCGGGGACGGGCCGAGGTGGACGACGACGCGGCTGCCGAGCAGGCTCTCCGGCACGCCCTCGCCGAGCGCATCGATCGTGCCTGCGACCTCGCGGCCGGGTGTCATGGGCAGTTCGGGCAGCGGGAGCGGGCCACGCCGGGCGCCCTGGCGGATGGTGGTGTCGAGCATGTGGACGCCGGCCGCGGCGACCGCGATCCGCACCTGTCCCGGGCCCGGCTCCGGGTCCTCGGCCTTCTCATAGCGCAGGTTCTCGGCCGGGCCGAAGGCGTACTGGCGGATCGCGTGCATGGTGGGCTCCCAAGGGTCGGTCGGGTCGAGCGGCCGGGTCGAGTGGCCGGGGCGAGTGGCCGGGGCGAGTGGCCGGGTCGAGTGGCCGGGTCGAGCGGTCGGTCGAGCGGTCGGGTCGGCTTTCGCCGCTCGGCAACAGCCTTCAACCTCGAGCTCGCTTGAGGTCAAGCCTCCGCTGTCAGACCCGTGCCCCAGGATGGGAGACACGACGACCGGGAAGCGCGGAGACGGCCGGGCAGTGCGGAGCAGAGGGAGATGCGCATGGAGCTTTCGCCGTTCGAGGAGGACGGGCTCGAGGGGGAGGGGGACTACGAGGGCCTGGAATTCGCGGATCTCGACCTCGCGGGACAGGACGGGCGGGACGCCCGCTTCCTGGACTGCGCGCTGCGGCGCTGCGGCCTCGACGAGGCGCGGCTGACCGGGGCGCGGTTCATCGGCAGCGTGCTCGAGGGAGTGCGGGGCGTCGGCACGGACCTGGCCGGCGCGGTGCTGCGGGATGTGGAGCTGACCGACGCGCTGCTGGGTGGGGTGCAGCTGCACGGCTCGGTCCTGGAGCGGGTGGTGGTGCGCGGCGGGAAGATCGACTACCTCAATCTGCGAGGGGCCTCGTTCAAGGACGTGGTTTTCGAGGGGTGCGTGCTCGTCGAGGCCGACTTCGGCGGCGCGCGGCTGGAGAAGGTCGTCTTCCGCGACTGCTCACTGGGGCAGGTGGATTTCAGCGGGGCGCGCATGGCGGAAGTGGATCTGCGCGAGGCGGCCGAACTGGACATTGTGCGGGGAGTGGACCGGCTTGCGGGTGCAGTGATCTCTCCGGCCCAACTCCTGGAATTGGCACCGGCATTCGCGGCGCAGTTCGGAGTACGGGTCCAGGGCCCAGAATGATCTAACTGATGGATATCGAATCGCAAGCCTGAAAGAGGTTTCGCGCGCCTGGGTCCGGCAATCAGCGGGCCATGAACAACAACCCTGAACCCAGGCCCGTAAACGGCGCCTATGGCGCCAACCGGGACGGCGCCGGAGCAAGCCGGGCAGCCCTGATCATCCAGACCATCGCGGACATTGCCGCAGGCTTCCTGGCCCTGTGGATCCTGCTGTACCTGCTCGAAGCCAACCAGGGAAACGTCTTCGTCGGGTTTGTGCGCGGAATGGCGGATTTCCTCGCCTGGTGGTCCCAGGACATCTTCACCATGGAGACCGAAGGGCTGCGCGTATTCCTCAATTACGGCCTGCCCGCCATCATTTACCTGCTGATCGGACATGGGCTGGCCGTGCGCTTGCGCCGCGTCTGACGGAATTGCGCCCGGCTGCCTCGGGGCCGGTTCCGTGTGTTCCGTTCGGGCTTGTCCCGGCCCGGCCCGTTCCGTCGGTTCAGATCCGAGGGAAACGTGCTTGCAGATCCCAGATGACGGGATTGCCCGCGAGCGCCTCGTGCATATCCGTGAGGTCCGCGATCAGATCCTGCAGAAAGTCGCGGGCCTCGCGGCGCAGCGCCGCGTGGTTGAGGGTGAGCGGCGGCTCTCCGGCCGGCTGCCAGTCGGCCGTGACGTCCACCCAGCCGAAGCGTCGCTCGAAGCGCAGACGGTCGGTGGTCTCGGTGAAGTCCAGCTCGGCGTACTGGGCGCGGTGCGAGCGGCTGCCGCGCGGATCGAGGTCGAGCCGCTCGACGATGTCGCACAGCGCCCACGCGAAGTCCAGTACGGGCACCCATCCCCAGCCTGTGGACAACTCCCGGTCGGCCTCGGTGTCGGCGAGATGGACGTCGCCGCAGAAGAGGTCGTGCCGCAGGGCGCGTACGTCCGCGGTCCGGTAGTCCGTCTGCGGCGGGTCGGGGAAGCGGCGGGAGAGCGAATAGCCGAGGTCGATCACCGCTCGATGGTGTCACGGGCCGCACCGGGGGAAGGCGGTGCGGCCCGTGACCGCGTGATGTCGCCGGGTGACCCGGCTACTTCACGTTCACCCCGGTCCAGGCCGCGCCGACCGCCTTGTACTCGGCGCTCGTCGTCCCGAACAGGTCACCCGCCGCCTTGAGGGTGGCGGTACGCGCGCCCTTGTACGTGGTCGTCGACGTCATGTACGTCGTCAGCGCCCGGTACCAGATCTTCTCCGCCTTGGCCCGCCCGATGCCCGTCACCTTCGAGCCGTCGAACGTCGGGCTGTTGTAGGACACCCCGTTGATCGTCTTCGCGCCGCTGCCCTCGGACAGCAGGTAGTAGAAGTGGTTCGCGGGACCGGAGGAGTAGTGGACGTCGATGTTCGCGATGCCCGCGTACCAGTTGTCCTTGGAGGCGCCGTCGCGGCTCGGCTTGTCCTGGTAGCGCAGCGGCGTGCCGTCGCCGTTGATGTCGATCTTCTCGCCGATGAGGTAGTCGCCCGGGTCGGCGAGGTTCTTCGCGTAGAACTCGGTCGAGGTGGCGAAGATGTCGGAGGTCGCCTCGTTCAGGCCGCCCGACTCGCCGCTGTACCGCAGCCCCGCGGTGTTGGAGGTGACGCCGTGGCTCAGCTCGTGCGCGGCGACGTCCAGCGAGGTCAGCGGGTTCGCGTTGCCCTCGCCGTCCCCGTACGTCATGCAGAAGCAGCTGTCGGACCAGAAGGCGTTGACGTAGTTGTCGCCGTAGTGCACGCGGGAGTACGCGCCCACGCCGTCGTTCTTGATGCCGTTCCGGCCGAGGACGTTCTTGTAGAAGTCCCAGGTGGTCGCGGCCCCGTAGTGCGCGTCGACGGCGGCGCTCTGCCGCCCGCCGCCCCAGACGTCGTCCGCATCCTTGAAGATCGCGCCGCTGCCGGACGTGCCCTGACCCAGGTCGTTGGTCCGGTGGTTGCCGCGGGCGCCGTCCTTCAGCTGGTACGAGCTGCCGTTCTTCGTCGTGCCGAGGGTGACCTTGCCGCTGTAATCGCCGGTGCCGGTTCCGGTGTGGACGGTCTCGTTCGCGAAGAGCTTCTTGCCGGTGGCGGCGTCGGTGACGACGTGGAGCTCGCTGGGCGTGCCGTCGTGCTGGAGCCCGGTGACGACGGTCTCCCAGGCCAGTACGGGCTTGCCGCCCGCCGCCCAGATCACCTTGCGGGGGGCCTCGCCGGTGGCGGCCCCGCCGGTCTTGCCTGCCTTGCCGCCCTCGCCGGTGCCCTCGGCCTCCGCGGCCTTCAGGGCGGTCTTCTTCGCGGCGGACGCGGGGACTTCGGCCGCCGTGTCCGGCACGGATATCCGGGCTTTGGTCGCCTTGGTGACGCTGCGCGAGCCGCTCTTCTTCTCGTGGACGACGAGGTCGCCGCCGAGGACGGGCAGGCCGGCGTACGTGCGCTCGTAGCGGGTGTGGACGGTGCCGTTCGCGTCCTTGATGACATCGCGGACGATCAGCTTCTCCCGGGCGCCGAGGCCGAGCGCACCGGCTTCGGCCGGGGCTGCCGTCTGCGCGGCCTCGATCGCGGAGGCGCGCTGGGCGGCGGACTGCGCGACCGCGATGGCTCCGGTCGCGCCCGTGGGGGCGGAGTCGCGATCGGGCTGGGCGCTCGCCGAGCCGGTCTGGACGCCGACGACGACCATGGCGGCCGAGGCAGCGAGCGCGGCGGCGCCGGCGGTGCGCTTTCTGGCGTGTTTCCGGGGAGAGTTGGACGTGCGTCTCACTCGGTCTCCTTGATGCGGGGCCGCGGGGTCGCGGCCCGGGTGTGGGGGACGGGCGGCCGTGGGTGTGGCGGCCCGTGGTACAGGAGCGTGCGGGTGCGGTGCTGCGAGTGCTGCGAGTCGTACGAGTGGTGCGGGTCGTGCGGGCTCCGCAATGCGGGCCCCACGGAGGGGATTGCGCACGCATGCGAAAAGAAGGCCCTACCGCGATGCGCGGACGAGCCGACCAGAGCGTGCCATTGGTTGAACCTTTACGACAGGTCGGCAACAAAGATTTGACCTTGCGTTGTCCGATGACTGACCGGACATGTTCGTATTACGGCCGTGTCGGGCGTGGCTCAACGGAGGTCGTGCGCCTGGGAGTTACTCCCTTAGGCCGGAAAGTCCCCTGATTCCCGGAGGTCCTTGCGCAGCACGAGGCACGGCCGGTGCAGCCGCCGGTCCTCCCGGTGGTCGATGACCTCGTAACCGAGGGCGGTCCAGAACGCCAGCGCCTTCGGATTGTTCTCCAGCACCGCGAGCCGTACGCCCTCGTGCCCCGCGGCCCGCAGCCGCTCCTCCACGAGCTGGGCCAACTCCCGCCCGTGCCCGGTCCGCTGCTCCTGTCCGTGCACCATCAGCAGGCCGATCCACGGATCCGGATCGTCTGGATCCGGGTGCTCGGCGAGCGTGATGGCCACACCGAGCAGCTGGTGCCCCTCCCGGCCGAGCAGCACCTCGGCCGCGGGATGCGCCAGTTCCTGCCGGATGCTCGCCGCGACCTGCTCGGGACGGATGTCCTCGGGGTCGGGGAAGTCGCCGCTGATCCGCTGGAAGACGGGGTCGGAGCGGTAGAGCGCCGTCAGCTCGTCGAGCAGCGGCGCGGGCAGGCCGTGCGGCCCGTGCGCCTCGTCTTCGGACAGCGTGAGCGGTTCCAGGATCATGCGCCGACGCTAACGCCGCGGAGCCCCGCGCACGGGCCCGGCACGCGCGGTCGGCCCGCGGCGGGCGGCCCACCGGGCCGGCGGGGGCAGCTCTCGATGCGGAACACCGGTGCGGCGGGGTTGGGACGGTATGGGGGCGGGTGCACGGATGGGCGCCGCGGGGCGGCATTCGGGCTCGGCCGGGGCGGAACGCCGCCCCGCGGCGGCGCGAACCCGTCATCCGCACCCGCCCGCGCCGCCTCGATCGGCCCCGCCGCGCAGCCGCACACCCCCCGGCGTCGGCGGCCGGCAGGACCGCGTTGCCCCGCGGCGGCACCCGGGCCGCCTGCCCGCGCGCGGGCCTGCGCATCTCGTCCCGCGTCCCCTCCCGCGGCTGCGGCCCGCCCGGCGAGGGTGTGAGTGGACTAGACCTCTTGGGGTGGACCGCGCGAGACTGTTCTCGTGAGAAACGTCATCGCCCTCGACGTGGGCGGCACCGGGATGAAGGCTGCCCTCGTGGCGGCGGACGGCGCGCTGTTGTACGAGGCCCGGCGGGCGACCGGCCGGGAGCGTGGGGCCGAAGCCGTCGTCGAGTCCATCCTCGACTTCGCCGCCGAGCTGCGGCAGCTCGGGCGCGAGCGGTTCGGCGAGCCCGCCGTGGCCGCAGGCGTCGCGGTCCCAGGGATCGTCGACGAGACCGACGGCATCGCCGTCTACGCCGCCAACCTCGGCTGGCGTGACGTCCCCTTGCGGGCCCGCCTCGCCGAGAGGCTCGGCGCCGATGGGAATGGACGCTGTCCCGTCGCGCTCGGCCACGACGTCCGCACCGGCGGCCTCGCCGAAGGCCGCATCGGAGCGGGCCGCGGGGCTGATCGCTTTCTCTTCCTCCCCCTCGGCACCGGCATCGCCGGCGCCATCGGCATCGACGGCCGGATCGAGGCCGGCGCCCACGGCTGCGCGGGCGAGATCGGCCACATCGTGGTACGCCCCGGCGGCCCCGCCTGCCTCTGCGGGCAGGCCGGCTGCCTGGAGACGCTCGCCTCCGCGTCCGCCGTCTCCCGCGCCTGGGCGGAAGCGAGCGGCGACCCGGACGTGGACGCCGCCGACTGCGCGAAGGCCGTCGAGTCCGGCGACCCGCGGGCCCGCGCCGTGTGGCAGGAGGCGATAAACGCGCTCGCCGACGGCCTCGTCACCGGCCTCACCCTCCTCGACCCCCGCACACTGATCATCGGTGGCGGCCTCGCCGAGGCCGGAGAGACGCTCTTCGCGCCGCTCCGGGCAGCCGTCGAGGCCCGCATCACCTTCCAGCACATCCCCGACATCGTCCCGGCGGCCCTGGGGGACACCGCCGGATGCCTGGGCGCGGGCCTGCTCGCCTGGGATCTTCTCTCCGCGGAGGTAACCGCCTGATGGTGGCTCGTAAGGCAGTCAAGGTTCTCACCGGCGCGCGCGTGGTGCTGCCGACCGGCGTCGTCGAGGGCGGCCGCGTCACGGTCGACGGCCGCACCATCGCGCCGTACGCCGGGGGCGAGGCCACCACCGTCGCCCTGCCGAGCGACCACTGGATCGTCCCCGGCTTCGTCGACATCCACGTGCACGGCGGCGGCGGCGCCTCCTTCTCCGCCGGTACGGCGGAGCAGGCCCTCGAAGTCGTCGCGACCCACCGGCACCACGGCACCACCACGATGGTCGCCTCCACCGTCACCGGAGACCTCGACGACCTGGCCCACCAGGCGTCCGCGCTCTCCGAGCTGGTCGAGCAGGGCGACCTCGCGGGCATCCACTTCGAGGGCCCGTTCATCGCCCGCAACCGCTGCGGCGCCCACGAGCCGACGCTGCTGCGCGACCCCGACCCCGCGGACGTACGGAAGCTGGTCGACGCGGCGCGCGGCACGGCGCGGATGATGACGCTCGCGCCCGAACTGCCCGGCGGCCTGGAGTCCGTACGGCTGCTGGCCGACCACGGCGTCATCGCAGCCGTAGGCCACACCGACGGCTCCTACGACGCGACGCTCGCCGCCATCGAGGCGGGCGCCACCGTGGCGACCCACCTCTTCAACGCGATGCCGCCCCTCGCACACCGCGCGCCCGGCCCGATTCCCGCGCTGCTCGAGGACGAGCGGGTGACCGTCGAGCTGATCAACGACGGCGTGCACCTGCACTCGGCCGTCCTCGGCCTCGCCTTCCACCGCGCAGGCGCGGCCCGCGTCGCCCTCATCACCGACGCGATGGCCGCGGCCGGAAAGGGCGACGGCCGCTACCCGCTCGGCGGGATGGACGTCGAGGTCAGGGACGGCGTGGCACGGCTGGTCGAGGGCGGCTCGATCGCGGGCTCGACGCTGACGCAGGACACGGCCTTCCGGCGCGGCGTGACGGTCGACAGACTGCCGGTGGAGCAGGTCGTCGAGGCCATCTCGGCAACCCCGGCCCGGCTGCTCGGCGCGTATGACCGGGTGGGCTCGCTGGAGCCGGGCAAGGACGCCGATCTGGTCGTGCTCGACGCGGAGTTCCGCCTGGTGAGCGTCATGCGGAAGGGGGAATGGGTCGTTTCGCCCGAACTGGGCTGAGAGTGCGACCGGTTGGGCCGGTCAAGGGTCTCGCCTGCCGTGAGGCGGCAGTGGCATGATCGCTCGCGCACTTGTACCTACGCGGGCGGGCCGGGGGCCCGGCAGCAGACCGACAGCACGGGAGGGGCAGCCGTTGATCCTCACGGTCACGCTCAACGCCGCCCTCGACATCACCTACCGCGTGCCGCGCCTGCGGGCCTCGGCCACGCACCGCGTGTCCGAGGTATCGGAGCGCCCCGGCGGCAAGGGGCTGAACGTGGCCCGGGTACTCGCGGCGCTCGGCCACGGTGTCACGGTCACCGGCTTCGTGGGCGGGGCGACGGGGGAGACGGTGCGCAGGCTCCTCGCGGCGGCGGACACGCACGCGTCAGTGCCCGCTCCGCGGGCGTCTGGTGACTCCGCGCTGGACGCGGCGCGCCGCCGGACCAGCGACGGCGCGGGGCAGTACGCCACCGCGCCCGGGGGGCGGGCCCGCGATGGGGCGGCCGGCGACGGGGAAGGCCGGTCCCACACCGGTGCGGCAGGCGGACCGGCGACCGACGCGACCTACGGCGGCGGCCAGTCCCTTTCCTTGGCGTCCGGCCCCGGGGCCCGCGGCCCAGTCCTGCCCCCCGGGCCGGCAGGCCCGGACTCCCGTTCCCCGGCGGGAGGCCACATCGTCGACGCGCTCACGCCCATCGCCGGGGCCACCCGCCGCACCGTCGGCGTCGTGGACTCGGCCTCCGGGGACACTACGCAGCTGAACGAGCCCGGCCCGGTCATCGCCCGCCCCGAGTGGGACGCCTTCCTGGGCACCTACACCACCCTTCTCGGCGAAGCCGAGGCCGTCGCGCTGTGCGGCAGCCTGCCGCCCGGCCTGCCCGTCGGCACGTACGCCCAGCTGATACGCGAGGCGCAGGCCGCCGGCGTACCCGTCCTCCTCGACACCAGCGGCGAGCCGCTGCGCCGCGGCATCGCCGCGCGCCCCGATCTCGTCAAGCCCAACGCCGAAGAACTGGCCGGGCTCACCGGCTCCACCGAGCCCGTACGCGCCGCGCACGACACCCGCCGCCGCGGCGCCCGCGCGGTCGCCGCCTCGCTCGGCGCGGACGGGATGTTCGCGGCGACGGCCGGCGGCAGCTGGCAGGCGGCGCCGCCGCGCCGTATCCCCGGCAACCCGACGGGCGCGGGCGACTCGGCCGTGGCAGGCCTGCTGTCGGGCCTTGTCGAGGGGTTGTCCTGGCCGGACCGCCTGGTGCGGGCCGTGGCCCTCTCGGCGGCGACCGTACGAGCCCCGGTGGCGGGCGAGTTCGACCGCGCCACGTACGAGGACCTGCTGCCGCGGGTCGAGGTCGCCGACCGGTCGGACTGCCCGGTCTGACGAGGCCGGGAGGCAGCAGTGACCAGCAGGACAGAGGCGCAACCGCCCGCTGCACCCCCGCGCCTCCGGCACACCCTCACCACCCCCCCGCCCTTAAAGGGGGCTCAGATGCCCGGACGGACGGCGGGGGGCCCGCGCATAGCGCCGATGTCTTGACGCAACCGAGCCGCAGCCGCGGCTCACGGCGACCGGGCCGCTGCCCGCGGTTCATGGCAAGGGCATTCGGGCCGCAGCCCGCGGCTATGGCAACTGGCCCGCAGCTCGCGGTTTACGGCGACCGTGCCTCAGCTCGCGGTTTACGGCAACTGGGGCTGCAGCCGCGGCTCCCGGCCACAACCGGGCCCGCCGTGGCCCACGTTCGGGGAGGGCGCATGCCACTGGTCGGCACAGCCGAGCTCGTCGCGCGGGCGCAGGCGGCGGGGCGCGCCGTAGCGGCGTTCAACGTGATCACGCTGGAGCACGCGGAAGCCATCGCGGCGGGCGCCGAGTCCGCGGGCGCGCCCGCGATCCTGCAGATCTCGGAGAACGCCGTGAAGTTCCACGGCGGTCGCCTCGGCCCGGTCGCCTCGGCCGCCGCCGCAGTCGCCCGCGCCTCGTCCGCGCCTCTCGCTCTCCACCTCGACCACGTCGAGTCGGCGGAGCTGCTGCGCGCCGCGCACCCCGAGGGCTTCAGCTCGGTGATGTTCGATGCCTCGAAGCTCAGCTACGGCGACAACGTCAAGGCCACGGCGGAGGCGGTGCGCTGGGGCCACGAGCGCGGCATCTGGGTCGAGGCCGAACTCGGCAAGGTCGGCGGCAAGGAGGGCGAGCCGCCCCTGGACGCGCACGCGCCGGGCGTACGGACCGACCCCGCCGAGGCCGCCGCGTACGCCGCCGCCACCGGCGTGGACGCCCTCGCCGTCGCGGTCGGCAGCTCGCACGCGATGACCGAGCGCACCGCGACCCTGGACCACGACCTGATCGCCCGCCTCCGCGACGCCGTCCCCGTGCCCCTGGTCCTGCACGGCTCATCGGGCGTCCCCGACGCCGAACTCCGCCGCGCCGTCGCCTCCGGCGTGTCCAAGGTCAACGTGGGCACGGCCCTCAACACGGCCTTCACCGGCGCCGTACGGGCCTACCTCGGCGCGAACCCGAAAACGGTCGACCCGCGCAAGTACCTGGCCCCCGCGCGCGACGCGATGGCGGAGGCGGTCGCCCGCTTCCTCCGTACGGTCAGCGGCGGCTGACAAACCGCCGGTCAGCGTGGCTGACGAGCCGTCAGTCGGCCTCGCCCGTCCGTCGGCCCGTCACCAGCCGTCCGGAGCCCCGCCGCTCCCGGGCCGCAACGCCACCCTGTCGAGGTTGACTTCGCACGCGTTGCCCGTCTCGCACGACAGCTTGATCGTGTTGGTGCCCTTGGTGAGGTTGACCGTGGACCACGTGTGCTGCCAGCCGTGCTCCCAGTCGCCCGCCTTGGCCCCGGCGAAGTTCTTCATGTTGATCGCCTGGGAGGAGGGCTTCCCGTTGGTCGTGAGGGTGAGGTCGGCGTCCTTGCCCGGCACGCCGTACCGCACGTACAGCCGGTACTCCCCGGCCTCGTCGACGTCCATGTTCCAGGTCGCCGCCGCACCCGGGGCGTTCATGCCGACGTACGCGCCCGTGGCGCTCTTGGCGCCCTTGATGCTCGAGTCGGTGGTGGCCGGGCTGTCGACGCGGAGGCTGGCCGCGTCCGCCTTCGGCAGCTCCGCCTGGGGCTCGTCGCCCGGGTCCTCGCTGGGATCGACGCTCTCGGCGGCGGTCGGGGACGCGGAGTTCCCGGCCTCGTCCTGCTTGCCCTCGCCCCCGGTGTTGTTGGTGAGCATCGCGACCCCGATGCCGATGACGACCACCGCGACGACGGCGATGGCGCCGATGAGCAGTCCCCTGCTGTTCGGGCCGCGCCCGCCGCCACCGTGGGCGCCGCCGTGGGACGGGGGCGCGGGGCGGTTCGGCGTGCCGCCGGGGAGGGTCTCGGGGGCGGCGTAGTGCGGGTTCGTCTGCCGGCCGTAGGACTGCTGCGGCTGCGTCGCGTACGGCGCCTGCTGTCCCTGCTGAGCCTGCTGGCCGTAGCGGCGCTCGCCGACCCGCGAGACCTGGTTGTACGAGGTGCGGGGGACGCCGGGCTGTGCCGGGCTGGGGGCACCTCCCAGACGAAGCTCTGGGGGAGGGTAGCCGTAGCCGCCGGTACGGGGAGCGGCCGCCGAGTCCGCGCCTGCGCCACCCTCGCCGTCCTCCGAGCGGTACAGGTAGGCGAACGGATCGTCGTTCTCAGGCGTGCTCGCGCCGTTGTTCCCGGCCGTCATCCCCTTGTCACTCCCCAACTGTCTTCGGACCAAAGGCGCTCTGGACCCAGAACGCCAGGACAGCTCCTATCAAGGCCGGGGCGACCCCGACAGGCCCAGCGCTGTCCCGATGGCCAATGTTCATGATCGATTCACCGGCGGCGGCCGCTCCGAGGCGCTCGTCCGAAGCCACACCACCCGATCGACCGAGCCTACCCGCTCGCCGCAAGGACCGTTCCGTGTTCACCGCGGTGGAACGGCGACCGCGCCCGCCCCGCCTGGGCGTCCCCATGCGATGGCGGTGAGAGGTGAGTCGTGTCACCCCGCCCGGCGGTGCGTCTTCGCGCGGGAGCGCTTCTCCACATACATCCGCTGGTCTGCCGACTGCAGGACCTCCTCGGCCGACATGCCGCAGCTCGCCCAGCCGATGCCGAAACTCGCCCCGACCCGGACCGCCCGCCCCTCCACGCGGATCGGCGGGATGATCGCGTTGCGCAGCCGTACGGCCAGGTCCTGGGCGTCCGCGCGGCCGAGGCCGTCGGCGAGGACGACGAACTCGTCGCCCCCGAGCCGGGCCACCGTGTCTCCGTCCCGCACGCCGCTGGTGAGCCGCCGGGCGACCTCGATCAGGACGGCGTCACCCGTGTGGTGCCCGAAGCGGTCGTTGATCGACTTGAAGCCGTCGAGGTCGCAGAAGAGGACGGCGAGGCCCTTGGTGCCGTCGTCCTGCTCGCCCTCGGGCGGCGCGACGGAGTGCACATGGTGGTCGTACGGGCCCAGGGGCGGCGGGATCGGGCGACGCCCTGCGTACGGCGCGTCGAAGCCGTCGGAGCGGAAGCCGAGCTCGTCGGTCTCCGCCTCGGCCTCCACGGGACCGTATGCGGCGCCCCCGAACTCGCCGGGCGCCACGTCGAGTGTCTTGCTGCTCGGCCCGTTCTGGGAGGGCAGCGGCGGCCGGCTGCACAGCCGGGCGCCGAGCCGGGCGCGCAGCTCGGCGCTGTTCGGCAGCCCGGTCAGCGAGTCGTGGCTCGCGCGGTGCGCGAGCTGCAGTTCGTGGCGCTTGCGCTCCTCGATGTCCTCGACGTGGGTGAGGAGGAAGCGCGGCCCGTCGGCGGCGTCGGCGACCACGGAGTTGCGCAGCGACACCCAGACGTACGTGCCGTCGCGGCGGGCCAGTCGCAGCTCGGCCCGGCCGCCCTCGGCCGAGGTGCGCAGCAGGGTGCCGATGTCCTCGGGATGCACCAGGTCCGAGAAGGAGTAGCGGCGCATCGCGGCGGCGGGGCGGCCCAGCAGCCGGCACAGCGCGTCGTTGGTGCGCAGCAGGCGTCCGTGCTGGTCGCCGCCCATCTCGGCGATGGCCATCCCGCTGGGCGCGTACTCGAAGGCCTGGCGAAAGGACTCCTCGCTGGCGCGCAGGGCCTGCTGCTCGCGCTCGAGCCGTACGAGCGCGCGCTGCATGTTGGCGCGCAGCCGCGCGTTGCTGATGGCGATGGCGGCCTGGAAGGCGTACATCTGCAGCGCCTCGCAGCCCCAGGGGCCGGGCTTGCGTCCGTTGCGCGGCTTGTCGACGGAGATCACGCCGAGCAGCTCCTCGCCGGACGAGTACATGGGCGCCAGCAGCCGGTCCATCGGGTGCCATTCGTCGGCGAACCGCGGGATCGGGCCGTCGTTGCGCCACTGCGGGATGTCGTCGTCGTCCAGCATCCAGCCCTCGGTGTGCGGGATGAAGCGCAGCGCGCCCCAGTGCTCGCCCATGGACAGCCAGCGGTCCCAGGCGGTGCGGGAGCCGACCCGGCCCGCCATGAGGGCCTCGGCGCCCGCGCTGCCGGCGACGGCTGCGACGACGAGGTCGCCGTCGGGCCGTACGAGATTCACGGCGGCGAGCTCGTAGCCGAGCCCGTTGATGACACCGTCCGCGACGGTTTGCAGGGTGTCGGCGAGGCTGCGGGCGGTGTTCAGGTCCGCGACGACGTGGTGCAGTTGCCGCAGGGTCGCGAGCCGGACGTACGGCTCCGACTCCGTCTCCATCGCTCGCACCCCCCGAGACCTGACAGCAACTCCAGGGTCAGACATCCGATTGCCACGGCCACTGAATCACAGCGAGCTGCTCACTCGGTACACAGGGTCAACAATTACCGCTTGCTGTGACTCAAGTCACAGTCAGTGATGAATCGTTGCAGCCCAAGGGTGGGAGCGCTCCTACAGTTCTTGATCGCAAATTCCGGACCCGGGCGGCACACCGGGTCCATACCGGCGAGTACGTCGGATGGCCTAGGTCCCGGCTGGTTCCCGGGTCCGATGCGGGTCCGCGGCGGCGGCCGCTAGCGTTCTTCGCGTGTTGCAGAGGACCCCGCCCCCGCGCCCAGAGGCCATCCCCCATGCTGATGGGGTGAGTGACGACGAGTTCCGCGCCGCCATGTCCCGGCTTGCGGCGGGTGTGGTGCTGCTGACTGCATTCGACCCCGAGGACGGGCCGCGGGGCGAGGACGTCGGCATGACGGCGACGGCGTTTATGTCGGTGTCACTTGACCCGCCGCTGGTGATGGTGAGCGTTCGCAACGAGTCGCGGATGGACGAACTTCTTGAGCGTCAACCGCTGTGGGGAGTGTCCGTACTCTCCGAAAGCCAGCGGCACATCGCCGGACGGTTCTCGATGAAGGGGCGGATCAGCGACCGGCTGCTCTTCGAGGACATCGCGTACGAGCGCGGGGAGGCGTCGGGGGCGCCGCTGGTCGGCGGGGCGCTCGCGGTGCTGGAGTGCCGTACGGAGCAGCGGGTGCGGGCGGGGGACCACACGCTGGTGATCGGACGGGTGTTGACCGCCCGTACGCCGAGCGCGGAGGGCGGGCCTCTCCTGTACTTCCGAGGCCGCTACCGGCTGCTGGGGTAGGGCCGTTCGGCCCCGGACGGACCGGCCCGGGCGAGCGGACCGGCCCGGCGGGCGGAAACCCCCGGCGGGCGGGAGCCGAGGGGGGAGAGCCGGTCGTGGGGAGCCGGGGGGAGGACGGGCGGGAAGCCGCGGGACTACCAGTCGCGGCCGCTGCGGCCGCGCTTGATGTCGCCGCGCTGCTTCTTCTGGCGCAGCCGCCGCTCGTTGATGCCCCGGGGGATACGGGTCGGGCGGCGCGGCTTGGGCGGCGGCGCGGTCGCCTCGGCGAGGAGGGCGGCAAGGCGGACCGCCGCCGTCTCGCGGTTGCGCCACTGCGAGCGGTGCTCGGAGGCCCGTACGGACACCACGCCGTCGACCAGGCGCCCCGCGAGCCGTTCAAGGGCCCGCTCCTTCCACACCGGCGGCAGCGCTTCGGTCGCGGCGAGGTCGAAGCGCACCTCGGCCTGGCTGTCGCTGGTGTTGACGTGCTGGCCGCCGGGCCCGGAGGAACGCGAGAAACGCCACATGAGCTCGGCCTCCGGGAGGGAGACCGAGCCGCGGATGACGTAAGGCCCGGACATGCTTCCCATGATCCCGCCCCGGCCCGCGGCCGTCACCCGCTTTTCCGTGCGCCGGGGCGCGGGGCGACAGAGGCGCGGCGGGGGCGCGGCGGGAGCGGGGCGCGCAGGGGCGCGTAAAGAAAGTAAAGCGGGTCGGAACCCGGCGGTGCTCTCCTGGCGTTGTGGAGGATGACGGTAGCTTCGTCACCGGCACGGAGCCCGAGACACTGACGAGGAAAGGGACATCCCCATGGCTGTAAGCCTGTCCAAGGGCGGCAACGTCTCGCTCACGAAGGAGGCCCCGGGCCTCACCGCCGTCACGGTCGGCCTCGGCTGGGACGTCCGCACCACCACCGGCACGGACTTCGACCTGGACGCGAGCGCGATCGCCGTCAATCCGGGCGGAAAGGTCGTCTCCGACGGCCACTTCGTCTTCTTCAACAACAAGTCCACCCCGGACCAGACGATCGTGCACACGGGTGACAACCGCACCGGCGAGGGCGCGGGCGACGACGAGGCCATCAACGTGAACCTGGCCGGCCTCCCGGCCGACGTGGACAAGATCGTCTTCCCCGTCTCCATTTACGACGCGGAGTCCCGCAGCCAGAACTTCGGCCAGGTGCGCAACGCGTACATCCGCATCATCAACCAGGCCGGCGGCGCCGAGATCGCCCGCTACGACCTCAGCGAGGACGCGGCGACCGAGACCGCGATGGTCTTCGGCGAGCTGTACCGCAACGGCGCGGAGTGGAAGTTCCGCGCGGTGGGCCAGGGTTACGCGTCCGGCCTGGCCGGCATCGCTCAGGACTTCGGCGTCAACGTCTGAGGTCGCGCCCGGCGTGCCGACTGACGCTGAGCCGCCGGCGGCGCAGCGACGCGTCGACGCAATGCGGAGGGCCGGCCCCGAAAGGGCCCGGCCCTCCGCGCGAGCTGAGGTGCAAGGGTGTGGGCATGCGTTCCGCCCCGCGGAACGCATGCCCACAATCCGGCTTCCGGCCGGAGGCCGGGCTTCGTGCGGCGCGGAGCGGCCTATCCGGCGAGGATCACGCTGCGCGTGAGGTTCCGCGGGCGGTCCGGGTCGTAGCCCCTCGTCTCCGCCACCGCGACCGCCAGCCGCTGAGCGCGGATCAGATCCGCCATCGGGTCCAGCGCCCGCGGCCCCGTCGAGCCGTCCGAGTCGGCGAGCAGCGCGCCGCCGACCCGGGCGACATCCGCTGCCAGCCCCTCCGGCAGCGCACCGAACACCCAGGCAACGCGCCCCGGCCCGGTGATCGAGATCGGCCCGTGCCGGTACTCCATCGCCGGGTAGGACTCGGTCCAGGCACCCGCCGCTTCGCGCATCTTCAGGCCCGCCTCCTGCGCGAGGCCGTATGTCCAGCCGCGCCCCAGGAAGGTCCACTGCTCGGCCGCGAGCACCGTCTCCGGTACCGGCTGGGTGACGGCGAGTTCGGCGTCGACGGCGGCTTCGGCGACCGTCTTCACGCCCGCGGGGAGCGGCCCGTGCGCCTCGAGACCGGCTCGCAGGTACGCGAGGGCCGTGGTCGCGAAGCGGGTCTGGACGACCGACTCCTCGTCAGCCCAGTCCAGCACCGCAACGGCGCCGGCCGCCTCCAGCACCGGCGTCTTCGGGTCCCCAGTGAGGGCCGTAGTCGCAGGGGCGGCGGGGGCAGGGGAGGCGGTCGCAGTGGTGGCGGCCGCGCCAGTCGCACCCGTACGGCCGCGCAGCGAGGCCAGGAGGTCCAGGACCTCCGTCGTCGTCCCGGACCGGGTGATGGCGACGACCCGGTCGTACGGGCGCCCGAGCGGGAACTCCGACGCCGCGAAGGCGTCCGTCTCGCCCTGCCCCGCGGCCTCGCGGAGCGCCGCGTACGCCTGCGCCATGAACCACGACGTGCCGCACCCGGTCACCGCCACCCGCTCGCCCGGCCGCGGCAGCCCCGCCCCGGCGGCCGCGGCCTCCGCCGCGCGCCGCCAGCAGCTGGGCTGGGTGGCGATCTCGGCTGCGGTCCTCGAGGTCGGGGGCTGCTCTGCTGCCGCCATGTCGGCTGCTCCTTCAGTGGGGGTCGGCGAGGTCGATGCGGTTGGGGGCAGGGCGGTCCGGGCGGTCGATGCGGGTCAGCGCTTGGCCTTGCAAGCGGTCGTGGAGGCGGTCCCGAGCCTCGGTCCCCGTCGTGAATAGCAGTCCTGACCTGCGGGAGGAAAGGGCGATTCTCACGAGCGGGTTCCTTTGGTGTAGACCTGGTGTAGACCTTAGGGGGCGCGCGGGCGAATACCCGTTCCTTCATGCCGGAGCGAGGACGCGCTGACTACCAAGTGACGTTCAGGACAAAAGGGTGGTATTCGCAGTGCAGCGGCGGTTCTTGGGCTTGATGGCAACAGGTGTCGCAACAGCCATGGCGCTATCCCTCACCGGCTGCGGACGTGACTCCTCCGTCGGCGACGTGACGCTCGAGCTCGTCGCGGCCGACTACGGGGACTCGGCCGCCAACGGTTCCAGGAAGTACTGGGAGCAACTGGCCCGGGAGTTCGAGGCCGAGAACCCCGGCATCCACGTCGATGTCTCCGTCTACAGCTGGAACGACGTCGACCGCGAGGTCGCGGAGATGGTCAGGCGCGGCGAGGCCCCGGACATCGCCCAGATCGGCGCCTACGCCGACTACGCGGCCGAGGGCCGCCTCTACAGAGCCGACGAGTTGCTCTCCATACCCACCCAGGCGGACTTCCTTCCCGGCCTCGCGCAGGCGGGCGAGATACGCCGCATCCAGTACGGCCTGCCGTTCGTCTCCAGCACCCGGGTGCTCTTCTACAACAAGACGCTGTTCGCCGAGGCCGGCCTCAACGGGGCGCCGACGACCTGGGCAGAGCTGCGGCAGGACGCCGAGGCGCTGAAGCAGGCCGGCGTCCAGGTGCCGTACGGGCTGCCGCTCGGCCCCGAGGAGCCGCAGGCCGAGGCGCTGAACTGGATGCTCGGCGGTGGCGGCGGTTACACCGACAACGTTGGCAACTACACCCTCGACTCCAAGGAGAACGTCAGGGCGTTCGAGTGGCTGCGCGACGAGCTGGTCGCCCAGGGCCTCACCAACCCCAAGCCCGGTTCGACCGACCGCAAGGAAGTCTTCGACGCCTTCGCGCGCGGGCGGGTCGGCATGCTCAACGGCCACCCCACGCTCATGCGGCTGGCGGACGCCAAGGGCGTGAAGTACGGCATGGCGCCGCTGCCCGGCAAGGACGGGCCGTCCTCGGCCACCACCGGTGTCGCCGACTGGATGATGGCGTTCAAGCAGAACCGGCATCGCGAGGAGGCCGGCAAGTTCCTCGATTTCGTATACAGCGAGGAGAATGTGCTGAAGTTCGCGGACCAGTACGACCTCCTCCCGGTCACCAACTCCGCGTCCGAGGCGATGCGCGCCGACAAGCGGAACAAGCACCTCTGGGAGTTCCTCGACCAGTTGCCGAGCGCCGAGTTCTACCCGGTGAGCAAGCTCTCCTGGGGCCCGGTCGTCTCCAAGCTCAAGAAGTCGATCGGCGCGACCGTGGAGCCGGGCGGCGACCCGGCGAGCGTGCTCGGCGCGCTGAAGCGCGACGCCGAGGCGACCGAGAGCGCGGCCAGGAGCACCATCGGGTAGGGCCGTTATGGTGATGGGCATGAGGGAAGGGGAGAGCGGGGAGCTGTCCGACAGGGACCGCGCCGTGCTCGGCGTGGAGCGGCGCAGCTGGGCGGGGCCCGGTGCCAAGGAGCGGGCCATAAGGGAGCAGCTCGGCATCTCGCCGACCCGCTACTACCAGCTCTTGAACGCCCTCCTCGACGACCCGCGGGCCCTCGCCCACGACCCGGTGACGGTCAACCGCCTCCGCCGCATCCGCGAGACCCGGCGCGGAATCCGCTGACCGGTTGTGGGCATTCGTTCCGCGGGGCGGAAGGCACAACCCGGCCACCGGCCCGCAGCCGCCTACGAAACGGGACTGCTTCGGTGGGGATTGCGCGCCGTTGCCGGGTGCAGGCCGTGGTGTGCCCACCCTCCCCCATAGCCTGAACGGCATGGGGGCTCCCCCATCGCCCCCGCGGAACGAATGCCCACACCACGGTAGGGTCGCCGTATGGGCATTCCGGACTCCCTGCCGACCCCGGTCACACCCGCGGGCCGCGCCGGCCTCGCCGCGCTGCTCGAGCGGTCCGAACGGGCCGTGGTGGCCCTTGACTTCGACGGCACGCTCGCCCCGATCGTGCCCGACCCCGACCAGGCGCGCGCCCACCCGGGCGCCGTGCCGGCGCTCTCCCGGCTGGCCCCGCTGGTCGGCTCGGTCGCCGTGATCACCGGCCGCCCCGCCCGTGTCGCCGTCCGCTACGGGGGCTTCGCGGGCGCCCCGGGCCTGGAGCACCTCGTGGTCCTGGGGGCGTACGGCGCGGAGCGCTGGGACGCGGCCTCCGGCGCCGTGCAGGAGCCGGAACCGCACCCCGGCGTCGCCGCCGTACGGGCCGAACTCCCCGGCGTCCTCGACCGCGACGGCACCTGGCGCGGCACGTACGTGGAGGACAAGGGCCGCGCCATCGCCGTCCACACCCGCCGCGCCGACGATCCGCAGCGCGCCTTCGAGCAGCTGCGCGAGCCGCTGTACGCGCTGGCCGAGCGGCACGGCCTGATCGTCGAGCCGGGCCGCCTCGTGCTCGAGCTCCGCCCGCCGGGCATGGACAAGGGCGTCGCGCTCGCGGAGTACGTGCGGGAGTCCGGCGCGGGTGCGGTGCTCTACGCGGGCGACGACCTGGGGGACCTCGCCGCCTTCGGCGTGGTGGAGAAGCTCAGGTCCGACGGTCTGCCAGGCGTCCTGGTCTGCAGTGGCAGCACTGAGGTCACCGAACTCGCCGAACGCGCGGATGTCGTGGTCGACGGCCCCGCTGGGCTGGTCGACCTGATCAACGCCTTGGCCGACGCGCTGTCGTAGCCACGTGTGGGCATTCGTTCCGCCCCGCGGAACGCGTGCCCACAACCTCGTCACCCCGCCCGGAGGGCGTTGAGCTGGTCGAGGAACCACTGCTGCGGGGGCAGCGCAGTCGCCGCCGCAGCCAGCCGCTTCGTGCGCTCCGCACGCTCCCCGGCCGACAGCACCAGCGCCTGGTGCAGCGCATCCGCCGTCCCCGTCACGTCGTACGGGTTCACGACGACCGCCTCCTCGCCGAGGTCCTCGTACGCGCCCGCCTCCCGCGACAGCACCAGCACGCAGCCCTCGTCCGAGACGACCGGAACCTCCTTCGCGACGAGGTTCATGCCGTCGCGGATCGGGTTGACCAGGGCCACGTCCGCCAGCCGGTACGCGGCGAGCGAGCGCGCGAAGTCGTCCTTCACGTGGAGGATCACCGGGTGCCAGGCCTCCGTACCGAACTCGGAGTTGATCTCCTCGGTGACCCGCTGCACCTGCTCGGTGTAGCGGCGGTAGACGGCCAGGTCCTGCCGGGACGGATAGGCGAAGGCCAGGTGGACGACCAGGCCCCGCCACTCGGGGTGGTCGGTGAGCAGCTGCCGGTAGGCCTGGAGGCCGCGCACGATGTTCTTCGACAGCTCGGTGCGGTCCACCCGGACGATCACCCGCCGGTCCCGTCCGCCGATCTGCTCGCGCAGGGCCGCCATCCGCTCGACCACGTCCGGCCGGTGCGCCCGCTCCCGCAGGAAGTCCGCGTCGGCGCCGAGCCCGTGCACGCCGAGCCGGGTCGTACGGCCCTCGTACGTGACGGCTTCGTGCTCGGTGTCCACCTGGGCGCCGAGCACGTCCGCGGCGCAGGCGGCGAACGCGTTCGCCCAGCGGTGGGTGAGGAAGCCCGCCCGGTCCGCGCCGAGCATGCCGCGCAGCAGCTGCCGCGCGATGTCGTCGGGCAGCATCCGGAAGTAGTCCAGGGGCGCCCAGGGCGTGTGCGAGAAGTGGGCGATGCGCAGGTCGGGGCGGCGTCTGCGGAGCATGCCGGGGACCAGGCAGAGGTGGTAGTCCTGCACCAGGACCGCGGCGCCCTCTGCGGCCTCCTCGGCGAGGGCGTCGGCGAACGCCGCGTTGTACGTCTCGTACGCCGCCCACTGGGCGCGGAACTCGGCGCCGAAGGCCGGCTCGAGCGGGGTCTGGTAGAGCATGTGGTGCACGAACCACAGCACGGAGTTCGCGATGCCGTTGTAGGCGTCGGCGAAGACTCCGGGGTCGATGTCGAGCATCCGCACCTGCTGGCCGCCGGTCTCGGCGGGGTCGAGGCGGGTGCCCGAACGGCGTACGGCCTCGCGGTCGCCGTCGCCGAGCGCCGCGCACACCCACAGCGCGCCGGCGTCAGGGCCGATGGCCGAGAGGCCGGAGACGAGCCCGCCTCCGCCGCGCCTGGCGGCGAGCGAACCGTCCTCGTGCAGGGCGTACGAAACCGGGCCGCGGTTGGACGCGACGAGAACCTGGGCAGCCTGCTGCTCTGCGACCATGCCGCGAGCCTAGCCCGCCACAGATCCGCGCAAACGTGCGCTTCACCACCACCGGTTTGTGGGCATTCGTTCCGCGGGGCGGAACGGGTGGGCACAAACCGGCCACCGGCCTCTGGTCGGCAACGGTGCGCCAGCCCTCGCCGTGGCTTCCGTTTCGTACGCGGCTGCGGGCCGGTGGCCGTGGTGGCCCACCCTCCCCCATGGCTTGAACGGCATGGGGGTGCCCCCATCGCCCCGCGGAACGAATGCCCACAACCAGGCCTCAGGCCACTTGGTCCTTGCTCGCCGCACGGCGAACCCGGTACTCGGGGATCGTGATCATCGGCGGCCGTTCCTCCGCCGCCACCTCGTGGACCGTCGGGGTGAACCCCTCGTCCGTGCGGTCGAATTGCGTCAGCACCGGCCGTACGAGGTGCCCGCGCGCCAGCCGTGCCTGCGCGGTGCGGTAGATCGTCGCGGCCATCCGGCCGAGCGCCTGCCCGTCCTGGTGCCGGTGCAGCCGTATGCCGACGTCCACCTGCGCCAGCGCGTCCAGCCCGGCCAGCTCCAGCGCGTCGACCAGCATGCCCAGCTCGACGCCGTAGCCGACGGGGAACGAGAGCCGCTCGAGCAGCGAGCGGCGGACCGCGTACTCGCCGCCCAGCGGCTGGACGAACCCGGCGAGCCGCGGCCAGTGGAGGTTGAGCAGCGGGCGGGCGACCAGCTCGGTGACGCGGCCGCCCTGCTCGCCCCGGGCGAGCCGGCCGCCCCGTTCGTCCTTCGCGCCCAGCGGGCGGTCGTACATCGCCTTGACCAGCTGCACATCCGGCTCGGTGAGCAGCGGCCCGACGATCCCGGACACGAAGATCGCCGAGAAGTCGCGCAGGTCGGCATCCACGAAACAGACGATCTCGCCGCTGGTGACCAGGAGCGAGCGCCACAGCACCTCGCCCTTGCCGGGCAGTGGGGTCAGCCGCGGCAGGATCGTGTCGCGGTGCACCACCCGGGCCCCGGCCGCGGCGGCCACCTCGGCCGTACGGTCGGTGGAGCCGGAGTCGAGCACCACCAGCTCGTCGACCAGGGGCACCGCCTCGCTCATCAGCTCGCGGCGGATCGTCTCCACGATCGGCCCGACTGTGGTCTCCTCGTCGAGCGCGGGGAGTACGACGGTGACCGTCCCTGCGGGCCCTGCGCTCCGCTTGGCGGCGAGGAGCCGGCTCAGCGGACGATCGGCGGCGGACCAGGAGCGGCGCTCCAGCCAGCGCTCCACCTCATCAAGCACGTACGCTCGTCTCCCTGGTGTCGGGACCCCATGAGAACCATGTGATCCATCTCGCGGTTCGGACGACTCCCTCAACCGTCCGTGCCTTCCGTTACAGTCTTGAACAACGCACGTGTCCACTTCATGTCGGGGTGGGCGCGGACAAATGCCCGGGGATGCTGCCCGGTGCCATACCGCTCATCCAGAGGGGCAGAGGGAAACGGCCCGTTGAAGCCCCGGCAACCCTCCAGCCGGTCTCGCGCATCGCATGGCGAGGCTCCCGGCTAGGGAAGGTGCCAATTCCGTCTCGTGGCGAAGTCCGTCACGGGAAAGATGAGGAGAAAGGGCCTCGCCATCCATGGCTGTGCAAACCGTTGCGAACAGCACCGAAACCGTCTCTCTCGGACCGGCCGCCGCCCTGTCCTGCCGTGAGTGCGGCGAGCGATTCGCCCTCGGCCCGATCTTCGCGTGCGAGGTGTGTTTCGGGCCGCTCGAGGTGGCGTACGACCTGCCGAGCGGCGACCCCGAGGGCCTGCGGAAGCGGATCGAGGCAGGCCCGAACAACATCTGGCGGTACGCCCCGCTGCTTCCCGTCCCCGCCGACGTCGCGAGCAAGCCGAACCTGAACCCCGGCTTCACCCATCTCGTGAAGGCCGACAACCTCGCCCGTGAGCTGGGCGTCACCGGCGGCCTGCACGTCAAGGACGACTCCGGGAACCCCACCCACTCCTTCAAGGACCGCGTCGTCGCCATCGCCGTCGAGGCGGCCCGCGCCTTCGGCTTCACCACCCTCTCCTGCTCCTCCACGGGCAACCTCGCGGGAGCCGTCGGCGCCGCGGCCGCCCGTGCCGGCTTCCGGTCCTGCGTGTTCATCCCGCACGACCTGGAGGCGGGCAAGGTCGTGATGGCCGCCGTCTACGGCGGCGACCTGGTGGGCATCGAGGGCACGTACGACGACGTGAACCGCTTCTGCAGCGAGCTGATCGGCGATCCGCTCGGCCAGGGCTGGGGCTTCGTCAACGTGAACCTGCGCCCGTACTACGGCGAGGGCTCCAAGACCCTGGCGTACGAGATCGCCGAGCAGCTCGGCTGGCGGCTCCCGGACAACCTCGTCATCCCGATCGCCTCGGGCTCGCAGCTCACGAAGATCGACAAGGGGCTGAAGGAACTGATCCGGCTCGGTCTGGTGGAGGACAAGCCGTACAAGATCTTCGGCGCGCAGGCCGAGGGCTGCTCCCCGGTGTCGCGGGCGTTCAAGGACGGCCACGACGTCGTACGGCCCGTGAAGCCGGACACCATCGCCAAGTCGCTGGCCATCGGCAACCCGGCCGACGGCCCGTACGTGCTCGACATCTGCCGCCGTACGGGTGGCGCGGTCGAGGACGTCGACGACGAGCAGGTCGTCGACGCGATCAAGCTGCTGGCGCGCACCGAGGGCATCTTCGCGGAGACCGCGGGTGGCGTGACGGTGGGTGTGCTGCGCAAGCTGATCGAGACGGGTCAGCTCGACCCGGCGGGCGAGACGGTGGTGCTGAACACCGGCGACGGCCTCAAGACGCTTGACGCGGTGGCCCCGACCACGGGCCCGTCCGCGACCATCCGCCCGAGCCTCGACGCGTTCCGTGAGGCGGGCCTCGCCGACTGACCGTCGGGTTGTGGCCATTCGCTCCGCGGGGCTGGGGGTACTCCCCCTGGCTTCGCCGGGGGGACCCCCACCCAGGCGAAGCTCTGGGGGAGGGTGGGCACAACCCGGCCACCGGCCCGCACCGGAACACGAAACCCTGAATCCGCCCTCGCACCGAAGGTGACCCCGTATGAGCGTCAACGTCCGTATCCCGACCATCCTGCGCACCTACACCGGTGGCCAGGCCGAGGTGAGTGCCGAGGGCGCGACTCTCGCCGAGGTCATCGAGTCGCTGGAGAAGAACCACCCGGGCATCGCCGCGCGCGTCCTGGACGACACGGGCAAGCTCCGCCGCTTCGTGAACGTCTACGTCAACGACGACGACGTGCGTTTCGAGGACGGGCTGCAGACGGCGACGCCGGACGGCGCCGGGGTCTCGATCATCCCGGCTGTCGCGGGCGGCTGCTGAGCGCCTCCAGCCCCCAGCCCCTCCAGGCCACCTCCAGTGGCTCCAGTGGCTCCAGCGCCTCCGGCCGCTCCGGAAAATAGTTGAGGACAAAACTCAACAACGTTTCGTAATCGGGATCGCCCCCTCCGTGAGAGAAGCGGAGGGGGCGGTTCTACGTGGTTGAGCGCGGTACAGTTGGTCAATCCCCCGCCGGCGTCCTTGCCGAACGCATATGAGAACCGACAAGTTGTGTCCCAAGTGTGTGCGCGATTTGTCGGTTTGATGCGTTATGCCCGGCCCGAGTTGCCCTGAATTCTTGCTAATTCCACGGGAATTACCGATCGGGTGCGCCCAGAATTCTCGTCGGATTGACCTGTTGCAGACGGCATCCGTGCAGATACATTCAGCCGCGGTCGAGGCGTTCCGGCGCACACCCCCGCGTGTTTGGGGGGTGAGGTCTGGGTGAAGTCTGACCCGGGTCCGCGGAGTGCGGTCCTGCGCAAGGGCCAGTAATAGGGGAGTTAGGGATGGCTCAGGGCACCGTCAAGTGGTTCAACGCGGAGAAGGGGTACGGCTTCATCGCGGTCGACGGTGGTGCGGACGTCTTCGTGCACTACAGCGCGATTCAGATGGACGGCTACCGCACCCTCGAGGAAGGTCAGCGGGTCGAGTTCGAGATCTCGCAGGGCCAGAAGGGGCCGCAGGCGGACATGGTCCGCGTAGCAGGCTGACCGAGGACGCGCCGACTGACCACAGGCGTTAGAAGAGGGCCCGCACCCCGTCGAGGGTGCGGGCCCTTCGCCATGGCACACGGCTTGCGCCCACCCTCCCCTGGCCTTCGGTATGGGACCCCACCGACCGCCACCCCTCAACGAGGCCCTTCGGGCCGCCTTGCGCCCACCCGTCGCCCGGCCGCCACCCTCATCGGCGCCCTCCGGGCGGCTTGCGCCCGCCCGTCGCCCGACCGCCACCCCTCGACGAGGCCCTTCGGGCCGGCTTGCGCCCACCCGTCGCCCGACCGCCACCCCTCAATGAGGCCCTTCGGGCCGCCTTGCACTCTCGGGGGGAGAGTGCTAATCATTGGCGTTAGCACTCTGACGTTGAGAGTGACAGAAGGACCGGGTCGGTGAGGCCCGCAGGCTGGGCGGGGCAAGGAACCGTCAGGCGTGCAGGCCGTCCGTCGCGGGCGCGGGCGCGGTCCGGAGCAATCCACCCCAGTCCGGGAGGACCACTTCACATGGCCAAGATCATCGCGTTCGACGAGGAGGCACGGCGCGGTCTCGAGCGCGGGATGAACCAGCTCGCCGACGCCGTCCGCGTCACGCTCGGCCCCAAGGGCCGGAACGTCGTCCTCGAGAAGAAGTGGGGCGCCCCCACGATCACCAACGATGGCGTGTCCATCGCCAAGGAGATCGAGCTCGAGGACCCGTACGAGAAGATCGGCGCCGAGCTGGTCAAGGAGGTCGCGAAGAAGACGGACGACGTCGCCGGTGACGGCACGACGACCGCGACCGTCCTGGCCCAGGCGCTCGTCAAGGAAGGCCTCCGCAACGTTGCCGCGGGCGCCAACCCGATGGCCCTCAAGCGCGGCATCGAGCGGGCCGTCGAGGCCGTCTCGGCCGCCCTGCTCGAGCAGGCCAAGGACGTGGAGACCAAGGAGCAGATCGCCTCCACCGCCTCCATCTCCGCCGCCGACACCCAGATCGGCGAGCTCATCGCGGAGGCGATGGACAAGGTCGGCAAGGAAGGCGTCATCACCGTCGAGGAGTCGCAGACCTTCGGGCTCGAGCTGGAGCTCACCGAGGGCATGCGCTTCGACAAGGGCTACATCTCCGCGTACTTCGCGACCGACATGGAGCGTATGGAGGCCGTCCTCGACGACCCGTACATCCTGATCGTCAACTCCAAGGTATCGGCGGTGAAGGACCTGCTCCCGCTGCTGGAGAAGGTCATGCAGTCCGGCAAGCCGCTGCTGATCATCGCCGAGGACGTCGAGGGCGAGGCCCTGTCCACGCTCGTCGTCAACAAGATCCGCGGCACCTTCAAGTCCGTCGCCGTCAAGGCCCCGGGCTTCGGTGACCGCCGCAAGGCCATGCTCGGCGACATCGCCATCCTCACCGGTGGCACCGTCATCTCCGAGGAGGTCGGCCTCAAGCTGGAGAACGCCGGTATCGACCTGCTGGGCCGCGCTCGCAAGGTCGTCATCACCAAGGACGAGACGACCATCGTCGACGGCGCCGGTGACAGCGACCAGGTCCAGGGCCGGGTCAACCAGATCCGCGCCGAGATCGAGGCCTCGGACTCGGACTACGACCGCGAGAAGCTCCAGGAGCGCCTCGCGAAGCTGGCCGGCGGCGTGGCCGTCATCAAGGCCGGTGCCGCGACCGAGGTCGAGCTCAAGGAGCGCAAGCACCGCATCGAGGACGCGGTGCGCAACGCCAAGGCTGCCGTCGAGGAGGGCATCGTCGCCGGTGGTGGCGTGGCCCTGCTGCAGGCTTCCTCGGTCTTCGAGAAGCTCGAGCTCGACGGTGACGAGGCCACCGGTGCCCAGGCCGTGCGCCTGGCCCTGGAGGCCCCGCTGAAGCAGATCGCGGTCAACGCCGGTCTCGAGGGCGGCGTCGTCGTGGAGAAGGTTCGCAACCTGACCCCGGGTCACGGCCTCAACGCCGCGACCGGCGAGTACGTCGACCTGGTCGCCGAGGGCATCATCGACCCGGCCAAGGTCACGCGTTCCGCGCTGCAGAACGCCGCCTCCATCGCGGCGCTCTTCCTCACCACCGAGGCCGTCATCGCCGACAAGCCGGAGAAGGCCGCCCCGGCGGCCCCGGGCGGCATGCCGGGCGGTGACATGGACTTCTGATCGACCGAAGCGGTCGATCAGAAGTCCTGAACGCTGGGGCGGCACCTGTGAAGGTGCCGCCCCAGCGGCTTTTCGTGCGGGGCGCCGAGGCTACCGGCCGAGGAATTTCAGCGCGGACTGCGCTGCGTTGTAGCCGCACATGCCATGGGTTCCGGCACCGGGTGGGGTGGCGGCCGAGCACAGGAAGACGCCGGGGATGCCGGTGCTGTACGGGTCGAGCGCCACCCGCGGTCGCAGCGCCACCTGCACAGCAGTATTGGCCCCGGTGAGAATGTCGCCGCCGACATAGTTCGGGTTGTAGTGGGCCATGTCGGTGGTCGAGCGGACGAAGCTTCCGACTACGCCCTCGCGGAAGCCCGGTGCGAACTCCTCGATCCGATTCAGGATGGCGTCCGTGGCGTCACCCGTGTAGCCGTGCGGGACATGCGCGTACGCGTAGAGCGGGTGGATGTTCCCGGCGGACCGGTCGGGATCGGCGAGGTACTGCTGGGCGACCAGGACGAACGGACGCTCGGGCATGCGGCCGCGGCTGGTCTCCCGCTCGGCGTGGACGACCTCCTCCAGGGGACCGCCGAGGTGAACGGTGCCGGCGCGACGGCAGGCCGTGTTGGTCCACGGAACCCCGCCCTCGACGGCCAGGTCGAGCTTGAACGCCGCCGGCCCGTGGCGCCAGCGCCGGTAGGCGCGGCGGACCCGCGGGGGTAGCTGGTCCCCGCATATGTCGGCGGCCGCGCCCGGGGCGACGTCGAACAGGACGGTTCGCGCCGCTCGCAGCTCGCCGAGGGAGCGCACCCGTACCCCTGTTTCGACGGTGCCGCCGAGCTCCTTGAGGACCTTGGCGAGGGCGTCGCTGATTGCCCGCGACCCGCCGCGCGCCACCGGCCAGCCGTACCGGTGCCCCGCGGCAGTGAGCATGAGGCAGACCGCTCCACTCAAAAGGCTGCCCAGTGGGTGGAAGCCGTGCGCCGCCACGCCGGCGAACAGCGCACGCGCCTCCTCCGTCCGCCAACGGCGGGCGGTGACCGTGGCAGGCCGGAGCGCGAGGAGCCCGAATCGCAAGAGGCGCCTCGGGTGCCTGGGCACGTGCGTCACCGGCCGGAGAAGGTCCTCGGCCATCGCGTCGAACCCGGAGGCCAGAGGTCCGAAGAGCCGCCCCCAGGCCGGGCCGTCCGCGCCGAGAGCACGCGTTGTCTGTTCAAGGGAGCGGACCATCACCGCGGCCCGGCCACCTTCCAGCGGATGCGCGAGGTCCACGTCGGGCCAGAGCCACTCCAAGCCGTACCTCTCCAGGCCGAGGGAGCGCAGGAACGGTGAGGCGACGGCCAGCGGGTGCACCGCGGAGCAGTGGTCGTGCAGCACGCCGGGGACGGTCAGTTCGCTGCTCCTTGTCCCGCCGCCGATCTCCTCGGCCGCCTCGAGGACGCTGACCGCCACGCCATGCTGTGCCAGGGCCACGGCGGCCGCCATGCCGTTCGGACCGGCCCCCACCACCATCGCTTCACTCATGTGTCACGGCTCCATCGCCGTGGTCACGGGCCGAGGCTGACAGGGATTCAAGCCGCATTTCTCCGAGGTCTGTCATGGCCCAAAGGGTGAAATACGAGGTCTGAATGATGGCATCACGTCTGCAGATCAGGTTAACGGGCCCTGGCAGGCGCGCAGTATGGCATGCGCAGAAAGGTTGTTTCCATCATATCGACCACCCGCGTTCACAGCGTCGGTGGTCGACGCTGAACGTCAGGAGAAGACCGATGTTGCGTACCCTCAGGACCTTGGCCGTTGGGGCCTCGGTGGTTGGTGCCACTCTTTTCGGTGGGGTGGCGGCCGGCTCGAACGTCTGGGCGGACGACCAAGAAGGTGCCCACGACTACGCCCAAGACTGGCGGGAGTACGGGGACAAGTGGCGGGGCCACGACAACGGCCACGGCAAGAACATCAAGTTCAGGTTCGACCACAACTTCTACGAGGGGGGCGACAGATTCGACCACAACTGCGTCGAGGTTTCCGCGATTTGCCAGCAGGATTCCCCCCAGAACTTCAACTACAGCCCGGAGTTCAGCATCGACATTGATGTGCTCCGGTTCGGTAGGGGCAACCAGGGTCAGGGCCAGGGCAACCAGGGTCAGGGCCAGGGCAACCAGGGCCAGGGCCAGGGCCAGGGCAACCAGGGTCAGGGCCAGGGCAACCAGGGTCAGGGCCAGGGCAACCAGGGTCAGGGCCAGGGCAACCAGGGTCAGGGCCAGGGCAACCAGGGCATGGGCCAGGGCTAGGGCAGGACATGGGCGGGATGTAGAACAACCGACCCGTCTGCGCGCTCCGCGTTGTGCCGATCCCGTTCCCGTGTGCTGGGAATTGAAGATCGTCAAAATTCCGGCGACCGGTGCTCAACAGTGCCGGTCGCCGGAAGGCGCGTATGAGCTCGGACGGTCGGGGCCGCACGGGCGACGACGCAAGGGGCGCGTCGAACAGGCGGGTACATCCATGCGCCGCACGATCGAATCGTGCCGGCGAAGCACCAGGAGCAGCATTGGAACAATCCACCGAGCGCCGGGTCGGCCGAGACGTCGACCAAGGCGGCCATGCAAGTCGTGCCGACGAGAAGCCCGGGAGGTCCGGAGCAGGGGTGGGTGTCGGCCTCCATACCGAGAAGACTCCCCACCGGGCCCTGCGAAGGCAGCGATCCCGGCAAGCGCCGGAACGGAGCGCCTCTCCCGCGTCCGACGGTGACCCGCCAACGCCGTCGTATTCTCCCGCCACGCCTTCCGGCGAGGCCGCACGTAACTGGTCCCCACGGTCTTCTGCCGTGCTGGTGTCGGCCGGCGTCGTCCTCATGGCTGCCGCGTTGTTTCACCTCGCCATGCTGTTCCTCAGCATCGCCCCGGCCAACTCGATCACAACGAAATATCAGGAAAAGATCAACGGCTACGTCCTCCCGGAATTCTTGCAGGGGTGGCAGCTGTTTGCGCCGAACCCGTTGCAGGAGTCGCTCAAGCTCGAAGCCAGAGTGCGCATGGCGAGTGGCGCGACTGCCTCCCGGACCACGCCATGGGTCAATATCAGCGCCCGGGACACCGCGGCGGTGACGCACAATCCATTCCCCAGTCATGTCCACCAAAATGTGCTCCGCCGAGCCTGGGATTTCTACAACAGGTTCCACAATTATCGGGACGGCAGGCCGATCGGCATCCGCGGCGAACTCTCTGAGGCTCACCTCAAGCGCATCGGATTGCAGCGCCTCGGACTGCAGGGGAAGGGCGACGGCCACCCCGTGGGTATTCAATTCCGCATCACCACCATCCCCGTACCGCCCCCCAAGTGGAGCGCTGAGAAGGACAAGGAAAAGACAGTGACCCGACTGCCTTGGTGGCCGGTGCAAGAGTCGGACCGCAGAGGACTGTGACGTGAAGATCGGACGCGCTGCGACGACACCTGCAGTACCCCCACCCGCACTCCCTCCACGTGCGAACTCCGATACCGCGAATGACGGCACCCCTGCCGCCGGAGCGGAGACGGTTGCGTCGGACGCGACCTCGGACTTCCACGGCCGCGGTGGCCGAGTGGGACGGTTCATCGCCCTTGTCACGGGAGACCACGCCCTCTATCAGGCCGCCCTTTTCCGGATCGGACTCGCCTTCGTCGTGGCGGCTTTCCTGATCTGCGAATGGCCGCATCGCCGGGTGCTCTACGGAGACCGGAGCGCCTGGAGCCTCGACCTCGCCGGGCGTCTTCTCGCGGAGCAACACGGCTTCACCTTGCTCACCTGGTGGAGTGGCCGATGGTGGTTCGAGCTCGTCTATCACGCCACCATCATCGCGGCTGTTCTGCTCATGCTCGGCTGGCGGACCAGGGCGACGTCGGTCTTCCTTATGGTCGGTGTGCACTCCCTGGCCAACCGCAACTCCTTGGTGACGGACGGTGGAGACAACATCATGCAGGTGATGGTGATCTACCTTGTGCTCACCCGCTGCGGTCGGGTCTGGTCACTCGACGCACGTCGAAACCGGTGTGGAAGCACGAACCCCGGCCAGGACAGCCGGGGTTTCCTGATGTGGCAAGCTCTCGGACTTCTGCTGTTGTGGACGTTCCGCTTCGATATCACGGGCTGGGCCGGCGCGCTGTGGGGGTTGTGGGCCGTCCACGGGCTGTGGTGGCTGGTGAACCGGTGGTTCCCCCGCAGCCAGGGGCGCGCACTGCTGGACGCCGGTGCCCAGATGGTGCACAACTGCGCCATGCTGGTGATCGCCGTTCAGGTCTGCTTCATCTATGCCACGGCCGGGTGGTACAAGATCCAGGGTTCCCTCTGGCAGAACGGCACCGCGCTGTATTACCCCCTGAGGATCGAGGAGTGGACCCTCACCCCATGGCCGTGGTTGTCGGAGCTCGTCGCGGCGAACATGGTGGTCGTCTTCCTCCTCACCTACGGGACGGTGATCCTGCAGGTAGCCTTCCCCTTCGTACTCGTGAACCGACGGGTCAAGAACGTTCTCATTCCGGTGATGATCGCTGAGCACCTGGGGATCGCGGTCCTCATGGGCCTTCCCTTCTTGTCGCTTGCCGCCATCGTGTGCGACATGCTCTTTCTGCCCACCGCTTTCCTGCTCTGGGCCGGGGCCCGCTGCACCGATACCTTCCGACGCCTGTGGGAGCGCGCGCGGGGCTTCCCCGGATCAACACGTTCGACCAAGGAGGTTGCGGCACAGACGTGACCTGAGCAACCGATCTCGACGCACGAACCGAGGGCGGCACCCCAGCACATGGGGTGCCGCCCTCGGGCGTTCGCGGCTGCTCATTCCCGCGGCTCTCGTCTCACCTGTGCCGGACTGGCGCGATCTGGTCGGTGGCACCGAGCATTCGATGCCCGTTCGACGCGAGCTCGATGCACGAGTCCTGTGCCCGCCACTGACCGCGGCGCCTCCTGCCGACCATGCACAAACTACGAAACTCTAAGCGCTACTCGTCAGTCCGCCGAACGCCGTTGTTGCTTCCGGCCGTTCCCGTGCGATGCGTTGTGGGCTCCCGGCGGTTTCCCTAGCGTCACCCGTCAGTGCAGTTGTTCGCTCCAGAAACATCTGCACCATCTCTCACCCCCCACCGTTCGACCGGAAGAGATCGTTCCATGAGATTCCGCAAGTCCCGGCTGCTCGCCGCCGTGACGGCCACCCTCTCCTTCGGCGCCCTGGGCGCCGGTACCGCCTTCGCCGAGACCCCGACCTTCTGCGAGGGCAAGTACGTCTGCCTGGGGGACGGCACCGTCTTCGGCGCCCCGGAGGAGGCGTATCCGGAGGCGTCCGGCGAAGGCCAGATCAGCGCACGTCAGATAGTCGAGGACTGCGCGGCGGAGCAGGAGATGGACGTGCCCGGGGTGTCGTGCGGCTTCTATCCGTACGGATCGCCGGAGACCACAGGGCTCGGCCCCTGGGAGCCGCTGAGCTCCGACTTCGCCAACTGCCGGGGCGGAAACGAGCAGAACAACATCACCTGGAGCGACCACAACGAGTACATCACGACGAACAGTGTGACCGTCGGCGCCACCCTCGAGGTCGGGCTGAGCAAGCTGGTCAAGGCCTCGATCCAGACCCAGTACCAGCACACCTGGGGGCAGTCGACCGGCACGACCCAGAGCTTCAGCGCGTTCGTCCCCGAGGGCCACAAGGCGCACCTTCAGCACCGGTACCAGCGGCAGCAGGTCACCGGAGTGTTCTGGATCGACTACGAGCACACGGGGACGGGCCCCTTCGAGGGACACGGCCACCACTACTGGGCCATCACCGACTTCACCGCCACCTCGCCCGTGAAGAACTCCTCCAACGGCGCGGTGGAGGACCAGGTGTCCCTGTCCAAGCCGCAGAAGCTGCAACCGGGAGAGTGCGACGCCTGACGCCTGACGCCTGACGCCTGACGCCTGACGCCTGACGCCTGACGCCTGACGCGTGAGGCGTGAGGTCTGACCCGGGACGCGTGACGCCGGGCGCCGGAAGCCGGAAGCCGGACGTGCCGTCAGGCGGCGTACGGCGTCACCCCTTCCTGCCGCGCGGCACGGCCATTTCGGTCAGCCGGGCGGCACCCGGCGCGAGGGCCGACCAGGGATCCGGGACGCGAAGGACGGCGATGGCGGACGTGGGGAACTTCTCGCGGGTCCGCACCAGGGCATCGCCGTCCGCCTCGCCGCTGAGCATCAGGATCAGGTCCTGGAGGCCCGGGTTGTGGCCGATCAGCAGCAGCGTCCGTACGTCTGCGGGGATCTGCCGTACCAGGGCGAGCAGCTCCTCCGCGGTGGCCTGGTAGACGCCCGCGTCGTAGGTGACCTGTGGGGCAGCGCCCCCGGCGCGCAGTTCGGGTGCGGCGAGGTCCCATGTCTCACGGGTGCGCCAGGCGGGGGAGCAGAGGACGAGGTCGGGAGCCGCGCCGGTGTCCCGCAGCCAGCGGCCCGCGGCCGGGGCGTCGCGGCGGCCGCGCGGGGCCAGTGGCCGGTCCTGGTCGGCCACTCCGTCCGGCCGGGCGGACTTGGCGTGCCGCAGGACGTACAGGCGCCGTGGCCGTGCGGCCGTGGCCTCCGCTGTCACGGCGCCACCCCGGCGGACGTCGCCGGCTCCTTGTCGTGGTCGCCCTGGACGAGGGCGCGCGGGTCGGCGGCCGCCGGGTCGGCCGCCGCGTCCTCCGGGGCGACGTTCAGCTCCGCCCGCTGCTGCCTGCTGAGGCCGAAGAAGTACGTGATGAGGAAGCCCGCCGCGTAACCGACCAGGAGGCCCGCCGCGTAGACGGTGACGAGCGCGGCGAGTCCTGTGTTGCCCTTCAGCAGGGGGAAGAGCGCCCATCCGGAGGGGCCGATGGCCGTGGAACCGACCGCGTCGCCGAGCTGGTTGAGCATGCCGACGAAGCCGCCGCCGAACGCGCCGCCGATGCAGGCCGTGACGAACGGGCGGCCGAGCGGCAGCGAAACGCCGTAGATCAGCGGTTCGCCTACGCCCAGCAGGCCCGCGGGGAGAGCCGAGCGGATGGTCTTGCGGATCGAGGTGTTGCGGCGGAGCCGGAGGAGGACGGCGACGGCCGCGCCCACCTGGCCCGCGCCCGCCATGGCGAGGATGGGGAGGAGGACGGTGTAGCCCTGCTGCTCGATCAGGGTGGTGTGGATGGGGATCAGGGCCTGGTGCAGGCCCAGCATCACGAGGGGGAGGAAGAGGCCGCCGAGGACGAAGCCCGCGAAGGCTCCGCCCGCGGACAGCAGCCAGTTCGCGAAGTCGCCGATGGCGGTGGACACTTCGCCGGCCAGGAACATCAGGCCGAAGAGGGTGGCCAGGCCGGATACCAGCACGGTGACGGTCGGCGTCACGAGGACGTCCAGCGCCTCGGGGACCCGACGGCGGCACCACTTCTCGACCTGGACGGCGAGCAGTGCCGCGCCGAGCGCGCCCAGCACGCCACCCTGGCCGGGCGCCAGCTTCTGGCCGAAGGCGCTGACGTTGGCCACGCCCGCGTAGACGATGATCGCGGCGACGGCGCCGCCCAGCACCGGCGTACCGCCGAACTCCTTGGCCGTGTTGATGCCGACGAAGACGGCGATCAGCGACAGGAAGCCGGACGCGATGGCGGCGAGCGCCGGGACGAGGGAGGACGCCCAGGGGGCGTGGCCGGTGCTGACCAGGTTGGTCAGCAGGCCGTTGATGCCCGCGACGATGCCGCAGCCGATGAGGGCGGGGATGAGCGGGACGAAGATGTTGGCGATGCGGCGGAGGAAGAGTTTGAGCGGGGTGGCGTTGCGTGCTTTTTGCGCGGCGCGCAGTGCGGTGCCGTGCGCGGCCAGTTCTTCGGCGGTGGTGGCGCCTGTTGCGCCTCCACGCGCGGTGCGCTCCTGCTCCACCAGCCGCTCGAACTCCGGCGTCACCCGGGCGACCGTGCCCGGGCCGAGGACGATCTGGTAGGTGTCGTCCTCGACGACGCCGAGCACGGCGGGCAGGGCCCTCAGGGCCTCGTCCTGTACGAGGGAGCGGTCGGCCAGGCCGAGGCGGAGCCGGGTCATGCAGTGCGCTACGGACGTGACGTTCCGCGCTCCTCCGACGAGGGGGAGGAGCGCGGCTGCGGTCTCGTGTGCTGGTGGCATGTGCGGAGGTGCCTTGCTGTTGTGCGGGTGCGGGGGCTGTTCTTCGGGTGCGGGCCGGTGGTCGGGTTGTGCCCACCCGTTCCGCCCCTGGCGGAACGAATGCCCACAACCCGCCTGTCAGTCGGAACTCTGTGCCGCGCGGAGGGCTGCGCGTAGGTGGCCTTGGGAAGCGGCCAGCAGCCTTTCTGCCGTCGGGGCGTCGACTCCGCCGAGGATGGTGAGGATCGCGTTCTTCACCTCCCCGTCCGTTGCCGCGAGCGCGGCCTCGATCTCCGCGTCCGGCGCACCCGTGGCGAGCGAGACGATGCGGCGTGAGCGGGCGCGCAGCTTCTCGTTCGAGGCGCGGACGTCGACCATCAGGTTCCCGTACGTCTTGCCCAGCCGGATCATGGTGATCGTCGAGAGCATGTTGAGGACGAGCTTCTGGGCGGTACCCGCCTTGAGGCGGGTCGAGCCGGTGAGCAGCTCGGGGCCGACGACGATCTCGATGCCGTGCTCGGCGGCCGCCGCGAGCGCGGAACCGGCGTTGCAGGACAGGCCGATGGTGAGCGCCCCACGCGTGCGTGCGTGCTCCACGGCGCCGATCGCGTACGGGGTGCGGCCCGAGGCGGAGATGCCGACGACCGTGTCATCCGCCGTGAGGCCCAGTGCGTCCAGGTCCGCGGCCGCCAGCTCCATGCTGTCCTCGGCGCCCTCGACCGACGTCACCATGGCGGAAGGGCCGCCCGCGATCAGGCCGACCACCTCGGTGGGCGCGGTGTTGAACGTCGGGGGGCACTCGCTTGCGTCGAGCACGCCGAGCCGTCCCGCCGTGCCCGCGCCCGCGTAGACCAGCCGGCCGCCGCGGGCCATACGGGCGGCGGTGGCATCGATCGCGGCGGCGATCTGCGGGAGCACCGCGGCGACCGCCCCGGGAACGGTGGCATCCTCCCCATTCATGATCTTCGCGATCTCGAGGGTGGGCAGCTGGTCGATGTCGGCCAGCTCGCTGCGGAACGCCTCGGTGGTGAGGCTGTCCAGCTGGGCGCGCAGCCTTGCGTAGTCGCCTGCGGCATCGCTCATGTCGTCGGCAGGGTCGGCGGGGTCGGCGGGGTCGGCGGGGTCGGCGGGGTCGGCGGAGTTGCCGGGGTCGCCGGGGTCGCCGGGGTCGCCGGGGTCGGCGGGGTCGGCGGGGTCGGCGGGGTCGGCGGGGTCGGCGTGCTCCGCGTGGTCGGCGCCCGGGGTGTGGGTGGTGGAGGGCATGGCCTGTCGACTCTCTGTGGCGGGAAGGGGGTGGCGTCGTTCTTCGGGTGCGGGCAGGTGGACCCGCTACTGCCGCTTGGGGCTGTGGCGGTGGGCCAGTGCTTCGTACGAGGCGGACAGCGCGGGTGCCGCCGCGTCGTACGTGCGCTGGGCGACGCCTATGAACAGGCAGTCCACGACCAGCAGCTGGCTCGTCCGGCTCGACATGGCGGCGGGCCGCAGCTCGCTCTCGCGCGCGGTCGACGTCGTGAGGACGTGGTCCGCGTACTGCGCGACGTCCGCGTCCGGGCGGCCGGTGATCGCCAGCGTCGTCGCGCCGTGGTCGAACGCGACCCGCAGCGGCTCGATGACGTCCGTCGTCCGCCCGGAGTGGGTGATCGCGATGGCGACGTCGCCCGCGCGCAGCTGCACGGCGTTGGTGACGGCCAGGTGCGGGTCCGCATGGGCGTGCGCTATCAGCCCGATCCGCAGCAGCTTCTGCACCAGGTCCTGGGCGACGAGGTTGGAGGCGCCGATCCCGTACACATCAATGCGGCGGGCGGTGGCGAGCGCGGCGACCGCGGACTCGAGCTGGGTGGTGTCGAGGCCGGCCGCCGTGTCGGCGAGGCACTGCTGCTCCTCCTGGGCGAGCTTGGCGACGACGGAGGAGATCGGGTCGTCGACCGCTATGTCGGCGGTGACGGCCGGCGCCGCGCCCGACTGCTGCTGGGCGGCGAGCCCGGCGAGCGCGAGGCGAAGATCGCGGTAGCCCGGGTAGCCGAGGACGCGGGCCGTACGGACGACGGTGGCCTCGCTGGTGCCGGTACGCTCCGCGAGACCCGTGACGGTGAGCGCGGCGCAGCCCGCCGGGTCGCCGGCCACGGCCTCGGCAACTCGCTGCATCGAGCGGGTCATTGAGGGCCCGAGCGTACGGACCTTGGCGGCGAGGGCGGCGGGCGCGGGGGGCCCATCGGGTCCGGTCGGGCGGGCCGGCACGGCGCTGAAAGTTTCCTTCAGATTGCTGCTCACACTTGGAAGGTATTTTCAGCCGCCGGTGGAGTCAACCCCCTGTGGAAAGGGCGTGACAATGGGGCTTATGGAGCTTGAGCAGGCACTGCACGCTGCGCGTGCCCTCGTACTCGCCGATCTTGCGGCCGGGGACGTGGCCCAGGCCGACGTGGTATCGCTCGTCGAGGACGCGGTCGCGCACCGGCGCTGGTGGGTCGAGCAGTGGCCTGAAGGCGCACCCTTCCTCGCGGGGCTGATCGCGCAGGACGTCCAGGACGCGCTGCTGGACAAGTACGGGCGCTGGCCGGTCTGTCCGGTCTGTACCGAGGGCGGGGATCCGCATGCGCTGGGCATCGAACCCGAACTGGGCCCCGATCCGCACTGGGTGTGCACGGAGGCGGGCGTGGTCGTCGCCTCCGTGGGCGGCCTGGGCGCCGTCCTGGGGCACTGAGCGTGGCGGTCTACATCGACCCGCCGACCTGGCCGGGCCACGGGCGGATGTGGTCGCACATGGTCAGCGACGTCTCGTACGAGGAGCTGCACGCCTTCGCGGCCCGGCTCGGCGCCCCGCCGCGGGCCTTCGACGGGGACCACTACGACGTGCCGAGCGAGCGCTACCGCGGGGCGGTCGAGCTGGGCGCGATCGAGGTGAGCAGCAAGGAGCTGGTGAGGCGGCTGACGGAGGCGGGGCTGAGGCGGCGCAAGGGCGGGTGAATCGGCGCCGGCTAACGGGGGCGGCGTGCCTGCGGTCTGGCACTGCCGCGTAACTGGCGCCGGTCGTTGCGAGCCCGCAGGTCTACCAAGGTCGCCGAATCCAGCGGCTATCCCACGCCTGACCAGGTGGATCCGGCCGTGCGGGGGCTCGGCATGAGCACCAGAGCCGGGCGGCCGGGCAGGCTCCGCTGCGCTGAATGGCCTCGCACCTTGCGCGGCAGTCATGCGAGCTGCCTCCTCATGTCGCCCCAGCCGGCCCAAAGCCGTATCCCCTGCCCGGTGTTCGGCCGCCGGCAACCGGCAGGCTCGGCCAAGGGCCCGCTGTCGACTTCGGCCTGCGTGAGGCGTGAGGCGTGAGGCCGGTCGGCTCGGTCCAGAGCGGGCTGACGGTGGAGCGCCCGGGGCATACGAGGATGCGGTGGCGGGCGGTGCGGACGTGCCTTACGCGCCGGTCGTCGAGTCGGCGGGTGAATGCTCGGAGGCGTGCTCGAGGGCGTGCGGCGAGCCCGCTACCGCGATCATGCGGGTGCTCCCAGCACGCCGGTGGAGGCGGAGGCTCCATGCCGCCGTCCCGATCGCCGCCGCACTCATCACCGCGCCGGCCAGCGCCGTGGAGGGGAAGCCGAAGCCCGCGTCGATGACCGCGCCGCCGATCCACGGGCCGCCCGTGTTCCCGAGGTTGAAGGCCGCGGTGGTGGTCGCTCCTGCGAGGGTCGGGGCCGCGCTCGCGACGTTGAAGAGGCGCGCGTTGAGGGCGGGCGCCGTGTAGAAGGCCGAGACGCCCAGGAGGAAGGAGAGGGCGACCGCGGCGACCGGGCTGTGCGCGGTGAAGGCGAGCGCCGCGAGGAAGGCCGTCGAGGCCGTGATGCCGGTCAGCAGCACCCCGAAGAGGTGTGCGTCCGCGACACGGCCGCCGATCGCCGTACCGATGAGCGCCCCGATGCCGAAGAGGCCGAGCACGGTGGGAACCCAGCTGTCGCTGAGCCCGGCGACGTCGGTGAGGAGCGGTGCCAGGTAACTGAAGGCGCAGAAGACGCCGCCGGCGGCGAGCGCGATCGTGGCGACCGCGAGGAGAACCTGCCGGTCGCGGTAGATCCGCAGCTCCCGGCGGAGCTTCGGCCGCCCTTCGGGGACGGGGATGCGCGGGATCAGCGCGACCACGCCGACGAGCGCGACCGCGGACATCCCGCCGACCGCCCAGAACGCCGACCGCCAGCCGAAGTGCTCGCCGAGGAGCGCGCCGGCCGGGACGCCGAGGACGTTCGCGATGCTCAGTCCGCCGATCAGCACCGCCAGCGCGCGGGCGCGCGCGTTGACCGGCACCATCGCGACGGCGACCGCCGCTCCGACGGCCCAGAAGCCCGCGCAGGCAAGGGCGCTGATGACGCGCGAGGCGAACAGGAACCCGTATCCGGGTGCGATTGCTCCGCCGATCTGACCGAGGCCGAATACGCCGAGCAGCGTGATGAGGGTCGTACGGCGGGGGAGCCGGAGGGTCGCGACGGCGAGCAGCGGGGCGCCTACGACCATGCCGATCGCGAAGGCCGAGATCAGCAGCCCGGCCTGCGGGATGGACACGCCCATGTCGTCGGCGATGGTCGGCAGCAGGCCGGAGAGCATGAACTCCGAGGTTCCGAGGGCGAAGACGGATATGCCGAGGATGTGGACGGCGGGGGGCATGCGGGTGCGCTCGGCGTTGGGTGGCATGACAGTTCCCAACGCCGTTGGTGCGCCTGACATTCCGAGCGCGGAGGGGGGAGCGCCGGGGGCGGGTGCCGGGCCGGGTCCTGGGCTGAGCGCCAGGCCCAGCTCCGGGCCGAGTGCCGGGCTCAGCCCTGGGCCGAGTACCGGCCGAGCTCCCGGCCGAGGGGCGCGGCTCCGCGGGACTGTCTCCCCCCACCGGCCCTTCTTCTGAGAGGGCTTGGCCCCCTTCCCATCGGTCGGTGGACTACTTCGGTCGGCGGGGCTGCATTCGGCCCGGCCGACCCCGCGGAGTGAAGCCGCCGCCATCCGCCCCGCGGCGCTCTGGCCGCGTGCCTCGCCCAGCGGCACCCGCGGCCTCCCGGCCCCAGCCGCTCCTCCGGCCCCCGGCCCCAGCCGGGCGCGCGGCCCCACGCCCCAGCCGAACGCACCACCCCGACTCTGCTCCCTCCGCCTCAGTCGCGCCTGCGCGACCCGGCCCCGCGGGGTGGTGGGGGATGCGGTGGGCATCCCGGTGGTTGGCGGGGAGCGGATATCGTGGTGCGGATGACCAGCGAGCGGGATCCGGAGGCGCGCGCGTCGGCGGAGCGTCGCCGCCGCGGCGGTGGGCGGCGCGCCGGGGCGGCGCCCCGCACGCTCGCCGAGGAGCTGCGCACGCGCCCCGACGCCGACCTCGCCGTCCTCCTCCGCGCCCGCCCCGACCTGCTCTCCCCGGTCCCCGGCGACCTCACCCAGCTCGCCACCCGCGCCGGCACCCGCGCCTCCGTCGTACGGGCCCTCGAGCGCCTCGACCGGTTCGCCCTGCAGACCGCCGAGGCGCTGGCGGTCGCCCCCGACCCGTGCCCGTACTCCGTACTGCTCGGCCTCATGGCGGGTGACTCCGGCGACGAGGCCGTCGCACGCGAACTGCCCCGCGCCGTCGCCGCGCTCCGCGCCCAGGCGCTCGTCTGGGGCGGTGACGACCGGCTGCATCTGGTCCGTACGGCCCGCGAGGTGCTCGCGCCCAGCGCCCCCGGGGCAGCAGGCGCCGCAGGCGCCGCGGGCGCGGCCGCCCCGTCGCCCACCGGGCTCGGGCCCACCGTCGCCGAGGCCACCGCCGGGATGTCGCCCGGCCGCCTCCAGGAGATCATCGCCACAGCCGGGCTGCCGACCACCCACGACCCGGTGACCGCCGTCGAAGCACTCACCGCCCTCTTCCGCGACCGCGAGCGGATGGCGGCGCTGCTCGCCGGGGCGCCGGAGGAGTCGGGGGAGATCCTCGCCCGGCTCGCATGGGGCCCGCCGTACGGGACCGTGCCCGCGCAGCCGTCGGCGCCGGTCCGCTGGCTCACCGCCCGCGGGCTGCTGCTGCCGATGGGTGTCGGCACGGTCGTGCTGCCGCGCGAGGTCGCGCTGCACCTGCGCGGCGGCCGCGCGCACCGCACGCCCGAGCCGCTGCCGCCGCCCCTCGCGCCCGCGGCCGAGCACCGGCCCCGGATCGTCGACGCGACCGCCGCGGGTCAGGCTTTCACGGCCCTCGGCACGGTTGAGGACCTGCTGAAGGAGTGGGACCTCGGCGGGCCCGCCGCCCTGCGCGCGGGCGGCCTGAGCGTCCGCGACCTCAAGCGGACCGCCGCCGCGCTCGACACGGACGAGCCGACCGCGGCCTTCTGGCTCGAACTCGCCTACGCCGCCGGGCTGCTCGCCTCCGACGGCGAGGCGGACGAGCGATTCGCGCCGACCCCGGCGTACGACGAGTGGCTGGGGCAGCCCGCCGAGCAGCGGTGGGCCGCGCTGGTCTCGGCCTGGCTCGGGGCCACCCGCACGGCCGGACCCGTCGGAGGCCAGGACGCGAAGGGGCGCACGCTGGCGGCCCTCGGTCCTGGCCTCGACCGCTCCCCGGCCCCGTACGTCCGCCGCCGCGTCCTGGAGCTCCTCGCCTCCCTGCCGGAGGGCACGGCGCCGGATCCGGATGCGCTGCTGGCGTGCCTGCGCTGGGAACACGGGGCCGCCTCCGGCGCGGACGGGGGTACGTGCGGGGAGGCTGCCGGTGCGGCCTCCGGGACAGGCGCGGCCACCGGCCCCGGCCCCGGCGCCGGAACGGCCGGGCGCCCGACGGCTGGTGGCGGCGCCACACCCGCCGCATCCGCCGGGTCCTCCACCGCCGCGCGGGCGCGCTCGGCCGCCACCCGGATCGCCACAGCCGGCCGGCAGGCCCAGCCCCAGACCCAGGGCCGGACCTCGTCCCAGAGCCAGGCCCGGACGGCTGCGCCCGCCCCGGAGGGCCTCCGCTCCCGCCTCGCGCGCTGGACCCTGACCGAGGCAGAACTCCTCGGCGTCACCGGCCGCGGCGCCCTCTCCACCCACGGCCGCGCCCTGCTGGGCCTTACGCCCGCCGACGAGCGGACCGGCCCGACCGAGCCGGACGCGGATCGCGTCGGCGCTCCTCGAGGCGGGCGCCCCGACCGGGCCGGGCGCGCCTCCGGAGGGGCGGCCGGGGGCTTGGCAGCGGACACTGAAGCGGCCGCGGCTCAAGTAGCCGGACAGGACGTGGCGGAGTCGGACGCACCGGGGGCAGCACCGCCAACCGACCGGGCCGGGCGCGCCCCTGAACCTGAAGGGGCCGGGGAGGGCGCAGCGCTGGGGGCCAGCGGCCGTGGCGCGGCAGCCGCCCGCACATTCGCCGCAGCCGGGTACGGCCCCGCGTGGGCCGGGATGCCGACCGCCGAAGAGGTCGCGGCGGCGGTCGCGCAGGCCGCCGCGCTGCTCGCACCGCAGTTGCCCGAGCCGCTCGATCACGTGCTGCTGCAGGCCGATCTGACCGCTGTCGCGCCGGGGCCGCTGGAGCGGCCGCTGGCGCAGGTGCTCGGGGTGCTGGCGGACGTCGAGTCGAAGGGCGGCGCGACCGTCTACCGCTTCACCCCCGGCTCCGTGCGCCGGGCACTCGACGCCGGGCAGACGGCGGCCGACCTCCACGCGTTCCTCGCGGAGCACTCCCGTACGCCCGTACCGCAGCCGCTCAGCTATCTGATCGACGACGTGGCGCGCAAGCACGGCAACCTCCGCGTCGGCGCCGCCTTCGCGTACGTCCGCTGCGACGACGACGCGCTGCTCGCCGAGATCCTCGCCGACCGCCGCTCGTCCAGTCTGCGGCTGCGCCGTCTCGCGCCGACCGTGGTGGCCGCGCAGGCCACGCCCGACCTGCTGCTGGAGCGGCTGCGCGAGATGGGTTACGCGCCGGCCGCCGAGTCGGCCGAGGGCGACGTGCTGGTGACCCGCGCGGACGCGTACCGCACCCCGCCCCGCACCGCGCCCGCCCCCGTACACGGCGGTCCGCCCGTCCCCGACGACACTCTGCTCGGCGCGGCGGTCAAGGCCATCCGCGCGGGCGACCTGGCCGCCACGGCCGTCACCAGGCCCGCTGCCGCGACCACAGCCGCCTCCGCCTCCACCGCCGCGCCCGCGGACGGCGGCGGCCGCCTTCCCCGCACCACCTCTGCCGAGACCCTCGCCACTATGCAGGCCGCCGCGCTGGCCAGCACCGCCGTGTGGATCGGCTACGTCAACGCGGACGGGGCGGCCAGCCAGCGGGTGATCGCGCCGGTCCGGGTGGAGGGCGGCTTCGTCACGGCGTACGACCACACCGCCGACGAGGTCCGCACCTTCCCCCTGCACCGCATCACCGGCGTCGCCGAGCTCGCCGACGGACCTGCCTAGTCCGACGGATCTTGCCTCGGACTCGCCTCCCCCCAGCGGTCCGCGGTCCGGCCACTCCGGCGACAGCCGGAACCACTGCCCGAATCAACGCCGGCATCAACGCGGGAACCCACTGCCCGAACCGCTGTGGAAACTGTGGAAGAGAGTCATTCATGCGCCGAATCGCCGCCGTGCGGCTCGGAGCCGGCGCGCTCCTCGCCGTGCTCACCGTCCCGGCGAGCGCCGTCCCCGTACCGTCGAGTTCCAGGTGGAAGGCCCGCTGGTGAACAACCTCCACCTCCCCGTCCTCTGAGAGCCGGCTAGGGCCAAGTGAGGGCCGGGTGAGGGCCGGGTGAGGAGCGAGTGGCCGCGGACCGGCCCGACCGGCCCCGACCGGCAGCCCCCGGGGCTCCCAGGTGTTTGTGGCCGGGGCCACCCGGCCACCTCGCCGCATGGGGCACACTGGAGGTTTGGCCGGTCCGGTCGGAGCCCCCGCCCTGCTCCTCCACCCCGCCGGCCGCACCGCCAGTAGAAAGGGCCGAGGCGTGAACGGACCGCTCATCGTCCAGAGCGACAAGACGCTGCTCCTGGAAGTCGACCACGAGCAGGCGGAAGCGTGCCGCCGCGCCATCGCCCCCTTCGCGGAGCTGGAGCGCGCTCCCGAGCACATCCACACCTACCGCGTCACCCCGCTCGGGCTGTGGAACGCCCGCGCGGCCGGGCACGACGCCGAGCAGGTCGTCGACGCGCTCGTCGAGTTCTCGCGCTACCCCGTGCCGCACGCCCTCCTCGTCGACGTCGCCGAGACCATGGCCCGCTACGGGCGGCTGCGCCTCGAGAAGCACCCCACCCACGGCCTCGTCCTGGTCACCACCGACCGCCCGGTCCTCGAGGAGATCCTCCGCTCCCGGCGGGTCCAGCCGCTCGTCGGCGCCCGCATCGATCAGGACACGGTCGCCGTGCACCCCTCCGAGCGCGGCCAGATCAAGCAGACGCTGCTCAAGCTCGGCTGGCCCGCCGAGGACATGGCCGGTTACGTGGACGGCGAGGCGCACCCCATCGAGCTGCGCGAGGACGGCTGGGCGCTGCGCCCGTACCAGAACCACGCCGTCGAGAACTTCTGGCACGGCGGCTCCGGCGTCGTCGTCCTGCCCTGTGGCGCGGGCAAGACGCTGGTCGGCGCCGGTGCGATGGCGACCGCCAAGTCGACGACGCTCATCCTCGTCACGAACACCGTCTCCGCGCGCCAGTGGAAGCACGAGCTGGTGCGGCGCACCTCGCTCACCGAGGACGAGATCGGCGAGTACAGCGGTGCGCGGAAGGAGATCCGGCCGGTCACCATCGCCACGTACCAGGTCCTCACCACGAAGCGGAAGGGCATCTATCCGCACCTGGAGCTGTTCGACTCCCGCGACTGGGGCCTGATCGTCTACGACGAGGTGCACCTGCTGCCCGCGCCGGTCTTCAAGTTCACCGCCGATCTGCAGGCCCGCCGGCGCCTCGGCCTGACCGCGACCCTCGTACGGGAGGACGGCCGCGAGTCGGACGTCTTCTCGCTCATCGGCCCGAAGCGCTTCGACGCGCCCTGGAAGGAGATCGAGGCGCAGGGCTACATCGCGCCCGCGGACTGCGTCGAGGTGCGGGTCAATCTGACCGACTCCGAGCGGCTGGCGTACGCGACGGCCGAGACGGACGAGAAGTACCGGTACTGCGCGACGACGGACAGCAAGCGCCGGATCACCGAGGCGCTGGTCGAGCAGCACCGCGGTCAGCAGACGCTCGTCATCGGCCAGTACATCGACCAGCTCGACGAGCTGGGCGAGCACCTGCGGGCTCCGGTGATCAAGGGCGAGACGACCAACGCGCAGCGCGAGAAGCTCTTCGACGGCTTCCGGCAGGGTGAGATCAGCGTGCTCGTGGTGTCCAAGGTCGCGAACTTCTCGGTGGACCTGCCGGAGGCGACGGTCGCGATCCAGGTGTCGGGCACGTTCGGGTCGCGGCAGGAGGAGGCCCAGCGGCTCGGCCGCGTACTGCGCCCGAAGGCGGACGGTCACCCGGCGATCTTCTACTCGGTCGTCGCGCGCGACACGATCGACCAGGACTTCGCGGCCCACCGCCAGCGCTTCCTGGCGGAGCAGGGCTACGCGTACCGGATCGTCGACGCGGGTGACCTGCTGACGGCGGATGGGGCTGACGGGGCGGACGGAATGGACGACGTGGACGGGGTGGACGGCGTCGGGGACGAGGTGGGCGGCGAGGTCTAGCGGGCCGCTGGCGTCAGCGGCGGATCACCGGTGATCTTTCCGCGTACTCGCCGAGGACGACGACTCTGAACGCGGCCTCCGCGTAGACGCGGATCGCGCGCAGCGCATTGCCCAGGGCGTGCAGAATGCGCTGGTGGTGGGCGGGCCCTGCCCCGAGGGCGGAGGCCCCTGGGGCGGGCGGACGGTGTGCCGGGGTGAACGATGCGGAGCTCATGTCTCCATGATGGATTTCACGCGTTCGGAGCACATCCGCCAGCGGTCTGAGGCGGCGGTACGGGCCCGTCAGCCCTCAGGTGGAGACCCTTGCCCCACCCGGGAGGGATGCCCCTGAGGTGGGCTCGGGGGCGGCGGCCGCCCCCGGGACCGCCCGCCGGAAATTCGTTCGCCGTTTCGGGCGCCGGTGGCTAATATGCCGCGTCTGCCCGCCTCCCGCTCAGCTGAGGGAGAGCCTCCGTCCGGACGGCAACCGGCCGGGATCCGCTCGAATCCATCCACTGCTGCTCTGCCCGGAAGGCTCAGCCGTGCCCGCGCACGAAGACACCGACCCGCTCCGACGCGAGCGCGCCCACCTCGCCGCGTCACGCGCCGCGTTGCGCGCCATGCGCGCCGACGTCGAGGCGCTCGACATCAGCGACGTCACCGCGAACTGGGTGAACGCCGCCGTCCTGGAGCACCAGATCGGCGAGCGCATCAAGGCCCTCGCCGACCACGCCCACACCCCGCTCTTCTTCGGCCGCCTCGACTACCTCCACGCACCGGGGGCGGAGCTCGCCGAGGGCGGCGAGGGGGAACCCCCCGCCGGAGGCGGAGAAGAAGACCAAAGGTGCTACATCGGGCGGCGGCACGTACACGACGCCGACGGCGACCCGATGGTCGTCGACTGGCGCGCGCCCGTCTCCCAGCCCTTCTACCGGGCCTCCAAGAAGGCCCCCATGGCCGTCGCCCTGCGGCGGCGCTTCGGCTACACCGGCGGCGACCTCACCGCGTACGAGGACGAGCACCTCTCCGACCCCGCAGAGGCCGAGAAGGGCACGGCGAGCAAGCTGCTCCAGGCCGAGATCGAGCGGCCGCGCGTCGGCCCCATGCGGGACATCGTGGCGACGATCCAGCCCGAGCAGGACGAGATCGTACGGGCCGGGCTCGCCGGGACGGTGTGTGTGCAAGGCGCGCCCGGCACCGGCAAGACGGCCGTCGGTCTGCACCGCGTGGCGTATCTGCTCTACGCGCACCGGGAGCGGCTCGCCCGCACGGGCACCCTCGTCATCGGGCCGAATCGGTCCTTCCTCCACTACATCGAGCAAGTGCTTCCTGCGCTAGGTGAGTTGGAGGTCAGACAGGCGACGGTCGGCGACCTGGTCGGGCGCGTGGAGCTGCGCGGCGAGGACACCGCCGCCGCGGCCCGGATCAAGGGCGACGCGAGGATGGCGGACGTGCTGCGGCGGGCCGTACGGTCCGGCGTCACGATGCCGACAGAACCCTGCGTCGTCGTGCGCGGCTCGCGTCGCTGGCGCATTCCGGCGTACGAACTGGAGGAGCTGGTACGGGAGTTGCAGGCGCGTGACATCCGATACGAGGCCGCCAGGGCAGCACTTCCGCAGCGGATCGCGCACGCGGTGCTCGTACGGATGGAGGCGGCGGGCGAGGCGCCGGACGACCGCGTGCAGGACGCGGTGGCCCGCAACCCTGCCGTGAAGGCGGCGGTCAAGGCGATGTGGCCGCCGGTGGACCCGGCGAAGCTGGTGCTGCGGCTGCTCTCGGACCCGGACTTCCTGGCGGAGCAGGCGGAGGGGCTGCTGACCGCCGAGGAGCAGAAGGAGATCCTCTGGCAGAAACCGGTGCTGGGGTCCCCCATGCCGAAAGCCAGGGGAGTGCGGGCCGCGAAGTGGTCCGCGGCCGACGCGGTGCTGATCGACGAGGCGGCGGACCTCGTCGAGCGCACGCCGTCGCTCGGACATGTGGTGCTGGACGAGGCGCAGGACCTGTCGCCGATGCAGTACCGGGCGGTGGGGCGGCGCTGCTCCACGGGTTCCGCGACGGTGCTCGGCGACCTCGCGCAGGGCACCACGCCCTGGGCGACGGGGAGTTGGCCCGAGGCGCTGGCGCACCTGGGGAAACCGGACGCGCGGATCGAGGAGCTGACGGCGGGCTTCCGCGTGCCGCGCGAGATCATCGCGTACGCGTCCCGGCTGCTTCCGGCCATCGCGCCGGGGCTCGCGGAGGCGTCGTCGGTACGGGAGTCGCCCGGCTCGCTGGAGATCCGGCAGGTCGCGCCGGGCGATCTGGACGCGGCGGTCCTCGCCGCGTGCGGGGAGGCGCTGGCGCGCGAGGGGTCGGTGGGTCTTATCGCGGCGGACGCGCGGATTCCGGCGCTGACGGAGGCGTTGGGGGGTGCCGGGATCGCTCACCTCGCTCCGGGCGAAGAGACCTCTGCCGCTGTGCGGCTGACCCTGGTCCCGGCGTCACTGGCCAAGGGCCTGGAGTACGACTACGTGGTCGTCGACGAACCGGCGGCCGTGGTCGACGCCGAGCCGGATGAACGCACCGGGCTGCGCCGCCTGTATGTGGCGCTGACCCGCGCGGTCTCGGGCCTGTGGGTGATCCACGGAGCGCCGCTCCCACGGCAGTTGGCGGGCTGACGCCCCGGGTTGTGGGCATTCGTTCCGCGGGGCGGAACGATTGCCCACACCGGGGTTCATGCGCCCTCCCGCATCGGGATGCGGACCTCGCGCTCGCGTGCGACCTCGTCCGCACGGTCATAACCCGCAT
>NZ_JBQQBY010000049.1:0-58085 GCF_052246385.1 Streptomyces sp. 8N616 | reverse complement strand
CCGGACACGGTTCCACCCACCGCTTGCAGCGGCGGGCGCACCCAGGCAACGGGGTTGTTACGGCCGCAGCTCGCGCCGGTTCTCCTGCTTGTCGAGGCTGCTGTCGGCCTTCGCCAGCGGCTCAGGCGTGGCCTCGCCCTTCTGGACGGCGGCCGGTGCGACGCCCGCCCACTCCAGCACCTCGGCGGTCGCCTTGGCCTTCTGGTCCTCCTTCAGACCCGCGATGTTCGCGCCGTGGTTGGCGCCGGGCGCGGTGAAGACGTACGAGTCCTCGGCCCCCTTGCCGACCTTGAACGGCTCAGCGCCCCACGGGTCGTTCTGGCCGTAGACGAACAGCATCCGCTCGCTGCGGTGCCGGACCCAGCGGTCGACGTCGCGCATGACGCCGTTCTTCCACTTCATCGGGATGTCGCGGGGAACGAACGCACGCGGCGTGAAGTAGCCGGGGTAGCGCAGCAGCCCCTTCAGGTGGGCGTACTGCAGCGTCGGCGCGCCCAGCTCCGTACCGGCCTGGTAGTAGTACGGCGTGTACGGCTCCAGGCCCTGGTCGGTGTAGAAGGAGAAGCCGGAGATCGTGTCCACGTAATGGTAGAGATCCTCGGTCGAGGCGGTCGGCTTCGGGACGTCGGCGCAGTCCTTCTCCGAGCTGTACTGCCAGAAGGCCCACACGAAGTCGAGGACGACGGACTCGTAGGCCTTGTCGAGGCTGCCGACGGTGTTGAAGGTGGCGCCGTTGTCCTTGGCCCACTTCGCGTAGCGCTCGGTCATCTCGTCGCGTCGGACGAGCGCTTCGCGCTGGACGGCGTTGAGGTCGTCCCGGCACTCCTGGGTGGAGACGCCCTCGAAGAACGTGTCGTACGCGGAGTCCTCGCGGTTGTCGACGTCGTTCGGGGCGACGTACGCGACCGTTCCGTCCATGTCGTGCGGGTAGAAGCGGCGGAAGTAGGTCGCGGTCATGCCGCCCTTGCTGCCGCCCGTGGCCAGCCAGTTCTTCCCGTAGATCCGCTTCAGGGCCTTGAAGATGCGGTGCTGGTCGCTGGCGGCCTGCCAGATGTCGAGCTTGGACCAGTCGGCCGGGTCGGGCCGGGAGGGGGTGAAGAAGCGGTACTCCAACGAGACCTGGTTGCCGTCGGTGATCCGGGTCGGCTCGCTGCGGCTGGGGGTCGTGGAGACGTTGTAGCCGGAGGTGTAGAAGACCGTCGGACGGTCGGTCGCCTTGTGCAGCAGGGTGAGGCGCTGCTTGAAGGTGCCCTTGGACGGGTGCCGGTGGTCGATCGGCTGGGTGTAGTTGAGGACGAAGTACCGGTATCCGTCGACCGGTTTCTCCTCGATGAGGCTCATACCGGGTATCGCGAGGATCCGGTCCTTGATGTCCTTGGTGCCCGGCTCCGCGGCGGTGGCCGCGCCTGCCTGGGCTCCCCCATAGCCTTCGGCATGGGCGGTACCCCCACCGGCTCCCGCGGTGCCTATGAGCACCATGAGCGCCAGCAGCCATCTGAGCGCCTTGCGCATGCGTTCTCCCCTGGGTTCGCAATGGTCGCCGCGAACCTACCGGCGCAACTCCCGCCACCGCCAGACCTGTTGGGCGAAATGCGTTCGATCCGCGCGGGCGGCCGGTTGGGGCCGCGGTGTCAGCAGAGAATCCAGCCGGAGCTGACCGAGCGGCTGCCGACGGACCCTCGTACGTACACGCACCGGCCTCCCGCGGTCACCCGGACCGGGCCCGCGCGGCGGGTGTAGTAGCCGCTGTCCGAGCGGGGCCGGCTGCCGCGCGCCTGGATGCTGACGCTCATCTTCTGCCGTTTTCCAGGGGACTTGGTGAACGTGACGGCGCACTTGATCCGGTTGCTCTTGTAGACGCGCACCTGGCCGGTGGCGAAATCGAGCGTTCTCATCTTCCGCCCGGGGCAGAGAGCGGCGGCCTCGGCGGTTCCGGCGCCGGCGATACCGGCCGCTCCGAAGGCCAGAACGGCAGCCGTCCCGATCGCTATCCGTCGGCGTGCCACACCACCACCGCGCACGTGTGCCTCCCTCAGGGGGTCGAGTGCCCGTCCCTCGTACATAAGGGCGATTGACAAGCTACACGCGCGCGGTGGGGCGGATGGTTCCCGGGGTGCCCGTGGTTTCAGGCTGTCCGGGGTCGGCCCGTCGGGAAGTCGTCGGGCGTGCGGATGCGTTCGCGGATCCAGACGCCCGCCTGCTTGAGCACCGACGTGCCGGTCCACGTACTGCCGCTGCAGACGCCTTCCTTGAAGACGGCGCCGGAGCGGTGGTCGTCGGAGAAGTTCCAGTTGGTCCAGCCGATCTTCTTCCGGGCCATCAGGTCGAGGTACTTCTGCGACATGGCGAAGTCGTTCGCGCCCTCGCCGGCGTAGTTCTGGGTGCCGAACTCGGTGACGAACATGGGGATGCGGTCCGCTGCGCGGGACAGCGTCTGGAGGTACTCGTTCCGGTGCGAGGCGGCGTAGAAGTGGAACGTGTACATGATGTTGGAGGCGCTCACCTGGTTGTTCACGACCTCCTTCTCGTCGCCGTCCTCCGAGACGCCGAGCGAGGACCACGCGCGCGTGCCGACGAGGACCACGCCGTCGGGGGCCTTGGCGCGGATCACCGGGATGATCTGCTCGGCGTAGCTCTTGATGCGCGACCAGCTGACACCGCTGGGCTCGTTGGCGATCTCGTAGAGGACGTTGCCCTTGCTGCCGTGACGCTTCGTCATCTCGGTGAAGAAGGTCTTGGCCCGGGAGAGGTTGGCGTGCGGGTCGCCGGGGTCGAGCATGTGCCAGTCCACGATCACGTACAGGCCGCGGGCGGTCGCCTGGTCGACGATCCGGCTCGCGAGATCGGTGAACTTCTTGGGGTCGGTCTCGTAGCCGCCCTCCTGGACGTATGTGGAGACGCGGAGGATGTCGCCGTTCCAGTCCGTGGCGAGGGCGTCGAGTGAACCGTCCTTGATGCACTGGCTGTACCACTGCGTGCCGTGGGTGCTCATGCCGCGGAGCTGGATCGGCTTGCCGTGCTGGTTGCAGAGCTTGGTGCCGCAGACCCTGACCTTGCCGTTGATGCCGACCGGGGTGTCGGCGGCGGGTGCGGCTGCGCGGGCGGGCGCGGGTGCATCGCTGGCGGGCGCGGGTGCCGGTGAGGCCGCCGCCGCGCCCAGGGCTCCGGCGCCGAGCCCGAGGGCCAGGGCGGCGGCGAGACCGGTCAGGGCCCACCTGATGCGTGAGCGTCTGGGTGCGGGTGTGGGGGTGGTTCGCACGTGACTCTCCTAACTGTTAGGAAAGTTTCCCAACTGTCAGGAAGGATGAGAGCAGCGCTGACCGTGTCCCGTCAAGACGTGCGGAGCTATCAGGCAGGCGCGGTCTCCGGCTCCCCGACGAACGTGCGCCAGAGCTGGGCGTACTGGCCGTCCGCGGCGAGGAGTTCCGCGTGGGTGCCGTCCTCGACGACGCGGCCGCGGTCCAGGACCACCACCCGGTCCGCGCGCGCCGCCGTCGTCAGGCGGTGGGCGACAATCAAAGTGGTGCGCGCGTAAGCGCTCGATGAGGGGCGGCGGTCGGGCGACGGGTGGGCGGTGCGCGCGTAAGCGCTCGATGAGGGGCGGTGGTCGGGCGACGGGTGGGCGGTGCGCGCGTAAGCGCTCGATGAGGGGCGGCGGTCGGGCGACGGGTGGGCGGTACGCCGCCCCGCCAGCCGGTCCGTGGCCTGGTTGACCAGGCCCTCCGTCGCCAGGTCCAGGGCCGCCGTGGCCTCGTCGAGGAGCAGGATGTCGGGGTCGACGAGCTCCGCCCGCGCCAGGGCGATCAACTGCCGCTGGCCCGCGGACAGATTGCGGCCCCGCTCGGCGACCTCGTGAAGGTAGCCGCCGTCCAGCGAGGCCACCATCGCGTGCGCGCCGACCGCCCGCGCCGCCGCCTCCACCTCGGCGTCGGTCGCGTCGGGACGGCCGTACGCGATGGCGTCACGCACCGTGCCGGGGAAGAGGTACGCCTCCTGGGGGACCACGCCGAGCCGGTGCCGGTAGCCGGTGAGGTCCAGCTCGCGAAGGTCCGTGCCGTCGATCCGTACGGCCCCGGAGACCGGGTCGTAGAAGCGGGCCACGAGCTTGACGAGGGTCGACTTGCCCGCGCCCGTCTCGCCGACGAAGGCGACCCGCTGGCCGGCCGGGATGTGCAAGTCGATCCCGGACAGCGCCTCTTCGCCGTCGCCGTAACGGAAGTGCACGTCCTCGAAGGCGACGTCGCCGCGCAGTGTCCGCACCTCGCGCGGCGTCTCCGCGGCCGCCGTCGTGGTCGGCTCGCGCAGCAGCTCCTGGATGCGGCCGAGCGAGACGGTCGCCTGCTGGTAGCCGTCGAAGACCTGGGACAGCTGCTGCACGGGCGCGAAGAACAGGTCGATGTAGAGCAGGTACGCGACGAGCGCGCCCGCCGTCAGCGTCCCCTCGGAGACCCTGCCCGCGCCCACGATCAGCACCAGCGCGGCCGCGACGGACGACAGCAGCTGGACGAACGGGAAGTAGACCGAGATCAGGAACTGGCCGCGCACCCGCGCCTGCCGGTAGCCGTCGCTCAGCTCCGCGAACCGCGCCGCGCCGCTGCGCTCGCGCCGGAACGCCTGCAGGATGCGCAGCCCGGCGACGCTCTCCTGCAGGTCGGCGTTGACCACGCTCACGCGCTCGCGCGCGAGCTCGTACGCCTTGACGCTCTTGCGGCGGAAGAAGAAGGTCCCGATGACGAGGACCGGCAGGGTCGCGAAGACCACCAGCGCCAGGGCCGCGTCCAGGGCGAGCAGTGCGACGAGGATGCCGAAGAAGGTGAGGAGGGATACGACGGCGGTGACGAGTCCGGTCTGGAGGAAGGTCGACAGCGCATCCACGTCCGTCGTCATCCGGGTCATGATCCGGCCCGTCAGCTCCCGCTCGTAGTAGTCCAGTCCGAGGCGCTGGAGCTGCGCGAAGATCTTGATACGGAGGTTGTAGAGGACGCGCTCGCCGGTCCGTCCTGTCATCCGGGTCTCGCCGAACTGCGCGGCCCATTGGGCGAGGACGACGATCAGCGCGAGCCCGGAGGCGGTCCAGACCGCGCCGAGGGCGAGTTTCTGGACGCCGTCGTCGATGCCGTTTCTGATGAGGATGGGCAGCAGCAGGCCCGCGCTGGCGTCGACGGCGACGAGCAGCAGGCTGACCAGCAGGGGCGCACCGAATCCGCGCAGCAACTGCCGCAGTCCGTACGCCTTCTCGGGCCGCGCGGCCCGGGCCTCGTCCACGTCCGGGGTGTCGGTGGCGGGCGGCAGCGCCGCCACTTGCGCGAGCAGCTCGGGCGTCGCGGGCATCCCGGCGAGCGCCCCGGCCATTCCGCCTGCGGCGGGCCCGGCGTGCGCGACCGGGGGCCCGCCGGGGCGGAGCCCGGCCGCCGTGCCGCCTGGGGCATGCCCCAGGCCGGTCGCGTCGGCCGCCCTCGTCGCCGTGGAACCGGTACGCGGCCTCTGCCCGGACGGGTCCCGGCCCCACAGCTCGGGCGTCACGCCGCCCACGACGCGCCGCTTCGCGTTGACCGGCTCGTAGTCGATCTCGGCCTCGACCTCGAGGTCGCACTCGGCTCGCAGATCGGCCTCGGACACGCGGCGCTCGGCCGCGAGGACCCGGTCGCCACCGCGCCACTCACCCCGCCACTCGACGCCGTCGAGCCCGGACCCGGTAGCCGCCGCCTCGCCACGGAGACTCCGGGCGAAGGCCGATGCCCAGCTGCGGCGCTCCACGGCACCCGGCTGGGTGCCGTTGCTGCGGTCGTCGCGCCGTTCGCCGTCGTCGGCCTCCGGCTCGGCCGGCCCGGCGGCCGACGCCCCGGCGCCACCCGCCGCGTCGCGCGGCCGCTTGACGCCACCCCCGGTCTGATCGACACCGTCGAACTCCGGCTCGACCAGCCCCGTGGCGGACGCCTCACCACCGAAACCTCCGGCCAGGGCCGGCGCTCCCCGCCCGGCAGCGCCATCGGCACCATCCGCCCCCGCGGCAGCGGCCCCGCCGGCGAGGCGCACCGCGCCCGCCGGATCGCGCTCGACATCCCCCAGCTCGTCCGGGTCCGTCAGCAGTCTGCGGTAGAGCGGACACCGCTTCTGGAGCTCAGCGTGCGTGCCCGCGTCGACGAGCCGTCCGCCGTCCAGGACGGCGATGCGGTCGGCGAGCGTGAGGGTGGAGCGCCGGTGGGCGATCAGCAGGGTCGTACGGCCCGCCATCACACCGCGCAGCGCCTCGTGGATCTCGTGCTCCACGCGCGCGTCGACCGCCGAGGTGGCGTCGTCCAGGAGCAGCAGCCGCGGGTCGGTGAGGATCGCCCGGGCCAGGGCGATCCGCTGGCGCTGGCCACCGGAGAGCGTGAGGCCCTGCTCGCCGACCGTCGTGCCGTAGCCGTCGGGCAGCTCGGAGACGAAGCCGTCGGCCTGGGCGGCCCGCGCAGCGGCGCGGATCTGCTCGTCCGTGGCATCCGGCTGCCCGTACGCGATGTTGGCGCGGACCGTGTCCGAGAAGAGGAAGCTGTCCTCCGGTACGAGCCCGATGGCGGCGCGCAGCGAGTCGAGCGTGAGATCCCGCACGTCGTGGCCGCCGACGCGTACCGCGCCGCCCGTCACGTCGTAGAACCGCGGCAGCAGCAGCGAGACGGTGGACTTGCCGCTGCCGGAGGTGCCGACGACGGCGACGGTCTCGCCGGGCTCGATCCGCAGCGAGAAGTCCTCGAGAACCGGCCGCTCCGGGTCGTAGCCGAAGGTGACGGAGTCGAACTCGACGGTCGCTGCGGCATCCGCGGGCAGCTCGTGCGCGTCCGCCCGCTCCTCGATCAGCGGCTCGGTGTCGATGAGTTCCAGGACCCGCTCGACGCCCGCCCGCGCCTGCTGCCCGACCGTGAGGACCATCGTCAGCAACCGGACCGGGCCGACGAGCTGGGCGAGGTAGGTCGAGAAAGCGACAAACGTGCCGAGGCTGATCTGCCCGCGGGTGGCCATCCAGCCGCCGAGCGCGAGCATCGCGACCTGGCCGAGCGCGGGTACGGCCTGCAGGGCGGGGGTGTAGCGGGAGTTGAGGCGTACGGTCCGCAGCCGCCCCGCGAAGAGCCGCCTGCCGACCTCGCGGAGCTTGCCGGTCTCCTGCTCCTCCTGCCCGAAACCCTTGACCACGCGTACGCCGGTGACGGCCCCGTCCACGACGCCCGCCACGGCCGCCGCCTGCCCCTGGGCGTACCAGGTGGCGGGGAACAGCCGCTTGCGGCTGCGCTGCGCGAGGAACCAGAGGGCGGGGGCGATGGCCAGCGCGACGACGGTGAGCAGCGGCGACAGCCAGACCATCACGGCGAGGGAGATGAGGAAGAGCAGCACGTTGCCGATCAGCATCGGCAGCATGAAGAGCAGGCCCTGGATGAGCTGGAGGTCGCTGGTGGCGCGGCCGACGACCTGTCCCGTGCTCAGCTCGTCCTGCCGCTTGCCGTCGAGCCGGGCGATCGACCCGTACATCTCGGTCCGCAGGTCGTGCTGGACGTCGAGGGCGAGCCGGCCGCCGTAGAAGCGGCGGATGTACGTGAGGACGTAGACGACGGCGGCGGCGAGGACCAGCAGGGCCGCCCAGGGGGCGAGATCGCGGGTGCGGGCGATGACGACGTCGTCGATGATCAGCCGGGTGACCAGCGGGACGACGGCCATGATGGCCATGCCCGCGAGCGAGGCGCCGAGGGCGAGCAGGACGTGACGGCGGTAGCGCCAGGCGTACCCGGTCACGCGCCGTGCCCAGCCCGCCTGCCGCTCGCCGCCGTCGCCGCTGCTTCTGCCGCTCTCGCCTCTCGCACCCACCGGTCGCCCCTCCGCCGTCCATGCTCCCGCGGCGCCACGGGTACCGGGGCGCCACGATCGAGAACACCGGTGGTGGCCGGTTTTGTTTCAGCGGTGCGAACGGACGCGGCCCTGCTCAGGCCTTCGCCGCCGCGATCTGCCGCGACATGATCGTCGTCAGCTCGTACGCGGTGTGGGACGCGGCCACCGACGTGATCTCCGCGTGGTCGTACGCCGGGGCGACCTCGACGACGTCGGCCGAGACCAGGTTGCAGGAGGCCAGCCCGCGCAGGATCTCGAGCAGCTCGCGGGAGGTGAGGCCGCCCGCCTCCGGGGTGCCGGTGCCCGGCGCGTGGGCCGGGTCGAGGACGTCGATGTCGATCGAGACGTAGAGCGGCCGGTCGCCGATCCGCTGCCGGAGCTGGTCGGCCACCTCGTCGACGCCGCGCCGCATGACGTCGGCGGAGGTGACGATGCCGAAGCCCATCTTCTCGTCGTCGTCGAGGTCCTGCTTGCCGTAGAGCGGACCGCGGGTGCCGACGTGGGAGAGCGCGGAGGTGTCGAGGATGCCCTCCTCCACGGCCCGCCGGAAGGGCGTGCCGTGGGTGTACTCGGCGCCGAAATAGGTGTCCCAGGTGTCCAGGTGCGCGTCGAAGTGGAGCAGCGCAACCGGCCCGTGCTTGCGGGCGATGGAGCGCAGCAGCGGCAGGGCGATGGTGTGGTCGCCGCCGAGGGTCATCAGCCGGGCGCCGGTGCCGAGCAGGTCGTCCGCGGCGCCCTCGATCGTCTCGACCGCCTCGTTGATGTTGAACGGATTCGCCGCGATGTCACCGGCGTCGGCGACCTGCGCGAGCGCGAAGGGGGAGGCGTCCTGGGCCGGGTTGTAGGGGCGCAGCAGGCGCGAGGCCTCGCGGATCGCGTTGCCCCCGAAGCGGGCGCCCGGACGGTAGGAGACCCCGGTGTCGAAGGGAACGCCGACGACGGCGACGTCCGCGGTGCCGACCTCGTCGAGCCGCGGCAGCCGCGCGAAGGTCGCGGGTCCCGCGTAGCGCGGGGTGCGGGAGGAGTCGACGGGGCCACGGGGCTGGGTGCTCATGCGACTGCTGCCTCTCGGCGGTGCGGGGTCATCGGTACGGGTCCGAGGGTAGGAGGGGCGATGGATTCCGCACATGTACGTTCCCGACGGACGGGCCCCGCTATTTGGACACAGCGTCCATCGCCTACCGGTACACGACACAATGAGTCCATGCCGATACCCAGTCCGGTCCCCAGTCGCACAGAACTGATCGAGCACCTCGTCCGTACGCGCATCGCGGGCGACGTCGCCACGCCCCGTGACAACAACCTCTCCCACTACCGCAAGCTCGCGAACGGCGACCGGCACTACTGGCTCGGCCTGGAGCTGGGCGACCGGTGGACGGACGAGCAGGACGTGCTCGCCGTGATGGCGGAGCGGTGCGGCGTGATCGACGACCCGGAGCACCGCACGGGGCAGGACACGATCGACCCGGAGCTGACGGCCGACGCCCTGGACCGGATGGCGACGGTGCTGCGCAAGGCGGCCGAGGGCGGTCAGCGGGTGCTGTTCGCGACCGGGCACCCGGGCGGTCTGCTGGACGTCCACCGCTCCGTCGCGGCCGCGCTGCGGGCGGCTGGCTGCGAGATCATGGTGATCCCGCCGGGCCTGCGGGCCGACGAGGGCTACGTCGTCCAGTTCTGCGACGTCGCGGTGCTGGAGCGGGGCGCCACGCTGTGGCACACCCACTCCCCCGAGCCGATGGCCGCGATCCTGGACGGTCTCGAGCGCGAGGGGCGGCCGCGGCCGGATCTGGTGGTCGCCGACCACGGCTGGACGGGGTGCGCGGGGCAGCGCGGCATCGACGCGGTGGGCTTCGCGGACTGCAACGACCCGGCGCTGTTCATCGGCGAGGCCGAGGGCACGGTGGCCGTCACCGTCCCGCTGGACGACCACGTGGTCGACCCCCGCTTCTACGACCCGCTCACCGCGTACCTGATCGACGCGGCGGGCCTCACGGCCCAGCCCTGATACCCCGCTCACGCGCGCGTGCCTTTACGGGCGTGCTCACGCGCGCGTGCTGCCCCGGCGTGCTCCCGCGGGCCTGCCTGCGCGGGCTTACGTCCGCGGGACCCGGATCACGCCCTCCTGGATGACGGTGATCGCGAGCCGCCCGTCGCTGGTGTAGATCCGCGCCTGCCCGAGCCCGCGGCCCCCGGAGGCGGAGGGGCTCTCCTGGTCGTAGAGCAGCCATTCATCGGCCCGGAACGGGCGGTGGAACCACATGGCGTGGTCCAGGCTGGCACCCACGACGTCGCCCACCGCCCAGCCGCCGCGCCCGTGGGCCAGCAGGACCGAGTCCAGCAGGGTCATGTCGGACACGTATGTGGCGAGGCAGACGTGCAGCAGCGGGTCGTCCGCGAGCTTGCCGTTGGTCCGGAACCACACCTGGGAGCGGGGCTCGCGCGGCCCCTGCGCGGCGGTGGCGTACGGCGGCTCCTCGACGTACCGCAGATCGACCGCGGCACGCGCCTCCAGCAACCGCTCGACGACGCCCGGGTCACGGAAGAAGTGCGCGTGCCGCGGCAGCATCTCCGCGGCCGTCGGCAGCGTCTCGGGGTCGGGCGCGTACGGCATGGAAGCCTGGTGCTCGAGCCCCTCCTCGTACGTCTGGAAGGACGCGGAGAGGCCGAAGATCGGCTGACCGTGCTGCACGGCGACGACGCGGCGGGTGGTGAAGGACCGGCCGTCGCGGATCCGGTCGACCGTGTAGACGATCGGCGCGCCGGGGTCGCCGGGCCGCAGGAAGTAGGCGTGCAGGGAGTGCGCCGTACGGTCCTCGGGGACGGTGCGGCCCGCGGCGACCAGGGCCTGGGCAGCGACCTGGCCGCCGAAGACGCGGGGGACGACGGCGGCGCGGGAGTCGCCCCGGAATATGTTCTCCTCGATCCGCTCGAGGTCGAGCAGATCGAGGAGCGATTGGAGTGATTCGTTCATCGGTCAACAGTCTGGCAGGTCCGTGTTACGGGACCGTGGCCAGGTCGTTTTACAGCCCCATCGACTTGGCGATGATGGACCTCATGACCTCGCTGGTGCCGCCGTAGATGCGGTTGACGCGGTTGTCCGCGTACAGCCGGGCGATCGGGTACTCGTTCATGTAGCCGTAGCCGCCGTGCAGCTGGAGGCACCGGTCGATGACGCGATGGGCGACCTCGGTGCAGAAGAGCTTCGCGGAGGCGGCCTCGGCGGCGGTCAGCTCGCCCGCGTCCAGGGCCTCCAGGGCGCGGTCGGCGACGGCTTCGGCAGCGTCCACCTCGGACTGGCAGGCGGCCAGCTCGAACTTGGTGTTCTGGAAGGACGCGACCGACTTACCGAAGACCGTGCGCTCCTGCACATACTCCTGGGCGAACCGGACGGCGGCCTTGGCCTGCGCGTACGCGCCGAACGCGATGCCCCAGCGCTCCGAGGGCAGGTTCTGTCCGAGGTAGTAGAAGCCCTTGTTCTCCTCACCGAGCAGGTCCTCGAGCGGGACCTTGACGTCGACGAAGGCCAGCTCGGCGGTGTCGGAGGTGCGCAGGCCGAGCTTGTCCAGCTTGCGGCCGATGGAGTAGCCCTCCGACTTGGTGTCCACCGCGAACAGGGAGATGCCGAAGCGGCGGTCGTCCTCGCGGGGGGCCGACGTGCGGGCGCACACGATCACGCGGTCGGCGTGGACGCCGCCGGTGATGAAGGTCTTGGAGCCGTTGAGGACGTAGTGGGTGCCGTCCTCGGAGAGCTTGGCGGTGGTCTTCATGCCCGCGAGGTCGGAGCCGGTGCCGGGCTCCGTCATCGCCAGCGCCCACATCTCCTCGCCGGTGACGAACTTCGGCAGATAGCGCTTCTTCTGCTCGTCGGTGGCGAGCATCTTGATGTACGGCAGGGCGAGCAGCACGTGCACGCCGGAGCCGCCGAAGTTCACACCCGCGCGCGAGGTCTCCTCGTAGAGCACGGCCTCGAACTTGTGCGTGTCCAGGCCCGCGCCGCCGAACTCCTCGGCGACGTTGATCCCGAATATGCCCAGCTCGCCGAGCTTGTAGTAGAAGTCGCGCGGCGCCTGGCCCGCGGCGAACCACTCGTCGTACACCGGCACGACCTCGGCCTCGATGAAGGCGCGGACGGTCTCCCGGAACGCCTCGTGGTCCTCGTTGAACACCGTGCGCCGCATCCGCACGCCTCCTCGTACTCGCCGGGCTCGGCGAGCGGTGTCGTCGCCGAGCTGCTATCTAAGCGCTTGCTCAGCGAAAGTTACCGGGCGGTCAGCGAATCTGTCCAGCGTCGCCCGCGGCCGCGAAGGCGCCGCGGGCGAGGCGGTGGAGGAGGGAGGCGGTGGCCGCACGGCCGGGGAGCGCGCCCGGACGGCCCAGATGAGGGGTGGAGTTGAGCAGTCCGAAGACGGCGTGCACGGCGGCCCGCGCGTCGGTCTCGGACAGCTCCGGATAGAGCTGGCGCACGATGTCGACCCACAGCTCGACGTACTGCCGCTGGAGCTGGCGCACCAACTTGCGGTCGCTCTCCCGGAGGCGGTCCAGCTCGCGATCGTGGAGAGTGATCAGTGGGCGGTCGTCGAGGGCGAAGTCGATGTGGCCCTCGATGAGCGAGTCGAGTACGTCCTCGGGCGGGCCGGGGATCTCGGCGACGCGCCGCTTGCCGCCCGCGAGCAGCCGGCCGCTGATGCCGACGAGCAGCTCGGCGAGCATCGCGTCCTTGCCCGCGAAGTGCCGGTAGAGGCCGGGGCCGCTGATGCCGACGGCGGCACCTATCTCGTCGACGCCGACGCCGTGGAAGCCGCGCTCGGCGAAGAGGCGGGCGGCCTCCCTGAGGATCTGGTCACGGCGGGTCGGGGCCGCGGTCCTGGCGGCAGCGTTCGTGCTCATGGGAATTCATTCTAGACAGCCGCGTTAGCGCTCGTTAACCTGGAGGAAACGCGTTAACGCTCATTAACACAGGGCGGCAGGGCACTTCCATGGAAGGCACCTCCACCGGAGGCAGCCGCGGACGACACATCCACCGGGCAAGGGGGCTCGAGGAGATGCAGCAGGCACCAGTGCTGGAGACCGCCGCGGACCCGGCGTCCGGCGCCTGGCGGGCCAACGAGGCGGCGCACCGCGAGCTCGCGGAACGGCTGCGCGAGAAGCTCGCGGCGGCGCGGCTCGGCGGCGGCGAGAAGGCGCGGGCGCGGCACACCGCGCGCGGCAAGCTGCTGCCCCGGGACCGGGTGGACGCCCTCCTCGACCCCGGTTCGCCGTTCCTGGAGCTGGCGCCGCTGGCGGCCGAGGGGATGTACGGCGGGCAGGCCCCGGCGGCCGGCGTGATCGCGGGCATCGGCCGGGTCTCGGGCCGCGAAGTGGTGATCGTGGCCAACGACGCCACGGTCAAGGGCGGCACGTACTACCCGATGACGGTGAAGAAGCACCTCAGGGCTCAGGAGGTGGCGCTGGAGAACCGGCTGCCGTGCCTGTACCTGGTGGACTCCGGCGGCGCCTTCCTGCCCATGCAGGACGAGGTCTTCCCGGATCGCGAGCACTTCGGCCGGATCTTCTACAACCAGGCCCGGATGTCGGGCGCGGGCGTCCCGCAGATCGCCGCGGTCCTCGGCTCCTGCACGGCCGGCGGGGCTTACGTACCGGCGATGAGCGACGAGGCGGTGATCGTGCGCGAGCAGGGCACGATCTTCCTCGGCGGGCCGCCGCTGGTGAAGGCGGCGACGGGCGAGGTGGTGACCGCGGAGGAGCTGGGCGGCGGCGAGGTGCACGCGCGCACCTCAGGGGTCACCGACCACCTCGCGGAGGACGACGGGCACGCGCTGCGGATCGTGCGGACCATCGTGTCGACGCTTCCGGAGCGCGGTCCGCTGCCCTGGTCGGTGGAGCCCGCCGAGGAGCCCAAGCACGATCCTGCGGGGCTCTACGGCGCAGTGCCGGTGGACTCGCGGACGCCGTACGACGTGCGCGAGGTGATCGCGCGGATCGCGGACGGCTCGCGGTTCGCGGAGTTCAAGGCCGAGTTCGGCACGACCCTGGTCACGGGCTTCGCGCGGATTCACGGCCACCCGGTGGGGATCGTGGCCAACAACGGAATCCTGTTCTCCGAATCGGCCCAGAAGGGCGCCCACTTCATCGAGCTGTGCGACCAGCGGGGCATCCCTCTGCTGTTCCTGCAGAACATCTCGGGCTTCATGGTGGGGCGGCAGTACGAGGCGGGCGGCATCGCCAAGCACGGCGCGAAGATGGTCACGGCCGTGGCCTGCACGCGCGTGCCGAAGCTGACAGTGGTCGTCGGGGGTTCGTACGGCGCGGGCAACTACTCGATGTGCGGGCGGGCGTACTCGCCGCGCTTCCTGTGGATGTGGCCGAACGCCAAGATCTCGGTGATGGGCGGCGAGCAGGCCGCGGCGGTGCTGGCGACCGTCAAACGGGACCAGCTGGAGGCCCGCGGCGAGGAGTGGAGCGCGGAGGACGAGGAGGCCTTCCGGGACCCGATCCGCGAGCAGTACGAGCGCCAGGGCAACGCGTACTACGCGACGGCGCGGCTGTGGGACGACGGGGTCATCGACCCGCTCGAGACCCGGACCGTGCTGGGGCTCGCGCTCACGGCGTGCGCGAACGCGCCGCTGCCGGTCAAGGACCCTGCGGCGCCGGGATACGGCGTCTTCCGGATGTGAGGGGGATGGCTTCGATGACTTCGATGACTTCGGTTGCTTCGGTGGCTTCGATGTTCGACGCAGTGCTGGTCGCCAACCGCGGCGAGATCGCGGTCCGGGTCATCCGCACGCTCCGGAGGATGGGCATCCGCTCGGTCGCCGTCTTCAGCGACGCCGACGCCGACGCGCGGCATGTACGGGAGGCGGACACGGCGGTCCGGATCGGCCCGGCGTCCGCGGCGCAGAGTTATCTCTCGGCGGAGCGGCTGCTGGAGGCCGCTGCCCGTACCGGCGCCCAGGCGGTGCACCCGGGCTACGGCTTCCTCGCCGAGAACGCCGCGTTCGCGCGGGCCTGCGCGGATGCCGGGCTCACCTTCATCGGGCCGCCGGCCGCGGCGATCGAGCTCATGGGCGACAAGATCCGCGCCAAGGAGACCGTACAGGCGGCCGGGGTGCCGGTCGTGCCGGGCTCCTCGGGCAGCGGGCTGTCCGACGCCGAACTCGCGTCGGCCGCCCGGGAGATCGGGATGCCGGTGCTGCTCAAGCCGTCGGCGGGCGGCGGTGGCAAGGGCATGCGGCTCGTCCGGGCCGAGGCGCTGCTCGCCGACGAGATCGCGGCGGCGCGGCGCGAGGCGCGCGGCTCGTTCGGCGACGACACGCTGCTGGTGGAGCGGTGGGTCGACCGCCCGCGCCATATCGAAATCCAGGTGCTGGCCGACGGGTTCGGCCATGCGATCCACCTCGGCGAGCGCGAGTGCTCCCTCCAGCGCCGCCACCAGAAGATCATCGAGGAGGCGCCCTCACCGCTTCTCGACGAGGCGACGCGCAAGGCCATGGGTGAGGCCGCGGTCCAGGCGGCGCGCTCCTGCGGGTACGCGGGCGCGGGCACGGTGGAGTTCATCGTGCCTGGCAGCACTGTGCCCATCGGGGAGGCACCCCCCGAACACCCCGTCTCCGCCTACTACTTCATGGAGATGAACACCCGCCTCCAGGTGGAGCACCCGGTCACCGAGCTCGTCACGGGCCTGGACCTGGTCGAGTGGCAGGTGCGGATCGCGGCGGGCGAGCGGCTGGCGCTCGCGCAGGAGGACATCCGGCTCACCGGCCATGCAGTGGAGGCCCGCATCTGCGCGGAGACCGCGCGCGTGTCCGGCGATCGTGTCGACTTCCTGCCGTCCGCGGGCACGGTCCGGGCGTTGCGCGAACCGGAGGGCGAGGGCGTGCGGGTGGATTCCGGCCTCTCCGCCGGAACGGAAGTCGGCACCTCGTACGACCCGATGCTCGCGAAGGTGATCGCCCACGGGCCCGACCGCGCCACGGCTCTGCGCCGCCTGAGCACGGCCCTGGGCGGCACGGCCGTCCTGGGCGTCGAGACGAACACCGGCTTCCTGCGTCGCCTGCTGGCCCACCCGGCAGTGCAGTCGGGCGACGTGGACACCGGCCTGGTCGACCGCGACGCGGGGACACTCGTGCCGCTGGGCATTCCGGACGAGGTGTACGGGGCGGCGGCCCTGCTCCGCCAGGCGGCGCTCGAGCCGGGTGGCCTCCGGCCGGGGCCGGGCGGACTGCGCACGGCTGTGACCGGCGAGGCCGGAGTCGCCGCCGGTTCCGGGGGAGCCGCCGGGAGGGCGGCCACCGGACCGGCCTCCACGTCGGTGCCAGGTACTCCAGCCCCTGCAGCCGTAGGACTGGCGCGGCCCGGTGCTGGGGATTCGGCCCCAGCTCGACACGCGGCATCACTTGCCGCAGGGTCCTGGAGTAGTCCCGCCGCCTGGGTCGACCCTTTCTCCGTCCCCAGTGGGTGGCGGCTCGGCGGCGAGCCCGCCTGGACCGTGCACCATCTGCGGGTGCCCGGGCAGGAGCCCGTGGCCGTGCGGGTACGCGGCGGTGTCGCGGGCGCCGAGGTGCGGGCGGGCGACGGCGAGCCCGTGGCCGCACGGCTCCTCGCGGACACGGCGGCGCCGGGCCAGGGCGCAGCGAGCGACTCCGTCGCCGCCCCCGTGCGCGTGCTGCTGGAGTGGGGCGGCGTCACCCACGCCTTCGTCGTCCAGCCCGGCCCGGAGGGCACCTGGCTCGGCAGGGACGGCGACAGCTGGCACGTCCAGAACCACGACCCGGTCGAAGCGGCGCTGCGCGGCGCGGCAGGACCGCACGGCGTGGACGCGCTCACCGCGCCGATGCCCGGCACCGTCACCGTCGTGAAGGCCGCCGTCGGGGACGAGGTCACCGCCGGTCAGAGCCTGCTCGTCGTCGAGGCGATGAAGATGGAACACGTCATCTCCGCCCCGCACGCCGGCACGGTCACGGAACTCGACGTGTCCCCCGGCACCACAGTCGCCATGGACCAGGTGCTCGCCGTGGTCGCGCCGCACGAAACCCAGCGCGAGCAGGACTCCCGGCAAGAGCAGGACTCCCAGCGCGAGCAGGAGGGCGAGTCATGACCGAGGGACTGGTCGGCGGACCGGCCGGGGGGCTGCCCATGGAGGTGCCGTCGCCGGGCCTTCCGGCCCGGGTCCGTATCCATGAAGTGGGCCCCAGGGACGGCCTGCAGAACGAGAAGATGGTCGTCCCGGCCGAGGTGAAGGCCGACTTCATCCGGCGGCTGGCCGACGCGGGCCTCTCCACCATCGAGGCGACCAGCTTCGTACGCCCCGAGTGGGTGCCCCAACTCGCCGACGCCGAGCAGCTGATGCCGATGCTCGAGGACGTACCGGCCCGGCTGCCGGTGCTGGTGCCGAACGAGCGCGGGCTGCGTCGTGCCCTCACCTTCGGCGTGCGCGAGATCGCGGTCTTCGCCAGCGCGACGGAGTCGTTCGCCAAGGCCAACCTCAACCGCACCGTGGACGAGTCACTCGCCATGTTCGCCCCGGTGGTCGCCGACGCGCGCGGATCGGGCGTGCGCGTGCGCGGCTATGTATCGATGTGCTTCGGCGACCCCTGGGAGGGCGCCGTGCCGATCGCCCAGGTCGTACGGGTCTGCCGCAGCCTCATGGACATGGGCTGCGACGAGCTCAGCCTCGGCGACACCATCGGCGTGGCCACGCCCGGTCACGTCCTCGAACTGCTCTCCGTGCTGGGCGAGGCCGGCATCCACACCGATCGCCTCGCCGTGCACTTCCACGACACCTACGGCCAGGCGCTCGCCAACACCCTCGCCGCCCTCCAGCACGGCGTCACCACCGTCGACGCCTCCGCAGGCGGCCTGGGCGGATGCCCGTACGCGAAGAGCGCCACCGGAAACCTCGCCACAGAAGACCTCGTATGGATGCTGCACGGCCTCGGCATCGAGACCGGGGTCGATCTCGGCCGTCTTACCGCCACCAGCGTGTGGATGGCCGCTCACCTGGGCCGACCCAGCCCGTCCCGCACCGTCCGTGCCCTCTCCGGCACCACCTCCCACCAGGAGCGCTGACCGCCATGTCGATCGACCACCGGCTCTCACCCGAGCATGAGGAACTCCGCCGCACGGTGGAGGAGTTCGCCCACGACGTCGTCGCCCCGAAGATCGGGGAGTTCTACGAGAACCACGAGTTCCCCTACGAGATCGTCCGCGAGATGGGCCGGATGGGCCTGTTCGGCCTGCCCTTCCCCGAGGAGTACGGCGGGATGGGCGGCGACTATCTCGCCCTCGGCCTGGTCCTGGAGGAGCTGGCCCGGGTGGACTCCTCGGTGGCCATCACCCTGGAGGCCGGTGTCTCGCTCGGCGCCATGCCCATCCACCGCTTCGGCACGGAGGAGCAGCAGCGTACGTGGCTGCCGCGGCTGTGCTCGGGAGAGATCCTGGGCGCGTTCGGGCTGACCGAGCCCGAGTGCGGCTCGGACGCGGGCGGCACCCGCACCACCGCGCGGCTCGACGAGTCCACCGGCGAGTGGGTGATCAACGGCACCAAGTCCTTCATCACCAACTCCGGCACGGACATCACCGGGCTGGTCACGGTCACCGCGGTCACCAGCCGGAAGGCCGATGGCAGCCCCGAAATCTCCTCGATCATCGTCCCGTCCGGCACGCCCGGCTTCGGCGTGGCACCGCCGTACTCGAAGGTCGGCTGGAACGCCTCGGACACCCGCGAACTGTCCTTCTCCGACTGCCGGGTCCCGGCCGCCAACCTGCTCGGCGAGAAGGGCCGGGGCTACGCCCAGTTCCTGCGGATCCTCGACGAGGGCCGGATCGCGATCTCCGCGCTGGCCACGGGACTGGCCCAGGGCTGTGTCGACGAATCGGTGGCCTATGCGAAGACCCGTCAGGCCTTCGGGCGGCCGATCGGCGACAACCAGGCGATCCAGTTCAAGCTGGCGGACATGGAGATGCGCGCCCACACGGCCCGCATCGCATGGCGCGACGCCGCCTCCCGGCTGGTGCACGGCGAGCCGTTCAAGAAGGAGGCGGCGCTCGCCAAGCTCTACTCCTCCGAGATCGCGGTGACCAATGCTCGCGAAGCCACCCAGATCCACGGCGGCTACGGGTTCATGAACGAGTACCCGGTGGCCAGGATGTGGCGGGACTCGAAGATCCTCGAGATCGGCGAGGGCACGAGCGAGGTCCAGCGCATGCTGATCGCCCGCGAGTTGGGCCTGGGAGCCGCCTGACCCCGGGCTCGGCGTGAGGCCGGGTACGAGGGCCCCCTGGACAGCTCATTAGGTTAGGTTAGGTTAACCTAACTTCTGACCCCGCCCAGGAACCACTCGTACCAGGAAGCGGAACTGTCATGTCTCACGCCCGAGCCCCCCAACTCTCCCGTCGCTCCCTCCTCACCGCGGGCGGTGCGCTTGGCCTCGGTGCCCTGCTCACCGCCTGCGGCAGCGGCGACTCCTCCGGCTCCGGCACCTCGTCCGGCACGTCCGGCCCGTGGACCTTCAAGGACGACCGCGGCACCACGGTCAGGACGGACAGCACCCCGAGGAACATCGTGGCCTTCACCGGCACGGCCGCCGCGCTCCACGACTACGGCATCGAGGTCACGGGCGTCTTCGGCCCGACCAGGACCAACGACGGCAAGCCCGACGTCCAGGCGGGCGGCCTCGACATCGGCAAACTCACGATCCTCGGCAACACCTTCGGTAAGTTCAATGTCGAGAAGTACGCGGCCTTGAGCCCTGAGTTGCTCGTCAGCAGCATGTTCATCAAGGACGCCCTCTGGTACGTCCCGGAGGAGAGCAAGGACAAGATCCTCAAGCTCGCGCCGAGCGTCGGTCTGATGGTCGCCCACGTCTCCCTCCCCGAGCCGCTGCGCCGCCACGCCGAGCTCGCCGAGTCCCTCGGCGCCGACCTCAGGGCCAAGAAAGTCACGGACGCCAGGGCCCGTTTCGAGAGGGCCGCGACCGCGGTCCGCGAGGCCGCCGAATCCAACCCCGGGATCAAGGTCCTCGCGGGCTCCGGCAGCGCCGACCTGTTCTACGTCTCCACCCCCGACCCCTCGGCCGACCTGCGCTACTTCAAGGAGCTCGGCGTCGACGTCGTCGTCCCCGACGAGCCCGACAAGCAGGGCTTCTTCGAGAGCCTCAGCTGGGAGAACGCCGACAGGTACGAGGCCGACGTGATCCTGCTCGACAACCGGACCTCGGCCCTGCAGCCCGAGGCGCTCACGTCCAAGCCGACCTGGAACAAGCTGCCCGCGGTCAAGGCCGGCCAGGTGGTCCCGCGGGTCACCGAGCCCATCTTCTCGTACGCCGCCTGCGCCCCGATCCTCGAGGGCCTCGCCAAGGTCATCCGGGATGCCAAGAAGGTCAGCTGAGCCGGAGCCGGACACGACAGGAACCGCCGTCGCGAAGGGAACCCCCATGCCCACCGCCGCCAGCGCCGCCACCTCCCAGGCCCCGGCCCCGTTCCGCTTCTTCGAGCTGGAGGTGGTCAGAACCGAGCGCATCAGCCCCTCGATGGTCCGGGTCACCTTCGGCGGCGAGCGGTTGAAGGACTTCTCCGCGGGCGGCCGCGACCAGAGTCTTTCGCTGTTCCTGCCGCACCCGGGCCAGAACGCTCCCCTTGTGCCCATCGAGGCGGGCGACGCGTGGTTCGCCCGGTGGCGGGCGATGGACCCGGGGGTACGGGGGGTCATGCGCTCGTACACCGTGCGCGAGCAGCGCCGCGAACCGGACGAGGTGGACATCGAGTTCGTACTCCACGGAGCCCCCGCTTCGGGCGGCACGGCATCAGGCGCGACATCAGGTGGCGCGGCATCAGGCGCCCCAGCATCAGACACCCTCGCATCAGGCAGCGCGGCGGCGGACGGACCGGCCTCGCGGTGGGCCGGCCGGGCCCGGCCGGGCGACCGCGTCATCGTCCTCGGCCCGGCCGTCGAGGACAACACCGCCGTCCGCTTCCGCCCGCCCGAGAACACCGACTGGGTGCTCATCGCCGCCGACGAGACGGCCCTGCCCGCCGCCGCTGCCATCCTCGAGTGGCTGCCACCGGGCACTCCGGCGAAGGTGTGGATCGAGGTCCCGTACGCCGCGGACCGCCGGGAGCTGCCAACCAGAGCCAACGCCGAAGTCACGTGGCTGGTCCGGGCGAAAACGGCCGGAACCACACGCACAACGGGAGCGTCCGGTGAGCAGCCCGCCGGGCGCGCCCTCGACGCCGTACGGGCTGCCGAGTTGCCGCCGGGCACCCCGTACGCCTGGATCGCGGGCGAGTCCGGGACCGTACGCGCTCTGCGCCGCCACCTCGTGGGAGAGCGCGGGTTCAACCGCAGGGCCGTCACCTTCGTCGGCTACTGGCGCCGCGGCGCCAGTGAGGAGGACCTCCGCCAGGAGGTCATGTCCGGTGCGTCCACTGACGATTGACCCCGGGACGGCCGGGACTCGGGCGGCCCCGGACGCCGTCGCCTAACTTAGGTTAGGCTAACCTAAATTTCGAAGTCCCCTACACAGGAGGACCGTTCATGTCTTTCCTCGCGCGCGCCGCCGAGGAGTCGTCGCCGGCCGCCCCCGCACCGGCGGACCCGGCACCCGCACCGGCACTCACCCCCGCGCCCCCCACCTCGTACCTGCTCAACGGCGAGACGGCCGGGCGCTACCGGGGCTCCGTCACCGAGGGCGTCGAGCGGGTGGCGGCCAGACTCGCCGGAACCACCCGGCCGTTCACCGGAATCGCCCCGCACGAGCTCTCCCCCATGATCTCCGGCGTCGACCTGGACCGGCCGCTGCACGACCCGGCCGCCGCACTCGACGAACTCGAGCGCGTCTATCTCCGCGACGCCGTCTACTTCCATCACCCCCGCTACCTCGGGCACCTCAACTGCCCGGTGGTGATCCCCGCAGTCCTCGGCGAGGCCGTGCTCTCGGCCGTCAACTCCTCCCTCGACACCTGGGACCAGAGCGTCGGCGGCACCCTGATCGAGCGCCGCCTCATCCGCTGGACCGCCGACCGCATCGGCCTCGGCACCGCCGCCGACGGCGTCTTCACCAGCGGTGGCACCCAGTCCAACCTCCACGCCCTGCTGCTGGCCCGCGACGAGACCTGCCGGATCATCGGCAAGAACGCGGAGAAGGCGCCGCGCAAGGCCGAGATCCTGCCCCGGCTGCGCATCCTCGCCTCCGAGTGCAGCCACTTCTCCGTCGCCAAGTCGGCGGCGCTGCTCGGACTCGGTTACGAGGCCGTCATCCCGGTGCCCGTCGACCGGCAGCGGCGGATGCGGCCCGCCGCGCTGGCCCGGGAACTCGACCGCTGCCGCCGCGAGAACCTGGCCCCGATGGCCGTCGTCGCCACCGCGGGCACCACCGACTTCGGCAGCATCGACCCGTTGCCCGAGATCGCCGCCCTGTGCGAGCGCTACCGCACGTGGATGCACGTCGACGCGGCGTACGGCTGCGGGCTGCTGGTGTCCCGCAGACGGCATCTCCTCGACGGCATCGAGCGGGCCGACTCCGTGACCGTGGACTATCACAAGTCCTTCTTCCAGCCGGTCAGTTCGAGCGCGGTCCTGGTCCGTGACCAGGCCACCCTGCGGCATGCGACCTACCATGCCGACTACCTCAACCCGGCCCGCATGGCCCAGGAGCAGATCCCCAACCAGGTCGACAAGAGCATCCAGACCACCCGCCGCTTCGACGCCCTCAAGCTGTGGATGACGCTGCGCGTCATGGGCGCGGAGGCGGTGGGCGGGCTGTTCGACGCCGTCGTCGACCTCGCAGCGGAAGGCTGGAAGCTGCTGGACGAGGACCCGCGCTTCGAGGTCGTCACCGAGCCCCAGCTGTCCACCCTCGTCTTCCGCTATCTCCCGCCGGGCACGGCAGGCACAGCGGCCACGGCAGGCACGGCGCTCACCGACGCGGTCAACCTGTACGCGCGCGAGGCGCTGTTCGCCTCCGGCGAGGCGGTCGTCGCCGGCACCACGGTCGACGGCGCCCACTATCTGAAGTTCACCCTGCTCAACCCGCAGACCTCGGTGAGCGATATCGCGTGCGTCCTCGATCTCATCGACCGGCACGCCCGCGCGTACCTCTCGCGGCACGCCGCGCCGCAGCTCGCCGCCCAGGCCGGATAGCCGAGGCCGGATGCCCCGGGCCTCCATGACCCCCAACGGACAGGAGATTCGCATGTCCGCCCCCCACGACTTCATCGCCATCGGGCTCGGCCCGTTCAATCTCGGGCTCGCCTGCCTGACCGACCCGATCGACGGGCTCGACGGCCTCTTCCTGGAGAGCAAGCCCGACTTCGACTGGCACTCCGGGATGCTGCTGGAAGGCAGTACGCTCCAGACCCCGTTCATGTCGGACCTGGTCACCCTTGCCGACCCCACCTCCCCGTACTCCTTCCTCAACTACCTGAAGGAATCCGGGCGGCTCTACTCGTTCTACATCCGCGAGAGCTTCTATCCGCTCCGGTCGGAGTTCAACGACTACTGCCGCTGGGCCGCCGCCAAGCTCTCCGGGGCCATCCGCTTCGGCCGGCAGGTCACGGAGGTCACGTACGAGGAGGCCGAGGAGGTCTATGCGGTCCACTCCGTGGAACTCGCGACCGGCGAGCGGCACACCGACCGCGGCCGGGGCCTCGTCCTGGGCACCGGCACCCCGCCGTACATACCCGACGCCTGCCGCGGACTCGGCGGGGACTTCCTCCACAACTCCCGCTATCTGCACAGCAGGGACGCGCTGCAGTCCAAGGACAGCATCACGGTCGTCGGCAGCGGGCAGAGCGCGGCCGAGATCTACCACGACCTGCTCCAGGACATCGACCGCTTCGGTTACGAGCTCACCTGGGTCACCCGTTCGCCCCGCTTCTTCCCGCTCGAGTACACCAAGCTGACGCTGGAGATGACCTCACCGGAGTACGTGGACTACTTCCACGCACTGCCCGCGCGCACCCGCGACCGGCTCGTGGCCTCGCAGAAGAACCTCTACAAGGGCATCAACTCCGAGCTGATCGACGAGATCTTCGACCTGCTCTACATGAAGAGCCGCCGCGGCAAGAGCGTCCCGACCCGCCTGATGACCAACACCGCGCTGACGAAGGCCGCGTACGAGGAGGGCAGCCGCACGTACACGCTCCGGCTGCGCCAGGAAGAACAAGGCCGGTACTTCGAGCTGCGCACCCAGGGACTGGTGCTGGCCACCGGCTACCGCCACCAGGTCCCGGCCTTCCTCGCCCCGGTCACCGACCGCATCGTCCGGGACGAGTCGGGCCGCTTCGACGTACGCCGCAACTACAGCATCGACGTCACGGGGCGCGGCATCTACGTGCAGAACGCCGAGCTGCATACGCACGGCTTCGTGGCCCCCGACCTGGGCATGGCCGCGTACCGCAACTCCAGCATCATCCGCGAGCTGCTGGGCCGCGAGTACTACCCGGTCGAGAAGGCCATCGCCTTCCAGGAGTTCGGGGTCCCCGCGGAGCAGCCGCGGCCCGGGGAAGCACCGGCACGGCCACTGGAGGTCTCCCCCGCATGACCGAGATCGTCTTCAGCCGTAACGACGCCGTACTCGGCCAGCTCGCCCTGCGGCCCGTGGACCCCGCCGCCGACGCCCCGCTGCTGCACGGCTGGGTCACCCACCCCAAGGCCGCCTTCTGGCTGATGCAGGACGCCGGGCTCGCCGACATCCAGCGGGAGTACGCGTCCATCGCCGCCTCCGAGTACCACGACGCCTTCGTCGGGCTGCACGAGGGCCGCCCCGCCTTCCTCGTGGAGCGCTACGACCCGGCCCACGTCGAGCTGAAGGGGCTCTACCCCGCCCGGCCCGGCGACATCGGCATGCACTTCCTGACGGCACCGACCGGCACCCCGCTGCCCGGCTTCACCCTCGCCGTGATCACCACCGTGATGGACCTGCTGTTCTCCGACCCGTCGGTCCGGCGCGTCGTCGTCGAGCCCGACGTACGGAACACGGCCGTCCACCGGCTCAACGAGGCCATGGGCTTCCGGCCGGTCGGGACGATCGCGAAGCCCGAGAAGGTCGCACTGCTCAGCGTCTGCGCCCGCGAGCAGTTCCTGGCCGCCCGAGGAGCCATCCGATGACCACATCCGCACCGGCCAAAGCCGTCGCCCACCTGACGCCCGAGCTCTGGGCACACGCCGGCCGCCTCCTCGTACGCAAGGCCCTCGCCGAGTTCTCCCACGAGCGGCTGCTCGCGCCCGTGCCGCTGCCCGGGCCCGGCGACCGGGACCGCGACGGGGACGGGGACGGCGACGGGGACTTCAGCCGCTACGCGGTCCGCAGCGACGACGGGAGCGTCGAGTACCGGTTCGCCGCCCGCGTCCTGGCCGTCGACCACTGGCAGATCGACCCGGCGAGCATCACCCGCCACCGCGCAGGCCGCGAACTCCCGCTCGACGCCCTCGACTTCTTCGCCGAGCTGCGCGGCGCGCTCGGCCTGACCGAGCAGATCCTCCCCGTCTACCTGGAGGAGATCAGCTCGACGCTGGCGGGCACCGCGTTCAAACTCGCCAAGCAGCCGGTCACCGCGGCCGAGCTGACCAAAGCCGGGTTCCAGGCGATCGAGACCGGGATGACGGAGGGCCACCCCTGCTTCGTCGCCAACAACGGGCGGCTCGGCTTCGGCTCCGACGAGTACCGCTCGTACGCTCCCGAGGCCGCCAACCCCGTCCGGCTGATCTGGCTGGCCGCGAGCCGCGCCCGCTCCACCTTCACCTGCGGCGCCGACCTGGACTACGACCTGCTCATCCGCTCCGAGCTGGGCGAGGAGACGCTCGGCCGGTTCTCGGCCGTCCTGCGCGAACTCGGCCTGGATCTCGCCGACTACCACCTCATCCCCGTCCACCCCTGGCAGTGGTGGAACAAGCTGTCGGTGACCTTTGCCGCCGAGATCGCCCAGCGCCGGCTGATCTGCCTGGGGCACGGCGACGACGCGTATCTGCCGCAGCAGTCGATCCGCACCTTCTTCAACACCAGCGACCCCTCCAAGCACTACGTGAAGACGGCCCTGTCCGTGCTGAACATGGGCTTCATGCGGGGCCTGTCCGCCGCCTACATGGAGGCGACGCCCGCCATCAACGACTGGCTCGCCGGGCTCATCGCGCGCGACGAGGTGCTGTCCCGCACGGGCCTGTCGATCATCCGGGAACGCGCCGCCGTCGGCTACCACCACGCCCAGTACGAATCGGCCACCGCCAAGGACTCCCCGTACCGCAAGATGCTCGCCGCGCTCTGGCGGGAGAGCCCGGTCCCTGCCCTGGAGCCGGGTGAGCAGCCGGCGACCATGGCCTCGCTGCTCCACACCGACCGGGACGGCGGCTCCTTCGCGGCCGCGCTGATCGACCGGTCGGGCCTGGAACCCACGGACTGGCTGCGCCGCTACCTCGACGCGTATCTCACGCCGCTGCTGCACTGCTTCTACGCGTACGAGCTGGTGTTCATGCCGCACGGCGAGAACGTCATCCTCGTCCTCGACGAACAGGGCGTACCGCGCCGGGCCGTCTTCAAGGACATCGCCGAGGAGATCGCGGTCATGGACCCGGACGCGGTCCTGCCCCCGGCGGTCCAGCGGATCCGCGCGGACGTGCCCGAGGATCTCAAAACGCTGTCGATCTTCACGGATGTCTTCGACTGCTTCTTCCGCTTCCTGAACGGGATCCTCGACTCGGAGGGGATCCTCGGCGAGGACGCCTTCTGGCGGACCGTCGCCGACTGCGTCCACGACTACCAGGAGTCCCGCCCCGAGCTGGCCGAACGCTTCGAGCGATACGACCTGTTCGCGGAGGAGTTCGGGCTGTCCTGCCTCAACCGGCTGCAGCTGCGCGACAACCAGCAGATGGTCGACCTCGAGGACCCGGCGGGGGCCGTCCAGCTCGTCGGCACCCTGCGGAACCCGATCGCGCGCTTCGCGCGTCACTGAGAGGGACGGGCGCCCCGGGGTACGGTCCCCCCGGGCGCCCGTCTCCCACTCACAGCCTCGCTGCCTCACTTACCGGGCCAGGGCACCTGAGGTGAGCGGTAGTAGTCGATGCCGAGCGCCGTCCAGCGCGGGCCCTGGGCCGCCAGACGGGTCCGGTACGACTCCCAGTCGTGCGCCGACGCCGGTGCCCAGCCCAGCTCCGCGACGCCCGGGAGCCGCGGGAAGGCCATGAACTCGATGTGGTCGCTGGTCGAGAGGGTCTCCGACCACAGCGGCCCCTCGACGCCCAGGATCGCGGACGACGGCGTGTCCTTGATGTACGCCCCCGGGTCCCAGTCGTAGGACTGCCGGACCTCGACATAGCCCGCCCAGCTGAGGCCGAGCGGGGTGTTCTCGTTGTACTTCATGTCGAGGTAGATGCGGTTGGCGGGCGAGAGGACGAGCTTCGTCCCGGCCTTGGCCGCGTCCACGACCTCCTGCTCGGTCCCGGTCGTGCCCCAGTACTGGGCGACCGCGCCCTTCACCGGCTTCGCGCCGGTGAGCTGGTGCCAGCCGACGACGGTCTTGCCGTACTTCCCGACGGCGGCCTGCGCCTTGTCCATGAAGGCGACGTAGTCCTCGTGGCTGGTCGAGTGCGCCTCGTCGCCGCCGATGTGGAGGTAGCGCCCCGGCGTCAGCTCGGCCAGCTCGCGCACCACGTCGTCGATGAAGTCGTACGTCACGTCCTTGGGCACGCACAGCGAGCTGAAGCCGACGTCGGTGCCGGTGTAGAGCGGCGGGGCCACGCCGTTGCAGTTCAGCTCGGCGTACGAGGCGAGGGCCGCATTGGTGTGCCCCGGCATGTCGATCTCGGGCACGACCTCCAACTGCCGGTCCGCGGCGTACCGCACGATCTCGCGGTAGTCGTCCTTGGTGTAGTAGCCGCCCGGGCCGCCGCCGACCTGGGTGCTGCCTCCGTACGTGGCGAGCCGCGGCCAGGAGTCGACGGCGATCCGCCAGCCCTGGTCGTCCGACAGGTGCAGATGGAGCGTGTTGATCTTGTAGAGCGTCATCTGGTCGATGTAACGCTTGACTTGTTCGACCGTGAAGAAGTGCCGGGAGACGTCGAGCATCGCGCCGCGGTAGGCGAAGCGGGGCTCGTCGGTGATCGTGCCGCCCGCGACCTTCCACGGACCCGGCTGCCGCTTCGCCTTCTCGACGGATGCGGGCAGCAGCTGCCGCAGCGTCTGGAGGCCGTAGAAGAGCCCCGCGGCCTTGGGGGCGGTGATGGTGACCGAGGCGCGGGAGGAGTCGAGGCGGTAGCCCTCGGCGCCGAGTCCGCGGTCGCCGCCGAGCTTCAGGACGACGCCGTCACGCCCGCCGCGCGTGGTGACGGGCAGGCGGTAGCCGGTGGACGGCCGCAGCACGCCCGCGAGCTGCTCGGCCGCCGTACGGGCCTTCCGCGCCTCGCGCGACTGGCCCGGCACGCGGATGACGGTCCGCGCGCTGATCGCGTACGGCTCGCCGCCGGGCCGTACGGAGGCGGGGGCGGGCACGATCTGGCCGAGGGGGGTGACGGACCGGGTGTCCGGGGCGCCGGAGGCGGCCGGCGGCGCTGCCGTCGCGGCTCCCCCGGCCGCCGCTCCGGCGGAGGCGACGAGGAGGAGGGAACAGAGCAGCTTGGGCAGTCGTCTCACGAGGTTCCCTTCGACGGGGCGTCCCTGCGGTGGGGGGCGACGGGGGTACTCCCATGCCGTTCAGGCCATGGGGGAGGGGGTGGAGCGACCGATCGGTCACATGGGTACCGCGAGCCCCGGACCGGGTCAAGGGTATAGACCACTTGGCCCATGCCCACCACGTTGGCGGACTGGATTGACCGCTTTCCTGCCCGATTCCGGGCAGGAATCTTGCGAATCTCTCCGCAACACCGCAATATCAACGGGTGCTCGATCGCCCCACGTCCCACGAGGACCTCGTCGACCACCTGGTCCGCTCCACGCCGCTGCAGCGCGGCGAGGCTGCCCGGGTGGTGCTGGACGTGCTGGCGTACTTCGACGAGACGACGGAGGAGTTCGTCCGGCGCCGCCACCGCGAGCTGCAGTCCAGAGGGCTGAGCAACGCGGACATCTTCGAGCGGATCACGCACGAGCTGCCCCGCCGGGCGGTCGCCCCGCCCGAGCTCTCGCTGCGGCAGCTGCGCCGCATCGTCTACGGCTGACCGGCCGGCCGAGCACCGGAACTGCAGACAACACGTAAGGAATTGGGCCCTATGTGCGGGATCGTCGGATATATCGGCAAACGAGACGTTGCTCCGCTGCTGCTGGAGGGTCTCCAGCGCCTGGAGTACCGCGGCTACGACTCCGCCGGTATCGCGATCCACGGCAAGTCCGGCGGCCTGAAGACCGCCAAGGCCAAGGGCCGCGTCCGCGAGCTGGAGACCCGCCTCCCCAAGCGCTTCGCGGGCACCACGGGCATCGCCCACACCCGCTGGGCCACCCACGGCGCCCCGACCGACGCCAACGCCCACCCCCACCTGGACGCCGAAGGCAAGGTCGCGGTCGTCCACAACGGCATCATCGACAACGCCGACGAGCTGCGCGCCAAGCTCACCGCCGACGGCGTCGAGTTCGCCTCCGAGACCGACACCGAGATCCTCGCCCACCTCATCGGCCGCTCCCAGGCCGACAAGCTGGAGGACAAGGTCCGCCAGGCGCTGCGCCTGATCGAGGGCACGTACGGCATCGCCGTGCTGCACGCCGACTTCGCCGACCGGATCGTCGTCGCCCGCAACGGCTCTCCCGTGGTGCTGGGCATCGGCGAGCACGAGATGTTCGTCTCCTCCGACGTGGCCGCGCTGGTCAGCCACACCCGCCAGGTCGTCACCCTGGACGACGGCGAGATGGCCACCCTCAAGGCCGACGACTACCGCACGTACACCACCGAGGGCAGCCGCACCTCCGCCTCGCCGACCACCGTGGAGTGGGAGGCCGAGTCGTACGACATGGGCGGCCACGACACGTATATGCACAAGGAGATCAGCGAGCAGGCCGACGCCGTGGACCGGGTGCTGCGGGGCCGGATCGACGACCGCTTCTCCACCGTCCGCCTGGGCGGGCTCAACCTCGACGCCCGCGAGGCGCGCGGCGTGCGCCGGGTGAAGATCCTCGGCTGCGGCTCCGCCTACCACGCGGGCCAGATCGGCGCCCAGATGATCGAGGAGCTGGCCCGTATCCCGGCGGACGCGGAGCCCGCGAGCGAGTTCCGCTACCGCAACGCGGTCGTCGACCCGGACACGCTCTACATCGCGGTCAGCCAGTCCGGTGAGACATACGACACACTCGCCGCCGTTCAGGAGCTGAAGCGCAAGGGCGCCCGGGTCCTGGGCGTGGTGAACGTCGTCGGCAGCGCCATCGCGCGCGAGACGGACGGCGGGGTGTACGTGCACGCGGGCCCGGAGGTCTGCGTGGTCTCCACCAAGTGCTTCACCAACACGGCCGTCGCCTTCGCGCTGCTGGCCCTGCACCTCGGCCGGATCCGCGACCTGTCCGTCGCCGACGGCAAGCGGATCATCGCGGGCCTGCGCAGGCTGCCGGAGCAGATCGCCGAGGTTTTGCGCGGCGAGGAGGAGATCAAGAAGCTGGCGGCGGAGTACGCGGACGCCAAGAGCATGATGTTCGTCGGCCGGGTCCGCGGCTACCCGGTCGCCCGGGAGGCCTCCCTGAAGCTCAAGGAGGTGTCGTATGTGCACGCGGAGGCGTACCCCGCCTCGGAGCTGAAGCACGGGCCGCTCGCGCTGATCGAGCCGGCGGTGCCGACCGTCGCGATCGTGCCGGACGACGATCTGCTGGAGAAGAACCGCGCCACGCTGGAGGAGATCAAGGCCCGCAGCGGCCGGATCCTGGCGGTGGCCCACCAGGAGCAGGAGAAGGCCGACGACACGATTGTGGTGCCGAAGAACGAGGTCGAGCTGGACCCGATCCTCATGGGCATCCCGCTCCAACTCCTCGCCTACCACTCGGCGCTGGCCCTCGGCCGCGACATCGACAAGCCGCGCAACCTGGCCAAGTCGGTGACCGTGGAGTGAATCCGGCGGCCGGGATTACGGCAACCCAGCGCGAGGCGAGCCGGCCCGGCTCCGGGCCCTGGTCCGGAGCCGGGCCCGGTCCGGCTCCGGACCGGGCCTTCACCGCGCGCACGGCGAGAAAGACCAGCATCCCGAACGGCGACAGCAGGATGGTCAGAAACGCCATGCCCAGGTAGACCAGCTCGCTTCCCGCGGATCACTGGGCCCGTGGTGATCACCATCGCCACGGCGCTGGAGGCCGCGACGACCGTGCAGGACACCGGCTGACGAGCCCAACCAGGCGTCGTACGACGCCTCGCACCAGTGCAGGCTGTGGCTGATCCGCGCGCTGCTCGATGTCGGAGAGCTGCCGGTGGCGGCCATTCGCAGCGTGCTTGCGGCGGTTGACGGCCCGACGATGCCGGTGCACAAGGTGCTCGGCGAGGCGGCCCGGGACTGCTCGGCCGCCGTCTCCTGTGGTCACACAAGAAGAGGGGCCGGCCCCCGGCGCGTGCCACCAACGCGCCGGGGGCCGTCCCTTTGCGGGCCGGTTGTGCCCTCCCCTGCTCTACGGCGGGGAACCCCCACCGGCCCCGCTGCCTAACCTGAGACCGTCACCCCTCGGTTGGCAGCGCGTCCCGGCAGTGCGGTCGGCCAGTTGGCCAGCGCGGCCGTCGCCGAGTACCACGCCGCGGCGCCGGACAGGGCGCCCGCCCAGCCGCCGACCTGCGTCAGGCCGTCGTTCCCTGCGAACTGCCCGATGCCGAGCAGCACGAGCGAGACGAAGAGCAGCCCGTACACGGCCTGGGTGAGGCGCCCGCCGCTCGCTGCCCCGAGCGTCAGGGTCAGCGCGAGCAGGGCGAAGAGAAGCAGGAAGAGGCCCGAGGCTTCGGCCGAAGCATCCACCCCGGCCGCGCGGCCCCAGGTGAACCAGAAGGCCCCGAGCCCGGCGAAGGCCGTGCCGTTGAAGCCGTTGCCCGCCCGGAACTCCAGGAGCCCGGTGATGAACAGCGCGGCGCCGCCCACCCAGAGCGCGAGGGTGACGGCATCGGCGGCCGTCACGCCGTCGATCACATCGGCGTGGCCGAGACCGAACGCCAACAGGGTGAGTCCGAGGGCGAGTTGGCCCAGAGTCGAGGAGGTGCTGCTTCCCGCAGAGACGTCGTTGTCCACGGCGGGCTCCCTTCATGTGCAGTTGTGGTTCCCCAGCGACCGGTATGTACCCCTCACAAACGCACAATCCACCTGTACGCGCCGGTAGATCTGTCGACATATCGGCCGACGCCCGCCCACCTCACCTGCACGGACGGGGAGTTGTCGGACTCGCGGCGCGGGGGAGGCCGCAGGGACAACGGAACGGCCGCGGGAGGCTTACGGGATGACGACGACCGGGCGCTGGGCGCGGCGCGCGAGCCGGCCCGCCACCGAGCCGAAGATCCGGCCGACCAGACCGTGCGTCGACCCGACCACGATCGCGTCCGCCGAGTACTCCCGGCCGACCTCCTCCAGCTCGTGACAGATGTCACCGCCGCGCTCCACGAGGATCCAGGGCACCTCGGACAGATAGTCCGCACAGGCGAGTTCGAGGCCGAGAACCTCGGTGCGGTGGTCCGGCACGTCCACAAAGACCGGTGGCTCACAGCCCGCCCACACGGTCGTCGGCAGCCGGTTGGCCACGTGCACGATGATCAGTCCGGAGCCGGAGCGCCGCGCCATGCCGATGGCGTACGCGAGGGCCCGCTCGCTGGAGGTCGAGCCGTCGAAGCCGACGACCACGCCGTGCTGGAACGCCGGATCGCAGGGGTGGCGTGACTCTTCCGCCGCCTCGAGGGGCGCCTTCGGATCGGCGACCTGCTTGCGCTGCTTGCGGTCCGCGGGATCGGGAATTTCGTGACCGGCCATCGGTGTCTCGGCGAAGGAAGTCCTCTTGGGAGGGAACGACGGTTGGCGGAGCGGGTCGGAGCGGATACTGGATGTTCCGGGGACGAGCCCGGGCCCCCGCGGGTGTCCGGGAATCATCTTCCCAAGCCCTTACCCACAAGGTTACGGCGACACTCCCCACCTGCCCAGGGCCCGCCTCGCGGCGCGAGGGCGGGCCGATGCGGCAGCCGCGGTACGACTTCCCGGGAGCATGCCGGAGCCGCGCCCGTAGCGCAATGCCCCAGTGCGATGACTCACAGCATGCACACAGTCACGAGCTGGTCACCAGGGCGGTCGTACGGGACCGGTCAGCCGGTTCCGACCGGCGTGGGACGCGCCCGGCGGCCACTCGGGGGGCGACCGGCCCGGCCGCGTTGCCGTATGCATGGCCCGGCGCACGGAGGCGGATTGTGCGCTGGGGGCGTACGCCCGGTAGCACCGGGCATTTTGGCTCTGCCTCCACACTTTTTCGGCCAACTTCGCGCAACCACCGAACCCTTGCCCCAACGGCTCCCGAACCCCTGCTCGAGCTGGGCGGAAAGGGACACCCCGGGCTCAAGCACCGCGTGGGAACGGGGTGCGGACGGAAGGCGTACTTCCCAGCAGGGCCGTCGAGTGCAACGCTTCGTGATCGAATGCTTCACGCCAAGTTGTCATGTCGACATAGCGGGCGGTGGTGAACTTGTCACGCCGACCTCATACGACACAGTAGATTCGATCTTGGCCATTCATGGCGGGGGACTCGTGCAGGACCGAGGGGAAACGTGCAGGACCGAGAGGACGCGACCACCGAGGGGGGCTTAGTGCCATGAGCCAGGACGCCACGACCGCACCGGAGGCCGCGCGGAAGCTGTCCGGGCGCCGCCGCCGGGAGATCGTCGCAGTACTGCTCTTCAGCGGCGGGCCCATCTTCGAAAGCTCCATCCCGCTTTCCGTGTTCGGCATCGACCGCCAGGACGCCGGGGTTCCCCGGTACCGGCTGCTCGTGTGCGCCGGCGAGGACGCGCCGCTGCGCACGACGGGGGGACTCGAACTGACCGCGCCATACGGACTGGAGGCGCTGTCCCGGGCCGGCACCATCGTTGTACCGGCGTGGCGGTCGATCACGGCGCCGCCACCGGCCGAGGCCCTCGACGCGCTGCGCCGGGCCCACGAGGAGGGCGCACGGATCGTCGGGCTGTGCACCGGGGCCTTCGTGCTGGCCGCGGCCGGGCTGCTGGACGGCCGGCCCGCCACCACGCACTGGATGTACGCGCCGACGCTGGCCAAGCGCTATCCGTCGGTCCATGTGGACCCGCGCGAGCTGTTCGTGGACGACGGCGATGTGCTGACCTCGGCCGGGACCGCGGCGGGCATCGATCTGTGCCTGCACATCGTGCGCACCGACCACGGCGCCGAGGCGGCGGGCGCGCTCGCCCGGCGGCTGGTCGTCCCTGCGCGCCGCAGCGGCGGTCAGGAGCGCTATCTCGACAGGTCTTTACCGGAGGAGATCGGCGCGGATCCGCTCGCCGAGGTCGTCGCGTGGGCGCTCGAGCACCTGCACGAGCAGTTCGACGTGGAGACCCTGGCCGCCCGCGCCTATATGAGCCGGCGCACCTTCGACCGGCGGTTCCGCTCCCTTACTGGGAGCGCTCCCCTGCAGTGGCTGATCACCCAGCGGGTGCTGCAGGCCCAGCGGCTGCTGGAGACCTCGGACTACTCCGTGGACGAGGTCGCCGGGCGCTGCGGCTTCCGCTCGCCGGTCGCGCTGCGCGGCCACTTCCGGCGGCAGCTGGGCTCCTCGCCCGCGGCCTACCGGGCGGCGTACCGGGCGCGCAGGCCGCAGAACGGGGCGTCGGAGCGGTCGGAGCGGCTGGAGCGCCCGGAACGTCCGGACCGGTCCGACCGGTCCGACCGGTCCGACCGTCCTGATCGGCTGGAGATCGGCGAGCAGCGGGGGCCTTCGGATCCGTCGGGGTCGGGCGTGCAGCCGCGCAGGCCCGGGGCGGGCTCCGGGCCTGCGGCGGTGCCCGGCAGCGGGTCCGGGAGCGGATCCGGCGGCGGGTCCGGGGGCTTCTTCGATCCCGGCAAGCCGGAGTCGGACGCGTACGCTCCGCGACAGCCGGAGCCGGGCGGCCGGGACAGCCAGGGAGGCGGCAGCCGGATGCCGGGACGTCCGCAGGTCCCCGGTCAGCGGGACCGCCCCGTAGGGTGAGACACATGAACGATCGCATGGTGTGGATCGACTGCGAGATGACCGGCCTCTCGCTGTCGAGTGACGCGCTCATCGAGGTGGCCGCGCTGGTCACCGACTCGGAGCTGAACGTGCTCGGTGACGGCGTGGACATCGTGATCCGCCCGCCGGCCGAGGCGCTCGTCACCATGCCCGAGGTGGTGCGGCAGATGCACACGGCCTCCGGGCTGCTCGCCGAGCTGGACGGCGGGACGACGCTGGAGGACGCCGAGCGGCAGGTGCTCGCGTACGTACGCGAGCACGTGCCGGAGCGCGGCAAGGCCCCGCTGTGCGGAAACTCCGTCGGCACGGACCGCGGCTTCCTGCTGCGCGACATGCCGGCGCTGGAGGACCACCTGCACTATCGGATCGTCGATGTGTCGTCGGTGAAGGAGCTGGCGCGGCGGTGGTACCCGCGGGCGTACTTCAACAGTCCGCAGAAGAACGGCAACCACCGGGCACTCGCGGACATCCGCGAGAGCATCGCCGAGCTCCGCTACTACCGGGAGGCGATCTTCGTCCCGCAGCCGGGTCCCGACTCGGAGACGGCGAAGGCGATCGCGGCGAAGCACGTCCTGCGGGCGGATGCCCCGGCGCCCGCAGAGGCCGTCCGGGGCCCGGTCGCGGCGGAGTAGCGCCCGGCTCCCGGCGGGTGCGCAAGCGCCGGAACCGGCCCGGGACAGCCTCCGCACCCGGCCGTGGCCACCCCCGCACCCGGCCGGGCGACCCGCCGGAAAGCCGGGAGCGAGCACACCTCGGGACCCTGTACACTTTTTCTCGGCCGGGTGCGGAAAGCAGCGAAAAGCCCCGGTCGTGGTGGGTATAGCTCAGCTGGTAGAGCACCTGGTTGTGGTCCAGGATGTCGCGGGTTCGAGTCCCGTTACTCACCCTGAACGATCAAGGCCGGACCTGTGACAACAGGTCCGGCCTTCGTCGTGCCCGGAAAGGGATCACGGGCTTCTTCGTGCTTCAGCCCGTGCGCCGCGCGCTGTCACGCCTGAACCCATAGCCCGCCGGGCACGTCGTCACGCCTGTATGCACCCGTGCGCACGTGTGCACCGGTGCGCCTGCGCACGCGCGCAATCCGTATGCGTGCCTGCGCGTTCGCGACAACAGGAGGAGAGGCCGATGAGTGAGCACGACAAGCCACCCGCAGCGACGCGCTGCGGGTCCCCGAACGGTCGATCACCTCACGGAGCTGCCATGTCCTCCTGCTGCACGCCCGGTACCTCCGGTACCTCCGGTGCCGCCGGTACGTCCGGTGCCCCCGGTACGCACCGCCACGGGGGCGTCACGGCCACCGTTTCCCTCGGGCCGCCGCCGACCCGCCCCTCGCCCGCCCGCCGGGTCGCCAGGCAGCTGCTCGACCTCCCCGGCGGGACCTTCCTCATGGGCACCGACGACCCGGACGGCTTTCCGGCCGACGGCGAAGGCCCGATCCGGAAGGTCGAGGTCGTCCCCTTCCGGATCGCGCCGACGACGGTGACCAACGCTCAGTTCGCCACGTTCGTCAAGGCCACCAGCTATGTCACCGACGCCGAGCGCTTCGGGTTCTCCTTCGTCTTCCAAGGACTGCTCCCGGACGAACTCGCGGCCGTCTCCCGGCCGGTGGCGGAGGTTCCCTGGTGGCGGGCGGTCTCCGGGGCGACGTGGAAGCACCCGGAGGGCCCGGGCTCCTCCATCGCATCCCGGCAGCACCACCCTGTGGTCCACGTCTCCTGGAACGACGCGCAGGCGTACTGCGACTGGTCCAGCACCCGGTTGCCCACCGAGGCCGAGTGGGAGTACGCGGCCCGCGGCGGCCTGGAGCAGCTCCGCTACCCCTGGGGCGACGAACTGGCCCCGGACGGGCGGCAGATGCTCAATACGTACGAGGGGGTCTTCCCCACCGCGCCCGCCGGCCGGCTCGGGACCGTGCCGGTGAAGTCGTACCGCGCCAATGCCTACGGCCTGTACAACACCGTGGGGAACGTGTGGGAGTGGTGCTCCGACTGGTTCAGTGTGGACTTCCACCGCTCCGGTCCGCATGAGAGTCCCACGGGGCCGCCGACGGGCACCTCGCGGGTCATGCGCGGAGGCTCGTACCTGTGCCACGACTCGTACTGCAACCGCTACCGGGTGGCGGCCCGCAGCTCCAACACCCCGGACAGCTCGACGGGAAACATCGGCTTCCGGGTGGCGGCGCCGACGGGGCCCCCAACTCCTCGTGAATGTTCCGGTCCCGGCCTGTGACTCAGCGCTTCCCCCGCTGGGCGTCCACGATCTGCCGGAGCGTGGGCTCGGCGCCCGCGCGGCGCTGCACCCGCTCCGCGAAGCCGGGGAACTGCCCGGCGATGGCGCTGAGCGCCCTCATCTCCAGCGGCGCCACATTGACTTCGCACCGGTCGCGCTCGACCGCCCGTATCACCCCCGCCGCCACCTGACCCGGCGAGACCGTACGCATGCCGCCGGGCGGCTTCGCCCCCGTGGCCGCGAACATGCCCGCGTCCCGTACGAAGCCGGGCTGGATGACCGACACCCCGACCCCCGTGCCGTGCAGGTCCTGCCGGAAGCCCAGCGCGAAACCGCGCAGCCCGAACTTCGTCGCGTTGTAGAGGGAGGAGGACCGGGTCGCGGCCTTGCCGGAGATCGAGCCGACGAGCGCGATGTGGCCGCGGCCCGTGGCCGCCATGCGGGGGGCGAGCAGGCGGGACAGCATGATCGGGGCGCGGAGGTTGACGGCCAGGGCGCGGTCGATCTGCTCGGGCGTGTAGTCGAGGAGGTCGCCGCTGGAGGGGAGGGCGGCGTTGGCGATGAGGATGTCGGTGTCGGCGCACGCGTCGGCGAGGTGGTCGACCTGGTCCGGGTCGGCGAGATCGGCGACGACCGCGCGGGCGTCGAACTCGGCGGCGGTCCGCTCCAGGGCGTCGGCACGACGCCCCGTCAGCACCAACCTGGCGCCTTTCCGGGCGAGTTCACCTGCAATGGCCCGGCCTATGCCGCCGGTCACTCCGGTGAGCAGAACGGTTGATCCGGTGATGCGCATACGCGTAGCCTCCCGAGAACTGTTCGTTCGAACGAACGATAGGGAGGAGGGCGGCGCATGTCCACAGCCGATTGCACCGGGCTCGCCGACCAGGCCCGGGCCCTGACGGAGGGTCGGACCACGTCCGTGGCGCTCGTACGCGAGGCGCTCGAGCGGATCGAAGCAACCCAGGGCACCATCAACGCCTTCCGGTGCGTACGCGCCGAAGCCGCGCTGGAAGAGGCGGAGGAGGCCGACCGCAGACTCGCCGCCTCGCGGGTGGCCGGGGATCAACTTCCGCTGCTGGGCGTGCCGGTGGCGGTCAAAGATGACACCGACGTGGCCGGGATGCAGACGCGCTTCGGCTGCCGCGGAGAGATCGCCCCCGCCGCGAAGGACAGCGAACCGGTGCGGCGGCTGCGCGCGGCCGGGGCGGTGATCGTCGGCAAGACCAACGCCTGCGAGCTCGGGCAGTGGCCCTTCACCGAGGGGTCGGCCTTCGGCGCCACCCGCAACCCGTGGAACACCGCCCATACCCCGGGCGGTTCCTCCGGCGGCTCGGCAGCCGCCGTCGCCGCCGGGCTCGTACCCGCCGCTCTCGGCTCCGACGGCGCGGGCTCGATCCGCATACCCGCCGCCTGGTCGCATCTGGTCGGGATCAAGCCGCAGCGCGGCCGCGTGTCCCTGCACCCGTACACCGACGCCTTCCAAGGGCTCGCGGTCATCGGCCCGTTGGCGCGTACGGTCGGTGATGCGGCGCTGCTGCTGGACGTGTCCGCGGGCCCGCACCCGGAGGACCTGCACCGGCCCCGGCCCGTCCACGCCCTGGCGGCGACCCGCCACGACCCGGGCCGGCTCCGTATCGCCCTGGCCTGGCGGCCGCCGCTCACCGCCACCCGCGCCGCCGTCCACCCCGAGGTGCGCGCTGCGGTCACCGGGCTCGCCGAGGCCCTCGCGCGCCTGGGCCACCACGTGGAGGAGGCGAGGCCCCGCTACGGCCTGATCGGGCTGAGCTTCGTGCCGCGCGCCACCGCGGGCGTCGCCGAGATCGCCGCGCTGCACCCCGAGCCGGGCCTGCTCGACCCGCGTACGCACGGCGCCGTACGCACCGGCAGGCGGCTCGGCGGCCGCGCGCTGCGCATGTCCCGGGCCCGCGAGGCCCGGCAGCACCGCAGGGTCGGCGCGATCTTCGACGCGTACGACATCGTGCTCACCCCCACCACCGCCGCCCCGCCGCCCCGCATCGGCACCTTCGACGACCTGAGCGCCTGGCGGACCGATACGACGATGGCCGCGGCCTGCCCGTACGCCTGGCCCTGGAACGTGCTCGGTTGGCCCGGCGTGAACGTGCCCGCGGGGTTCACGCGCGACGGGCTGCCGGTCGGCGCCCAGCTCCTGGGCCCGGAGAGCAGTGAGGAGCTGCTGATCTCGCTGGCCGCCCAACTCGAGGACGACCAGCGCTGGTACGAGAAGCGGCCCTCCCTCGCTCCTGCCGGGAGTGCACCGGTGGAACAATGATCGGCATGACCGCCGTGCCGAGGTCTGCCGGAACCCGGCAGAGCATCATCGAGGCCGTCCTGCGCATCATCGGCCAGGACGGTGTCGCCGCGGTCACCAACCGGCGGATCGCCAAGGAGGCCGGGGTCTCCCTCGGCTCGGTCACCTACCACTTCGAGACCCAGCACGAGCTGCTGCGCGAGAGCCTGCTGCACTTCGTCGCCGAGGAGACCCGGCGCTTCACCGAGCTCGCCGACCAGTGCCAGGCCAGGGGGATCGACATCGGCGGGGCCGCGGCCATGGTCGGCCAGGTCGCTGGGGGCACGGAGTTCGACAGCAGGCACATCGCGCCCTTCGAGCTGTACGTGCAGGCGGGGCGGGACGAGCGGCTGCGGGCCGCGGCGGCGGAGTGCTTCGCCGCGTACGACCGGCTGGCCGCGCAGATCCTCGCCGGGCTCGGGGTGCCCGACGCCGAGCGGCTGGCGGGGACGGCCGTCGCGCTGGTCTTCGGACAGCAGCTGCGCCGGCTGGCGACCGGTTCGCCCGCCGAGGACCTCGTTGACGCGCTGCTGCTGCTCGCGCGGGGGGCGGGGGGCGACTGCCACTGACCCGCCTCGGCCGGACGCGTCACGACGACTCGCGCACCACCAGCTCCGTCGGCAGCACCAGCTGCTCCCGCTCCCGGCTGCGTTCCTCGATCTCCTCCAGCAGCACCCGGACCATCGCCCGGCCCATCTCCTCGATCGGCTGGCGGACGCTGGTCAGCGGCGGGTCCGTGTGGCGGGCGACCGGGGAGTCGTCGAAGCCGACGAGAGCGACGTCGTCGGGGACGCGGCGGCCGGCCTCGCGCAGAACCTGACGGGCGCCCGCCGCCATCACGTCCGAGGCCGCGAAGACCGCATCGAGGTCGGGGGCCCGGTCCAGCAGCTCGCGCATCGCGCGCCGCCCGCCGTCCTCGGTGAAGTCGGCGCCCGCGATCAGCGCTCCGTCGGCGGGGAGGCCCGCGTCCGTGAGAGCGCATCGGTAGCCGTCGAGGCGGCACTGGGCCACGTACATGTCGAGCGGTCCGGTGATCGTCGCGATCGTCCGGCGACCGCGCGCGAGCAAGTGCTCCATGGCCGCACGGGCGCCGCCGGTGTTGTCCGAGTCGACGTACGGCACGGACTCGCGGGCGGAGCGGCGGCCGCTGAGGACGGCGGGCATCTCGATCCGCTCCAGCAGGTCGGGCAGCGGATCGTCGGCGTGCACGGAGACCAGCAGGACGCCGTCGACGCGGTGCGAGCTCAGGTAGTGGGCGAGACGCTGGCGCTCCTTGGGCGTGCGGATGAGGGTGAGCAGCAACTGCAGGTCGGTGTCGGCGAGTTCGGCACCGACACCGCGGATGATGTCGGAGAAGTAGGGCTCCGCGAAGAGCCGCGTCTCGGGCTCGGGGATGACGAGGGCGATGGCGTCGTTGCGGTTGCCCGCAAGGGCGCGGGCGGCCCGGTTCGGTATGTAGCCCAGCTCGGCGACGGCTTGTTCGACGGCGGCGCGCGTGCGGTCGCTGACCCGGGGGGAGCCGTTGATCACCCGGGAGACCGTGCCGCGGCCGACGCCCGCGCGCGCCGCCACTTCCTCGAGGGTCGGCCCGCCGCCTCTGCGCACGCCGCCCCGCCGTCGGATCCCCGCCATGTCCGCCTCCAGCCATATGCCCCGCATCGGGCGCCGCCGTGTCATTCAACATCACTTCGGGCGCGCAAGGTTGCTCTTGTCCGCGGCCTTGACACCCCAACGGGGAGCCGTAACCCTTCAACACATCACGTCTGGGAGCGCTCCCAAGATACCGGAGTCATACACATCCCGTACGTTCCCCGCCCGAGCCTCAGCACCACTTTCCCCCTGTCGCAATCCCTTGGCCGGGAGCGGTACGTCAGTGCATAGGAGGACACAATGCGCTCTATGTCCCGCACGTCAGGGCGGGCGGTGGTCCTCGCGGCCGTCGCCGCGCTGGGCGCCGGCCTGCTCGCGGGCTGCGCCGAGGACAGCGACGAGCCCGGCTCCGCGAGCCCGGGCGGCAAGGACGGCAACGGCAAGACCACGGTCACGATCGGGGTCTTCGGGGTCTTCGGCTACAAACAGGCAGGGCTCTACGACGAATACGAGAAGTTGAACCCGGGCGTCACGATCAAGGAGACCTCGATCGAGCGCGTGGACCAGTACTACCCGCAGTTGCTGACCCACCTCGGGACCGGCAGCGGGCTGCAGGACATCCAGGCGGTCGAGGTCGGCAACATCGCCGAGGTCGCGGCCAGGCACGCGGACAGGTTCGTCGACCTGGGCAAGGCCGAGGGGGTCGACAAGAGCAGTTTCCTGCCGTGGAAGTGGGCGCAGGCGACGGCCGAGGACGGCAGGACCGTGGGACTCGGCACCGACATCGGCCCGATGGCGATCTGCTACCGCAAGGACCTGTTCAAGAAGGCCGGGCTGCCGACGGACCGCAAGGAGGTCGGCAAGCTCTGGGCGGGCGACTGGCAGAAGTACGTCGACGCCGGCAAGGACTACATGGCGAAGGCCCCCAAGGGCACGGTCTTCGTCGACGCGGCGGGCGGGGTCTACAACGCGGCCGTCTCGGGCAACGCGGAGCGCTACTACGACAAGAGCGGCAAGCTCATCTACAAGGACGGCCCGGCCGTCAAAGAGGCCTGGGACCTGGCGATGGAGGTCATCGACGGAAAGATGACCGCCAAGCTCAAGCAGTTCGACAAGACCTGGGACCAGGCGTACGCCAACGGCCGGTTCGCCACCGTCTCCTGCCCGCCGTGGATGCTCGGCTATATCAAGGAGAAGGCCGGGGACAAGGCGGAGGACCGGTGGGACGTCGCCCCGGCGCCCAAGCCCGCGAACTGGGGCGGCTCCTTCCTCTCCGTGCCGGAGGCGGCCAGGAACAAGGACGAGGCGGTCAAGCTCGCCGCCTGGCTGACCGCGCCCGAGCAGCAGGCCAAACTCTTCGAGAAGCAGGCCAGCTTCCCGAGCTCGCAGGCGGCGTACGACCTCCCGGCTGTCGCCGGCGCCAAGCACGAGTACTTCGACGACGCCCCCATCGGCAGGATCTTCGCCGACGCAGCCAAGGGCATCCCGACCCTGGTGGTCGGCGAGAAGGACCTGGCCATCCAGACGGCCATCACCGACGTCGGCGTCCTCCAGGTCGAGCAGCAGGGCAAGACGCCGGACCAGGGCTGGGACGCGGCGCTGAAGAACATCGACAACGCACTGGACCAGTGACGCGGATGGCTGTCGAGTCCCGTACGGTCGCGCCCCCCGCGAGGGAGGGGGGCGCGGCCCTCCGCGCGCGTCGGCAGGCCGAGCGGCGCGGCAGCCGCTACCGCCGCGACGTGCGGTGGAGCCCGTACGCCTTCGTCGCGCCCTTCTTCCTCTTCTTCACGGCCTTCGGGCTCTTCCCTCTGCTCTATACGGGCTGGTCGTCGCTGCACCGCGTCTCCCTGCACGATCCGACGGTCATGGAGTGGGCCGGACTGCACAACTACACCCGGCTGCTGGAGGACGAGTTCTTCTGGAACGCGCTGCGGAACACCTTCACCATCGGCGTGATCTCGACGGTCCCGCAGCTGCTGATGGCACTGGGGATCGCCCACCTCCTCAACTACCGGCTGCGCGGCTCGACGTTCTTCCGGGTCGCGATGCTCACCCCGTACGCCACGTCGGTGGCCGCGGCCACGCTCGTCTTCGTACTGCTCTTCGGGCGCGACTACGGGATGGTCAACTGGGCGCTCGGCCTGGCCGGAATCGACACCATCGACTGGCAGAACGGCGAGTGGAGCTCGCAGATCGCAGTCTCGTCGATCGTGATCTGGCGGTGGACGGGCTACAACGCGCTGATCTACCTGGCCGCGATGCAGGCCGTGCCGAACGATCTGTACGAGTCGGCGGCCCTGGACGGGGCCTCCCGCTGGCAGCAGTTCCGCCATGTGACGATCCCTTCGCTGCGGCCGACGATCCTCTTCACCATCGTCGTCTCGACGATTGGGGCCACCCAGCTCTTCGGCGAACCCTTGCTCTTCGGCGGGGCGGGCGGCGAGAAGGGCGGCGCCTCGCACCAGTTCCAGACCCTGGGCCTCTACATGTACGAGCAGGGCTGGTTCCACTTCCACCTCGGCCGGGCAGCCGCCATCGCCTGGACGATGTTCCTGATCCTGCTGCTGATCTTCCCGCTCTACCTCGCCGTGGCCAGGGCGCTGCGCAAGAGCCGTGAGGAGGCTTCCCGATGACGGCCCTCGTCGCCGCTGAGAAACGTAAGCCCGGCGGGCCCCGCGACCCCGGGAAGCCGGGAGCGCCCCATCGGCGCGGCAGGGCGGGAAGGGCCGGCAGAGCCGGCGGGCAGCTGCACGGCGGGAGGATCACGTACGCCGTGCTGAGCCTCTTCACGGCGGGCTCGCTCTTCCCCCTGGTCTGGACGGCGATCGCGGCCTCCCGCACCAACTCCCGGCTGGCCGGGACACCCCCGCCGTTCTGGTTCGGCGGGCGGCTGCTCCAGAATCTGGAAACGGCCTGGACCGACGCCAACATGGGCCTGGCGCTGCTCAACACGACCGTCGTCGCGGGCACGGTCACCGTGGGCACAGTGCTGTTCTCGACCATCGCCGGCTTCGCCTTCGCCAAGCTCCGCTTCCGGCTCAAGAACCTCCTGCTGATGCTGACCATCGCCACGATGATGGTGCCGCCGCAGCTCAGCGTGGTGCCGCTGTTCATGACGGTCGCCGAGCTGGAGTGGACGAACCAGCTGCAGGCCGTGATCCTGCCGACCCTGGTGAGCGCCTTCGGGGTCTTCTTCATGCGGCAGTACCTGACCGAGGCGCTGCCGACCGAGCTCATCGAGGCCGCGCGCGTGGACGGTGCCGGCAGTCTGCGGATCATCTGGCACGTGGTCTTCCCGGCCGCCCGGCCCGCCATGGCCGTACTGGCCATGCTCACCTTCGTGCAGGCCTGGAACGACTTCTTCTGGCCGATCATCGCGCTGACCCAGGACAATCCGACCGTGCAGGTCGCGCTGACCGGCCTCGGCCGCGGCTATATCCCGGACCAGTCGGTCATCATGGCGGGTGCGCTGCTCGGCACCCTGCCGCTGCTGCTGGCCTTCACCCTCTTCGGCAAGCAGATCGTGGGCGGCATCATGCAGGGCGCGGTCAAAGGCTGACCTCCCCGTCTCCAACACTCCATCACCTCGTCACGACTCTCCATGGGAGCGCTTCCATGACCGCAAGCTTTCCGCCCGGCTTCCTGTGGGGCGCCGCCACCGCCGCGTACCAGATCGAGGGCGCCGCGCAGGAGGACGGTCGCACCCCCTCCATCTGGGACACCTTCAGCCATACGCCCGGCAACGTGGCCGGCGGCGACACCGGTGACATCGCGGCCGACCACTACCACCGCTTCCGCGACGACGTCCGCCTCATGGCCGAACTGGGCCTCGGCGCATACCGCTTCTCCGTTTCCTGGCCCCGCGTACAGCCCACCGGGCGCGGCCCCGCCGTCCAGCGCGGCCTCGACTTCTACCGCGCCCTCGTCGACGAGCTCCTCGCCCACGGCATCCAGCCGCTGCCGACCCTCTACCACTGGGACCTGCCGCAGGAGCTGGAGGTGTCGGGGGGCTGGCCGGAGCGCGACACGGCGCACCGGTTCGCCGAGTACGCCGGGATCGTCGCCGAGGCGCTCGGCGACCGCGTCGAGACCTGGAGCACCCTCAACGAGCCCTGGTGCAGCGCCTTCCTGGGCTACGGCTCAGGCGTGCACGCCCCCGGCCGCACCGACCCGGTCGCCGCCCTGCGCGCGGCGCACCACCTCAACCTCGCCCACGGCCTCGGCGCCCAGGCGCTGCGCTCGGCCCTGCCCGCCCGCGCTCGCGTCGCGGTCAGCCTCAACCCCGGCGCCGTACGCGCCCTGACCCCATCCCCCGAGGACCTCGACGCTCAGCGGCAGATCGACGCCCTCGCCACCCGTATCTTCACCGACCCCATGCTCCACGGCCGGTACCCCGCCGACCTGCTGGCGGACACCGCGCGGCTGACCGACTGGTCGTACGTACACGACTCGGACCTGGCCGTCATCAAGCACCCCCTGGACGCGCTGGGCATCAACTACTACACGCCTACAGTGGTATCAGCCGCCACTGACAACGAGCCTCCGCGCAGGGACGGCCACGGCGCCAGCGAGCACTCCCCCTGGCCCGCCGCCGACCGGGTCGCCTTCCACCAGCCGCCCGGCGACCTCACCGCCATGGACTGGTCCGTCGACCCGACAGGCCTGTACGACCTGCTGATGCGCTTCACCCGGGAGGCCCCCGGGCTGCCCCTGCTCATCACCGAGAACGGCGCGGCCTACGAGGACAAGCCCGACGCCGAAGGGGCCGTCCACGACCCCGAGCGCATCGCGTACGTCCACGCCCACCTCGCCGCCGCGCACCGCGCGATCACCGACGGTGCCGACGTCCAGGGCTATTTCCTCTGGTCCCTCATGGACAACTTCGAGTGGGCGTACGGCTATGAGAAGCGGTTCGGCGCGATCCACGTCGACTACGCGACCCAGGCCCGCACCCCCAAGTCCAGCGCCCGCTGGTACGCCGAGGTCGCCCGCTCGGGCGTGCTGCCCGCCGAATAGGCCGCTTCCAGGCCCGAACAGGCCGCGCATAGGCCGTCTCCGGACCACATAGCGCGGGCAGAAAACCGCGCGCCCCGGCCGGATGGGGGGTGACCCGGCCGGGGCGCGCGTGGGGGGTGGCAGTCGGGAAGAGGGACTCCAGGGCGGAGAGGTTCAGCCGCCGTACGTACCAAAGGCCTTGGTGAATGCCAGCTCGTCCTGAAGGATCGAGCTGCAGGTCGCCTGCGCGGAGTTCTGCTCCCCGCCGGGGCACTGCTTGTCACGGGTCGAGGACCACATCGACAGCCAGCCCAGGCCCTTGGACTCGGCGAACTTCACCAGCTGGGTGGCGTCGTCCACCTTGAAGATCTCGGTCGTGACGTCGTTGACGCCGATCATCGGGGTGACGGCGACGGCCTTCCACGCGGCCGCGTCCGACAGTCCCAGGACGTTCTTGATCTGGCCCTGGGTGGCCGTGGCCGCCTCGATCGCGTACTGGCCCATGTCGCCGCTGAACGCGGGCCCGTAGTCCATGGCCATGATGTTCACGGCCGAGATCTTCACGCCGTTCTTCTTGGCGTCGGCGACCAGGTCGACGCCGTCCTGGGTGAGGCCCGAGGGCATCACCGGCAGGGTGAAGGACACATCGAGGCCCGGGTGCTTCTTCTGCAGCTCGGCGATGGCCTGCGCGCGACGCGTGTTGGCCGCCTTGTCGGGCAGCGCGCCGCCCTCGACGTCGAAGTCGACCTTGGTGAGCTTGTACGCGTCCACGACCTTGCCGTACGCCGCCGCGAGGTCGGAGGCGGAGGAGCAGGCGAGGCCCAGCTCGGACCCGGCGGCACCGCCGAACGACACCCGCACGTCGCCGCCCGCCTTGCGGAGCTCACCGATCTGGTCGGCCACGGGGTTGTTGTTCAGATCGGCCACGCCGCCCCACTTCGGGACGCAGCCGCCACCGGAGGTGATGAAGGCGAGGTTGAACTCCTTCACCCCGGTCTTCTTGGCGGTGCCCACCATGTCGTAGGAGGGGTGCAGCGAGGTGTCGATGTACGGGGCGAAGCCTTCGCCCTTGGCCGAGCCGTCGCCCGGCTCCGGCTTCCCGGTCGGCGAGGGGGTGGCGGTCTGGGTCGGCTGCGCGGTCGGCGTCTTCGTCGGCTCCTTGGTCGGCGAGGGCGCGGCGGTCGGGGAAGAGCTCTGCGTCGGGCGGCCGCTGGGCTCCGGGGTGGCGCCGTCGTCGACCGAGCACTTCACCTCGTTGATCAGACAGCCCTTGGGCTCCGCGGCCTTCGCGCTGTTCCCGGACGACGCCGCGACGAAGCCGACCGTCAGCGACTTGCCGGGAGCGATGTCGCCGCTCCAGCTCGCGGGCTTGACGGTGATGTGCTGCCCGTCGGCAGTGTGCCGGGCGTTCCACAGGGAGCTGAGCTTCGTCCCGGCCGGCAGGTCGAACTCGAGCGTCCAGTCGGACAGCGCCTTCCCGGACTCGTTGGTGATCACGTACTGCCCGGTGTAGCCGGTGCTCCAGTCGCTCGTCGTGGTGTACGCCGCGCCGACCGAGGCGGCCTGAGCCGTCCCGGCCAGCATGAACGCGCTTCCGCCCACGGCGACCGCGGCGACGACCGCGCCGATCGCCTTGGCCTTACGGCTCGTTCTGTGCCGGTGCGCACTGCTCATCGCGTTCCTGCCTCTGCTCTTACGGGGGGTGGTGCTGCAGCACGCTAGCGAGCCCGAAACGGACAAAAGCCAAGATCGGTGCGGGGCCCGGACTTCTTATGCCGCGCTTAAGGGCACGATCGGCGGTGATTAAACGTTGGACTCAAAGAGCCGCGCCAGCGGCTCACTTGACGGCCTGGGGCTGGCTTGACGGCCTGAGGCTCACTTGACGGCCGTCGCTCACGTGACGGCCTTCGGCTCACTTGGCGACCTTGCCGCCGCCCCCCGCCCTGCCGCGCTTGCGCCGTACGACCCGGTGCCCCCGCCGCCCCAGGGACGGCCGCCGCCCGTCGAGCGCGAGCCAGACCCGTATCTCCGTACCGCCCAGCACCGAGCGCCCGATCCGTACGTCGCCGCCCGTGGACTCCGCGACTCGGCGGACGATGTCGAGCCCCAGACCCGTCGAGCCGGGGCCGCCGTCGCCGTGGCCCCGCTGCAGCGCCGCGTCCGGGTCCTTGATGCCGGGCCCGGCGTCCGAGACGAGCACGATCACGGCGTCCTCGCCGTTGTGCACGTCCACCGAGAAGGCGGTGCCCTCGCGGGTGTGCCGGAAGACGTTGCCGAGCATCGCGTCGAGGGCGGCGGCGAGTTCGGGGCGCGCCACGGGCACGCGCGCGGGACGGTCGACGCCCGCGAGCCGCACCTTCCGGCCCTCGTCCTCGGCGAGCGCCGACCAGAAGGCCATCCGCTCGCGGATCACCTCGGCCGCGTCACAGCCGGAGACCACGCCCAGTGGGCCCTGGGTCTGCGGCCGCTGGTCGCGCGCGGTCCGGATGATCTGGTCGACCTCGCCCTCGAGCTTGGCGACAGCCGCCCGGGTCTGCTCGGCGGCCGGACCCTCGCCCAGGGAGGCGGCGTTGAGGCGGAGCACGGTGAGCGGAGTGCGCAGCCGGTGGGAGAGGTCGGCGGCCAGCTCGCGCTCGTTGGCCAGCAGCTGCACCACCTGGTCGGCCATGGAGTTGAAGGCGACCGCGGCGGCCCGCAGTTCGGCGGGGCCCTCCTCGGGCACGCGCGTGCCGAGCTTGCCCTCGCCCAGGTCCTGGGCGGCTCCGGCGAGTTCCTCGGCGGGCCGGACCATACGGGTGCCGAGCCGGTCGGCGATGGCGACCGAGCCGACGACCAGAGCGAGGGCGACCACGGCGAGGACGGCCCAGGCGGTGGTGACGCCGTTGGTGACCTCCTGGTCGGGGACGAACACCTCGACGACGGCGACCTTTCCCGAGCCGATGGCGGTCGGCTGGAGCAGCGCGTAACCGCCGTCCACGGACGAGATGGAGGCGCGGCCGAGCCGGGTCGCGGTGGCCAGGTCCGCGCGGCCGGCCCGCGGTTCGCCGATCTCCACGGCGGCCCCGCCACCCGGGCCCGCGGTGCCCGGGACGTGCACGGCCATCCGGCCCTCAGCCCCCACCTCGGTGCTGGCCACGGCCCGCTTCAGCTGCGCGTCGTCGGTGGTGATGGCGAGGGCCGGGCCGATGGTGGCGGCCTGCCGCTCGGCGTTGGAGAACGCCCGGTCGCGCGCCATCTCCTTGACGACGAGCCCGAGCGGCACGGCGAAGGCCACGACGACCATGGCGGTGACCGCCAGGCTCACCTTGACCAGCGCCCACCTCATCGGGGCGGCTCCAGCTTGACCCCGACACCCCGCAGCGTGTGCAGATAGCGCGGCTTGGCGGCCGTTTCGCCCAATTTCCGCCGCAGCCACGACAGATGGACGTCAATGGTCTGGTCGTCCCCGTACGACTGCTGCCACACCTCGGCCAGCAACTCCTTGCGCGGCACGACGACTCCGGGCCGTCCGGCGAGGAAGGCCAGCAGGTCGAACTCGCGGCGCGTCAGGTCAAGGGCCGCCCCGTCCAGCTCCGCCTGCCGCCGCAGCGGGTCGATCGCCAGGCCGCCGACGCGGATCACCCGGGACGGCGGCTCGGCGCCCGCGGCCGCGCGCGAGCGGCGGAGCACGGCGGCCATCCGGGCGGACAAGTGGTCCACGGAGAACGGCTTGACGAGGTAGTCGTCGGCTCCGTCGTTGAGCAGCCGGACGATTTCCGCCTCGTCGTCCCGGGCGGTCGCGATGATCACGGGGACGTCGGTGATTCCGCGCAGCATCTTCAGGGCCTCCGCCCCGTCGAGGTCGGGCAGGCCGAGGTCGAGGATGACGACGTCGAAACCGACGTGGGCCACCTCACGCAGCGCCTCCAGGGCCGTGCCGACACTCCGAACGGTGTGGGATGCCTCGGTCAGGTGCCGGATGAGGGCTGAGCGCACGAACTGGTCGTCCTCGACCACGAGCACACTTGCCATGGGCGGCACCGTACGCCATACGCGTGATGATCGTCCCGCGAAGTCCATCGCAAAGAATCGGCCACGTGCGGCAGTATGAGCGTGATGCAACGAGGACTGGTTCACGCCGTAGCGTGGTCGCTCGCCACGGGCGCTGCGGTCACGCTGTCGTGGTGGGGCGTCCACACCGTGCTCGCCGGCACGGCGTACGACCCGCCGCGCGCGCTTCCCATACCCGGCGACGCAACCGGGCGTGCGGAGGCCGCGGGCGGCGCCGAGCCGCAGTCCTCGTCCACCCAGCGCCCCAAGCCGTCGTCGCCCTCCCCCTCCAAGCCCCGCAGACCGTCCGGGACACCCGAGAACCGCGACACCCCGCCGCCGCGCACCACCGCCCCGAGTTCCCCTTCCGCCGCGTCGTCCGCGAGCGGCGACGTGAAGAGCTACAACGTGGCCGGCGGCCGGGTCGTCTTCGAAATCAACGAAGATTACGCGGAGTTGGTCTCGGCGACGCCCGACTCGGACTGGCAGATGCAGGTCTGGAAGCAGTCCGAGTGGATCCGGGTGAACTTCACCAGAGGCGCGAACACGACATCGGTCTTCTGCACCTGGAACGGCCACCCGCCGACCGTCCAGGTCGTCGAGGAATGACCCGATGGCCGCCGATCCGGCAGCGGCCAACGCGGGCGCGGATCAATGATCGCGGATCACTGACACGGACCGCTGACACGGACCGCTGGTGCTGATCACTCAAAGGTCTTCTCCGGCGGGGCGGGTGACGGCCGCGCCGCATCGTCGCTCACCGGCGCCGCACCGCCTGTGAAGTCCAGCAGCGCCCTGCCGTGCTCCACGCGCGCGGGGTGTGGGTCCCCCGCGGCCCTGCGCGTCAGCTCGGCGACCGGCAGCTCGCGGTCCGAGGCCAGCAGGACGGCGTTGCCGAACCGGCGCCCGCGCAGCACGGCCGGGTCGGCCATCAGGCACATCTCGGGGAAAACCGTTCCTACGGTGGCGATCTGGGCCCGGAGGTGCGCGAGCGGCGGCCCGTCGGCGAGGTTCGCCGCGTAGAAGCCGCCGGGCCGGAGCGCTCTCCGTACCTCGGCCGCGAACTCCGCGCTGGTGAGATGGGCGGGCGTACGGGCCCCGCTGAAGACGTCCAGGATGACGAGATCGGCCCAGTCTTCGGGGACCTTGCCGAGCCCCGCCCGCGCGTCCCCGCCCCGCACCCGTATCCGCCAGCCGCTCTCCAGCGGCAGCTGGCGCCGTACGAACCGGGCCAGCCGGGCGTCGAGTTCGACGACCTGCTGGGTGGAGCGGGGGCGGGTCGCGGCGACGTACCGGGCGAGCGTGAAGGCGCCGCCGCCCAGGTGCAGAGCCTGGACGGGGCGGCCGAGCGGCGCGGTCAGATCGGCGATGTGACCGAGCCTGCGCTGGTACTCGAAGTCGAGGTACGCGGGGTCGTCGAGGTCCACGTGGGACTGGGGGGCGCCGTCGATGAGCAGCGTACGGGCGCGCGGCCGGTCACGGTCGGGGACGAGCTCGGCGACACCGCCGTCCACCTCTTCGGTGACGGCTTCCGCATGACGCCGCCTGCCCTTCGCCATGCCCCCAGTATCCCCGGGGGCGGGCGGCCATTCCCGAGAGGGGCTCACGAGCGGCGGGGTTCCCCTGCGGCGGGGTTCTGCGCGGCCAGGCCCCCGGGCAGCCGTGTTCCGGACGGCGGGGTTCCCGGGCAGCCGGGTTCGCAGGAGCCAGGGTTCCCGGGCGGCCCGTGGCGGCTGAGCGGCCGAAGGGTCACTCACCTGCAGCGGTCGGCGGCCTCGATCAGGCGGGCCGCTTCGCCCAGCGCGGCGCGGAGCACGGCCGGGTCGGTGACAGCGCCGTCTCCGACCGGCGGCACGAGCCAACCGGTGCCCGCGACGGGCGGTTCCGCGGCCGTCGGCAGCCCGCGCCCGAAGGTCTGGGTGCACGCACTGCCGGGCAGGTCCCAGCCGGCCGCGGTGCCGGGCGGCACCAGGAAGCCGAGCGTGTCGCAGTCCCCGTCGTGCAGCACGGCGCCGACGGCGCCCGGCTCCTCGTCCGGGCCGCGGTAAGCGCCGCCGGAGTCGGTGGCCCGGCGCAGGATGTCCACCGCCTCCAGGCCCTGACGGGCCGGAACGGTCACGAGATCGCACCCCGGGGCGGCGTCGGGAGCCGGGCTCGGGCTGCGGTCCGGGCTGGGGCCATGCTGGGCAGTCGTCTGCGAACCACTGACGTCCACGTCGGCCTCCGCCAAGAGAAACCCCTCCTCCGGAAGTGAGCAGCGTCGCTCCTTCTTCAAGGGTTCAACGCGGTTGCGGCGTCAACGGCTACGGCGGCACGCCGCCGCAAAGGATGGCAGTTCATGGCGGATCGTGGGTGAGATATCCGGTTTGTAGCCAAACCCTGGGTACTTGCTTCGTCACAACGGGTACGGTCGTGCCTCGCCGGTCCGGCGCGGCGGGGCGCGTGCGCGTAAGGGCCGGCAGCAATTGAACCCCGCCCCTTACGGGGGGCGGAGCACCGCCAGGGAGAGGGCTCGGCCATGGCGACGCCGTCAGCGTCTTCGTCATCGTCCTCGCGGGGCTTCGCCGCGCGCCCCGCGCCGCGGCCGAACACGGCCTTCCGGCAGCTGCGCGGCCCGCTGTCACCGGGCGAGTTCGCGGCGGCCGTACGCCGTGCGGCCCGCGACATCGGGGAGCAGGTCGCCTGCGACGCGCGCTACATCGGGCGCGTCGAGTCCGGGGAGATCCGCTGCCCCAACTACGCCTACGAGCGCGTGTTCCGGCACATGTTCCCGGACCACACGCTCGCGGACATGGGCTTCGCGCCGCGCGAAGAAGTCCGCGGACGGGGGGCGCGCGCGAGCGGCGCCGTGCCCCCGGCCAGGACCGAACCCGATCCACCTGTCACCACTCACGAGGAGAGCGACGTGCTGCGTCGCGCATTCATGACCGGCGGCCCGGCCGCCCTTGCGGCCGGCTCCCTGGGGCTGGGCGCCGACTCCCTCGGGCTGGGCTTCGCCCGCCCGCCGCGCCGCGTCGGAGAGTCCGAGGCGACGGCCGTCGAGGAGGCCGTACGGCGCATCCGGCTGCTCGACGACCGGCACGGCGCCGACGGCCTCTACCGGCGGGCCGCCCAGCCGCTGCGCACCGCCTACGCGCTGCTCGACGCGGGCACCCAGCGCCAGTCGACGGCCGACCGGCTGCAAGCCGGGGCCGGTGAACTCGCCATCTCCGTGGGCTGGCTGGCCCACGATTCGGGCCGCTTCGCGGATGCCCGCTCCCACTACGGGGAGGCGCTCGCTACGGCGCGCGTCGCAAGCGACCCGGCTCTGGAGGCCCACGCCTTCTGCAACACGGCCTTCCTCGCGCGCGATGCGGGGCGCCCGCGCGAGGCCGTACGTGCCGCCCAGGCCGCGCAGCGCGCCGCCCGGCACCTGTCGTCGCCCCGGCTGCTGTCGCTCCTCGCCCTGCGCGAGGCCGGGGGCTGGGCGGGGCTCGGCGACCGCAAGGAGTACGAGGAAGCGCTGCTGCGCGCCCATACGCTGTTCGGGCGCGGGCCCTCGGACGCCGATCCGGAGTGGATGTCCTTCTACGGCGAGGCCGAACTCGAGGGGCTCGAAGCGCAGTGCTGGTCGGCACTCGGGCAGTGGGGGCGCGCGGCGGACCACGCGCGCCGCGCGGTGGCGCTGCAGGATCCTCACTTCGCGCGCAACGCGGCGCTGTTCACCGCGGAGTTGGCGGGAAACCTCGCGCGGAGCGGGGCTCCGGATGAAGCGGCGCACGCGGGTCAGCGCGTACTGCGGCTGCTGGACGAAGTCCAGTCGTCCCGCATCCGCGCGATGCTGGACAGCACGGCGGCTCTCCTCCGCCGCCACGACGGCTCCCCGCCGGTGGCCGACTTCCTCGACCACCACGCCGCCCGCGACACCTGACGCACCCGGTCTTGGCGGCGCCGATGCGCCGACCTTTCCCGCATTGCAGCGGGCGGGTGGGGACCGAAGCCGCGCGGGCGCCGGGCTGGGGGCGTGATGTGAGAGCGCACCGGCGGATCCTTCCCCGCGTGCTCCGGCCGTCCCGCGGGGAGACGAACCGCCCCTCACCGACCTGGCGTTGCGCGAGGTCAGGGCCGTACGGCACGAGGTGTACGGAGCGCGCTGCCCCGCGGCCATAGCGGGGCTCCGCGCGCGTCCCTTCCTCAAAGCAGGGCTCCGCCCCCAGCACCATGGGCGAAGCCCTGATTACGGGCGGGAAGGGGCCCGCCTCGGGGGCCATGATCTGCCGGACACGCCCTGGGGGGAGGCGGGCTTGGGCACGTCAGCGCGGGGTTGCCGGTCCGGCGAGGTCGATGTGGCCCAGGTCGTTCCAGCACTCCAGCGCCGTCTCCCCGTACGCCCAACCCAGGACCGACAGCGAGGCCGGGTCCAGCTTGATGCGCGCCGCGAACGACGCGTGCCGGCCGAGCCAGCGCGCCGCCAGCACCCGCAGGATGTGCCCGTGCGCGAAGACCAGCACATCGCGGTCCGCCGAGCGCGCCCACTCCACCACCGCGTCCGCACGCCGCGCGAGCTGGTCGAGCGTCTCGCCCTCCGGCACCCCGTCGCGCCAGATGAACCAGCCCGGCCGCTGGGCCTGGATCTGGGCCTGCGTCAGGCCCTCGTACGCGCCGTAGTCCCACTCCATCAGCACGTCCCACGACTCCGCGCGGTCTCCGAATCCGGCCAGACCGCAGGTTTCCGAGGCCCGCGACAGCGGGCTCGTACGGATCTCCGCGTCCGGCAGGCCGCCGAACGGCGCCCGGTGCAGCCGCTCGCCCAGGAGCTTGGCGCCCCGCCTGCCCTCGTCCAGCAGCGGGACGTCGGTACGTCCGGTGTGCCTGCCGGACAGCGACCATTCCGTCTGTCCGTGACGGGCCAGCAGGATGCGCGGTGCCATGGGAGACCTCTCACTGAACGGGGGCTCAGCCGAGCCGAGCCGAGCTGAGCCGGATGGTGCCGTCGTGTGCTCTGCGATGACGCGTATGGGGTGTTTGTGGCGCCGTTTCCATCATCGCTCACGTACTCGGCGGTCAACCCGGCGGGCGATCTCCGCGTCTTCTTGCTCGGACATCCGCCAACGGGGGCCGAACGGCAGGCGAACGCGACGCTGCGAAAGCAACCGGGGGCCGGTGTGTGGCGGAATCGACATACACCGTACGGTTGATGCGCGCCTACTGGGCGCCTGAACATTTGGAGAGCGTCCGGATGCCCCAGACCGCGCCCGCGCCACGCACCGGAAGAGCACGCGGCAGCCGTCCCCGCTGGTGGACCGAGCTGCCGCTGATCGTCGTGGTGTACGCCGCGTACTCGGCGGGGCGGCTGATGGCGCGCGGCGACGTCTCGACGGCCGTCGACCACGGACTGGCCATCCTGCGCGTCGAGAAACTGCTGCACATCAACGCGGAGCATCCGCTCAACCGGCTCTTCACCGAGCACGCGTCGCTCGGCATACCCGCCGACTTCGCGTACGCCTCGCTGCATTACCTCGTCACCCCGGCGATCCTCGTCTGGCTGTGGAAGCGCCGCCCGCCGCACTACCGAATAGCCCGTACCTGGCTGCTGGTCTCGACCCTCATAGGGCTGGTCGGCTTCACCCTCCTCCCGACCTGCCCGCCCCGGCTGCTCGCCGCCGGCCATGGCTTCGTGGACACGATGTCGCAGTACGGCTCGTACGGCTGGTGGGGCGGCGAGGCGAGCGCGCCGCGCGGGCTCGGCGGGCTGACCAACCAGTACGCGGCGATGCCGAGCCTGCATGTGGGGTGGTCGCTGTGGTGCGGAGTGATGCTCTGGCGGTGCGGGCGGGGGTGGCCCGCCAAGGTGGCCGGTGTCGCGTATCCGCTGGTCACCACCGTGGTGGTGATGGGCACCGCGAACCACTACTTCCTCGACGCGGCCGCCGGTGCGGCGGTCATGGGGCTGGGTCTGGCCCTGGCGCGCCCGGCGCTGCGGCTCGCCGACGGAGTCCGCGACCGCGTGGGCAAACGTTCCTCCGCCCCGGCGGCATCCCCGGCCGGCTCCATGACGGAATCCCCGGCCGAATCCCCGGCCGAATCCCTGGCCGAATCCCCTGTCGGCACCGGAACCGCCCCGATTGTCAGTGACGGATGCGAGACTTCGGCGGGTGAACGGATCCCTCGACAGCCGGGCCGTGGCGGCCACCCCGACGACACCGCCGCCACCGTCGTCGGCAGCGCTGCCACCGCGCGCCCTGCCACGGCCGACGACGGCGCTCCGGCAGCGGCTCGCTGAGCTGCGCGGGCCCACCGCGCCACCGCACCCACTGGACGCCCGCGCCCTCGCCGCGCTCGCCGCCAACCCCGGCTGCCGCCGCCGCGCGCTGCTGGACGGCGCCGGGGTGGACAAGGCGGCGCTCGCGCGTGCGCTGGGCACGCCCGCCACGTTCGGCCAGTCGCAGTTCGCCTTCGTGCGCGGCAACGCCTTTGAGGCGCGGATCCAGGCGGACGGCGGCGCGGAGCTGATGCGGCTGCTGCACGAACGCCTCGGCGCGGGCGCGGATCCCGCCGGGGAGGTGTCCGTCCCCGACCTGTCGGCCGCGGGCCCCGAGGGCCGGGCGGCCCGTACGCGCCTCGCCCTGGAGGAGGCGACGGCGGCAGGGCGATGGTCGCTGCTGTTCCACCCCATGGTGGTGCTCGACGTTGCGGGCTCGCCCGCCTATCTGGAGCCGGACGCGGTGGCAGTGCACCCGGACGGCAGTTGGACGGTCGTGGAGGTCAAGTCCTTCCCGGTGGTGGACGGTTCGGCCGACGCGGCCAAGGTGGGCGCGGCCGCCCGGCAGGCGGCCGTCTACGTCCTGGCGCTCGAGCGCCTGGCCTCGGCGGTGGTCGAGTCGGCCGACGACGCTCGCGTACGGCACACCGTGCTGCTGGTCTGCCCCAAGGACTTCTCCAACCTGCCCACGGCGGAGCCGGTGGACGTACGCAAGCAACTGGCCGTCACCAGGCGCCAGCTGGCGCGGCTCACCCGTATCGAGGAGATCGCCGCCGCGCTGCCCGAAGGCACCACGTTCGATCTCCGCCTGTCCGACGACGGCAGAACGCCGACCCGCCCCGCGGAGGAGCTGGTGGTGGCCGTCGAGTCGGTCGCGGCGGCGTACACACCCGACTGCCTGGCCGCCTGCGAACTCGCCTTCCACTGCCGGGCCCGGGCCCGCGCGGCGGGCGCGGTCGAAACGCTGGGCCGCGGAGCCCGCGGCGAACTCGGCACCCTCACAACGGTGGAATCGGCCCTCACAGCAGCCCTGAGCGAGGGCGACCCGTGCGGCCCGGAGAGCACGGGGAACCCGGACGCCGCGGCGTCCGGCCCCGCGGTTGCGAACCCCGGCACCACTGCTGCGGGCGCCGAGCCCCTGGACACCGATGCTCCGGAAGCCGGGACTTCGACCACCGGCACTCCCGGCACCGCGACTGCGGGCCCCAAACCCTCGAACACCGGGGCGCCAGGCGCCGAAACTTCGGTCGTCAGAGCCTCGGGCGCCGGGGCCATGGGCGCCAGAACTCCGCCCACGAGGGCTCCACAGCCCGCGACTTCGCCCACCGACGCTCCCGGCACAACGACTGCGGGCCACGGCCCTTCGGACACCGGCGCCCCCGACGCCGGGACTTCGACCACCGGCGATCCCGGCACCACAGCTGCGGGCCACGGGCCCTCGGACACCAGGGCGCCGGGCGCCGAGGCTTCGCGCTCCGAGTCCTCCCGCACCCCGTTGCCCGACGCCCGGTTCCCGGGCGTCGTGACGAGCGGCGATCCCGCCGTCGACGCTCTCCGCCGCGCGGCGGCGCTCCGCGCCGAGGCGCTGGCTGCGTCCGGCGCCGGCCGGGGAGGCGCGCCATGGCGCTGACATCCCGGCGCCAGTGCGCCACCGAACGTCGCGGGGTTCCGCCCGTCCAGCCTTCTTCTTCGGGCCCTGCGCGCCCTTTTGAGG
>NZ_JBQQBY010000048.1:0-60115 GCF_052246385.1 Streptomyces sp. 8N616 | reverse complement strand
CTTGGGAAGGGCCCCCGCCCCTTCAGCACCGGATGCCCTTGACATCCGACAGCCCGACGCCGACCTGCGACAGCGGACGCCGCTTCACTGAAGAGACGGGACACCTGACGCCCCCGACGAAGCTGAAGCGGGGGCAGCGATCGCCCGCGCCTCCGCGGCGGAGATCGAGGCGTTGTACGAGGAGGAGGGCGGGGAGCGGCGAGCGGTCCCGAGGTCCTTTGTGCTGCGCGTGCGGGTCAGCTACGGGGGATGTCGAGTGGCCCGCGGCCGTCCTCCGCCGCGACGGCCCCGGTTGTCTCCCAGCACTGCTGGGAGACAACCGGGGCCGTCAAGAGGGTCAATGGGTGGCTAGCCGCAGTTGCCGGTGTCCGGCTCGTTCGCGAAGCGGGCGGCGAGCCAGTCGGCGGCCGGAGTCGATGCGGCCAGCGCACCCCCGGCGTGCCCTGCGAGCGGGACCGGCTTCCACCGCACCGGCACGCCCTTCCCGCACCAGTCCCCCCGCAGCTGCTCGCCGACCTCGTACGGAATCAGCTCGTCGACCGTGCCGTGGTAGAGGTAGACCGGGTGGTCGGGTGCGTGCGTGCCGAGCTCCGACTCGCGCATCCGCCGCTGCCAGTCCGGCTCCTCCAGCGGGTTCTTGAGCGTCACGTCCGATATTCGCTTGAAGGCCCCGACGGCCGCGCTGGCGGCGGCGCAGTTCTTCCGCATGAAGTCGACGTAGAAGCGACCTTGGTCGTTGAGGTACTTGTCGAGCTGCAGCTCGGGGAAGGCGGCGTTCTGGCCGCTGGCCCCCATCAGGACCAGGCCCGCGCCGACGCCGCCGTCGTTGTGGTCGATGACCTTGAACAGGTCGGCGGGGACGCCTCCGGCGGCCGTGCCCTTGACGCGCAGCTCGGGCGCGTACGAGTCGTGCAGTTCGGCCGCCCAGCTCGCGGCCTGCCCGCCCTGCGAGTAGCCCATGATGCCCACAGGCCCCTTGGCCGAGAGCCCGGCCTCGGGGAGGCGCTGGGCGGCGCGGGCCGCGTCGAGCACGGCCTGCCCTTCGGCCCGGCCGACGGTGTAGGTGTGGTCGCCGGGGGTGCCGAGGCCCTCGTAGTCCGTGACGGCGACGGCCCAGCCGCGGTCGGTGAGGCGCTGGATGAGAGCCGCCTCGCTGGTGGTGCCGTCGGGGAATCCGGCGGACGGCGCGCACTGGTCGGCGAGGCCGACGGTCCCTACGGCGTACGTGACGAGCGGGCGCGCTCCCGTGCGGCCGTCGTCGGGGACGATGACGGTGCCGGAGACGACGTTCGGCTCGCCCTTGGCGGTGGTGGAGCGGTACTCGATGTGCCAGGCACGGGTGTTCGTCGGCTGTCCGGGCAGGGGGTGGAAGGAGGTCGGCGCCGACCGGACGATGTCGCCCGGCTTGCCGGTGACTTCGGATCCGGAGGCGGATCCGGAGCCTGATGCGGGGGATCCGGAGCCGGAGTCGACGGCGGTGGCGGCCTGCGGCAGTGCCGCCGCGAGGCACAGGCCCGCCGCGGCGGCGACGGCCCACCTGTGTGTGCGCAGGGGTGAGAGGTGCATGCGGCTCTCCCAACTGCCCGCGGACCAGCCCGCGCCCGGCGTCGATCCCTGCGGCGCGTATCGTGCCCGCCCGCTTGCCCGTTCGTCCCTGCCCAGCCCTGGTTCTCTCCCTGCGTCCCACGCAGGGAGAGAACCGGGACGGGGCAACGGGGCGGAGCCCTTGAAGGGTTGGGTGGGGGGAGCCCGCCGAGTGGGCGGCGGGCCAGGGTCGTGGGGGAAGCACCGCAGCGTCTGGGCCTGGCAAGGGCGGTCGAACGGGGGGTCGAACGGACGAGGTCAGGTCGTTCAAGGGGACCGTAGTGACTCGCGAGTAATTTCCGGGCTGACCGGACAGCTCAGCTTCGTTGACTCCGCGTCTCATTGCGTTCGGCCCGTTCGGCCCGTTCGGCCCGTTCGGCCCGTTCGGCCCGATCGGCGCGAATGGCCCGTTCAGTGCGTTCGGCGCGCACGGTTCTCCCGGGCGCGCCGCCCGCCAGGCGATACGCCCCCGGCGTCGTGCCCGTCCAGCGGCGGAAGGCCCGGTGGAACGCGGTGTCCTCGGAGAAGCCGAGGCGCGCCGCCAGCTCCGCGATCGGCTCCCGCCCCTCCGCGAGCCCCGCGATCGCCGCGTCCCGCCGCACCGCGTCCTTCAACTGCTGGAAGGACGTGTCCTCCTGCTGGAGCCTGCGGCGCAGCGTGGCCGGGCTGACCGCGAGCCGCGCCGCGACCTCCGCGACCTCCGGCAGCCGCGCCGTACCCGCGCCGCCCCGCAGAGCCCGTACGAGGACCCGGCGCACGTGCTCGGCGACCGTCGTGCCGTAGTCGTTGCGGCTCAGCAGGCCCACGGGTGCCCGGCGCAGCAGCTCCTCGAGGCTCGGCTCGTCCTGGACGACGGGGGCGGCGAGCCAGCGGGCGTCGAGGGCGGCGGAGGTGCGGTCCGCGCCGAAGCGCAACGGGCAGTCGAAGAGCAGGTCGTACTCGTCGCGGTGCGGGGGCTCGGGCGCGGGGTAGGCGAACTCGGCGCGCAGCAGCGGGATTTGGCGGCCGACCAGCCAGCTGGACAGCCGGTGCCAGATGACGACCAGGCATTCGGAGAGGAAGTGGTCCACGTCGTGGGGCAGTTCGCTGCGGACGACGAACATCGCCTCACCTGTGCCACGTTCCAGGGCGAGGTCCGGGCCGCCGGGGAAGAGCCTGTAGAAGCGGAAGGCCCGCTCCAGGGCGGCGCCGAGGTCCCGGCACCCGAGCGAGGCGTAGCACATCATCGCGAAGGTGCCGCGCCTGCTGGGGGCGGTGCCGAGGCCGAGGAACTCGTCGCCCGTGGCCTGGTGCAGCGCTCTGATGAGGCGGCTGAACTGCTCGGGCGTGACGCGCGCCCGGTCGTCGCCGAGCAGCAGCGGCGGGATCCGGGCCCCTTGCAGGAGCGGCACGGTGTCGATGCCGAGGCGGTGCGCGCCGCGGAGTGCGGCGCGCACATGGTGCACCGTGATCGTCAGCCGGCTCGGCATCGAAGGCGGCTCCGTGGGCTCCGTGAGTTCCGGGGCTTCGTGCACTCCGTGGGCTTCGCGGACTCCGTGAATTCAGCGGACTTCGTGGAATCAGTGGGCTCCGGGGAGCGGCGAGGCCAGTCGTGGTGACGCTTCCCGTCATCCCTGGCCGTCATGCCCGCGCATGGCGTCGTGGCTGCGCGGCGTACGTTCACAGGGGCCGCAGTCGCGAACGGCCGCCACCCGCTCCTGAGACCCGCCAATACGGCTAAATAGGGCCAATCATCCCATGCGTCGGACAATGGACACGTGAAACGGTCTCCGGCCGGCGCCGTGCATTGTCACGCGTACGCCTGGGTCGGCCCCCGCTGGCTGTTCGACAGAGAAGGCGAGCGGCGGCCGGAGTACGAGGCTGCGTTCGCGGCCTCGGATGTGACGCCGCTGCGGCTCACCGAGTGGCTGCGCAAGCCCCGGCGGCTGATCCAGGCCACGTTCACGGACCCGGGGGAGGCCGCCGCGTGGATCAGGGCCAGGGCCGAGGATGTCCTGCCCGGCCTGCTGCATCCGGAGGAGGCCGGGTCGCCGCCGCTCGACCGGCGCGAGGCCACCGCGGCGGACACGCTGAGCTGGGGCGGGGACGTGGCCTGGGGCTTCTACCTGCGGGACGGCGGCTTCGCGTCGTACGCGCTCGTCTCCTGCCCCAACCGCCTGGCCCCGCACCTCGCCTGCCCGGAGCGCTAGCGCCGTCCCCGCCCACCCCGCCGCCCGCCGGCTCCCGCCGCCGCCTGCCCCATGGGCACAAAGGCAGGAGCCCCGCTTCCCCGCCATCGCGGGGGAGCAGGGCTCCTTGGGTACTGCTGGTTCTGCGATCAGACAGAGATCGGTCGTCCCGGGCAGGTTAGGCCGGGGTGACGTTCTCCGCCTGCGGGCCCTTCGGGCCCTGCGTGACGTCGAAGGTCACGGTCTGGTTCTCCTCGAGGGAGCGGAAGCCAGACGCGTTGATCGCGGAGTAGTGGACGAAGACATCCGGGCCGCCGCCGTCCTGGGCGATGAAGCCGAAGCCCTTTTCAGCGTTGAACCACTTGACGGTTCCGGTAGCCATAAGCCCTCCTTGGGCCAAAGGGTTGCCCTGCTCCAGAACCTGCAAGAAGTCTGAAAACTACAAAAGCCTGCGGCGTCACATGCTCCGCAGGCTCTGTACTGCAAGGGAAACCAAACTGCAACTTGCGGCGAGCCTAGCACGCAGTTCTCGGCGCGAGGAAGAGGTGAAGATCACCCGCGCGGGCGGTTTCCGTCCGAAAAGGCAGCCCCGACCTGCACGGTCACCCACTGTGAGGCCGCGCATACGGGCTCGTGCGCGCGGCCGTGGCCCGTAGCATCCGGGTGAATTCGCGCCCGCGTGTCCTCCCGGGCGCCCACGCCCCCCGCGCCCTCCCCCGCGCGCGGCCCCACCTCCCCGCGCGCGGCCCCCCGCGCCATCCCACTCCCCGCGCGCGGGACCACGACGGCGCCGTGGCAGCCCCCGGGCGCGGACCGCGGGCCCGCCGGGTCTAGCCTCCCGATGTGGACCATTCTGACCGAGCTGATCCTGCCGACCGAGCTGCCGCGGGCACCACCCGCGCCACCGTCACCACGCCCGTCACCCCCGCCGCCGACGACCACCGTCGTAGCCGGCCCCGGGTCGGCCACATCCAGTTCCTGAACTGCCTGCCCCTCTACTGGGGCCTCGCCCGCACGGGCACCCTGCTCGACCTCGAGCTCAGCAAGGACACCCCCGAGAAGCTGAGCGAGCAGCTGGTCCGCGGCGAACTCGACATCGCCCCCATCACCCTGGTCGAGTTCCTCCGGAACGCGGACGACCTCGTCGCCTTCCCCGATCTCGCCGTCGGCTGCGACGGCCCCGTCATGTCGTGCGTGATCGTGTCCCAGGTGCCGCTGGACCAGCTGCACCACGCGCGCGTGGCGCTGGGCTCCACCTCCCGTACGTCCGTGCGGCTCGCACAGCTGCTCCTCGCCGAGCAGTACGGCATCGAGCCCGAGTACTACACGTGCCCGCCGGACCTGGGCGTGATGATGCTGGAGGCGCAGGCGGCCGTGCTGATCGGGGACGCGGCGCTGCGCGCCTCGCTGCACGACGCGCCCCGCCTCGGGCTCCAGGTCCACGACCTGGGGCAGATGTGGAAGGACTGGACGGGCCTGCCGTTCGTGTTCGCCGTCTGGGCGACCCGCCGCGACTATCTCGCGCGCGAGCCGCTGATCGTGCGGAAAGTGCACGAGGCCTTCCTGGCCTCCCGCGACCTGTCCCTCCAGGAGGTCGGCAAGGTCGCCGAGCAGGCCGCCCGCTGGGAGGCCTTCGACGCGGCGCTGCTGGAGCGCTACTTCACCACGCTGGACTTCCGGTTCGGTCCCGACCAGCTCGCGGGCGTGGCCGAGTTCGCCCGCCGCACCGGGGCAACGACCGGATTCCCCGCGGACGTACGTGTCGGCCTGCTGCCCGCGCAGACCGCCGATCCGGTCGCTCCCGGGCCCTGACCCCAGGCTCTAAGCTGTCCGGCACGCCGCTAGGGGGCATCGGGGCGAGCCGAGGGGGGATCAGCACGTCATGCATCCGCTGGAAGCGGACGATCCGCGCGCCATCGGCCCGTACCGGCTGCTGCGCAGGCTCGGGGCCGGCGGCATGGGCCGGGTCTATCTGGGGCGGAGCGCGGGCGGCCGTACGGTCGCGGTGAAGGTCGTGCACCCGCACTACGCGACGGACGAGGAGTTCCGCGCCCGCTTCCGGCGCGAGGTCGAATCCGCGCGGCGGGTCGGCGGCGACTGGACCGCGCCGGTGCTCGACGCCGACCCCCAGGCGTCCGTGCCGTGGGTGGCGACCGGCTATGTCGCGGGCCCGGCCCTCGGCCAGGCGGTGTCCGCCGTCGGCCCGCTGCCCGGGCACACCGTACGGACGCTGGGCGCGGGCCTGGCCGAGGCGCTGACCGCCGTCCACGGCCTCGGCCTCGTCCACCGCGATGTCAAGCCGTCGAACGTGCTGTTGACGGTGGACGGCCCGCGGCTGATCGACTTCGGCATCGCGCGGGCCACGGACGCCACGGCCTCCCTGACCTCCACCGGCGTCTCCATCGGCTCGCCCGGCTACATGGCGCCCGAGCAGATCCTCGGCAAGGGCGTCACGCACGCGTCCGACGTCTTCTCGCTCGGCGCGGTGCTGGCGTTCGCGGCCACCGGCGAGTCGCCCTTCCCGGGCGACAGCTCGGCCGCCCTGCTCTACAAGGTGGTACACGAGGAGCCGGAGTTGGGCGGCGCGCTGACGGGCGAGCTGCGCGAGCTGGTCGCCGGCTGCCTCTCCAAGGACCCGGCCGCCCGGCCCACCCCGGAGGAGGTGGCGCGGCGTCTCGGCGGGGGGACGGGCGCGCAGGGGCTCGTACGTGCGGGCTGGCTGCCCGGGCCCCTGGTCGAGCAGGTGAGCCGGCGCGCCGTCGAACTCCTCGACCTGGAAGCCGGGCCGGACGCGGGGCCGGACGCGGGGCCTGACGGCGGGGCGGGTGCGAAGGCGGAAAGTGCGGTGCCGGGGGCAGGTCATGGCGGCGCGGCCCAGGGCGGCTCGGGCCTGGTCACCCTGCCGCCCGCCCAGTTCCCGACCCAGGGCCCCGAGGCGGCCGCCGTCGGAAGCGGTACCGCCGCGCCGAGTGATCTCGCGCCCGCGGGCGGCTACGGTCCGCCGCACCCCTCGTACGCGGGCGGGGCCGCGTCCGTGCCGGCCCCGGGCGGGGCATTCGCGCACCACGCGGATGACGCCGCGCCCGCCGCTCCCCCCGCGCCGCCCGGTTTCTCCATCTCCGCGACGGCCACGGCCGCGCCGCGCCTCCCCGGAGCCCGCCGCCCCCGCCGGCTCAGTTGCACCGTCGTGCTCTCCGTGGCGGCGGCGCTCGCCGTCGGCACGACCACCGCGTACTTCCTCGGCCTGATGCCCGGCACCGGGGGCGGCGGGGACTCCGGGACCAACAGTTCCCATGACACGTCCACGCCCGCGGCCACCGCCCCCTCCGCCGCCGGATCCGCGGTGCCCAAGGCGTTCCTCGGCACCTGGCAGGGCAGTCTCACCTCCGAGAACGGCGTCCCGGGCGGCCAGATGACCATCACCATCGAGCGGGGCAAGGTGGGGCAGAAGGTCGCCAGTGGCGACATCACGCTCTCGGCACTGAAGTGCCGCAGTCTCTGGCGGCTCGTCAGGGCCGAGCCGAGGGAGCTCGTCATGAACTCGCGCTTCAAGGAGACCGAGGGCCAGCCGCTGTGCAGCAGCGGTTCCACGGAGGAGCGGTTCACCCTGAAGTCCGACGGCTCCATCGGCTACGCCGCGAAGGACGAGCCCGCGGGCAATCCCACCGGCACGCTGCGCAAGCTCGACTGACGTCGCGCGCCGGCCCCCGGCGCATCCCCGTGGTCGCCGTATCCCCGTATCCCGTCCCCGGCGGCCGGGAACCCCTGGCGTACGCTGGGTCGGTCGTCACGTACCCCTCCGGAAGGGACCGGTCCCGGTGAGCGAGAGCGCCGACCTTCAGTCCGTCCTCGACCGCGCCGCCGCCGGTGGCCGTATCACTCCTGAGGAGGCCCTCGACCTGTACCGGTCGGCGCCGCTGCACGCGCTGGGCGCGGCCGCCGACGCCGTGCGCCGCCGCCGCTACGCCGGGACCGAGCACATCGCGACGTACATCATCGAGCGCAACATCAACTACACCAACGTCTGCGTGACGGCGTGCAAGTTCTGCGCCTTCTACGCACCGCCCAAGGACACCGAGAAGGGCTGGACGCGCGACCTCGACGACATCCTGCGGCGCTGCGAGGAGACCGTCAGGCTGGGCGGCACCCAGATCATGTTCCAGGGCGGCCATCACCCCGACTTCGGCGTCGAGTACTACGAAGAGCACTTCTCGGCCATCAAGAAGGCCTACCCGCAGCTGGTCATCCACTCCCTCGGCGCGTCCGAGGTCGAGCACATGGCCCGGATCTCCGGTGTGACGGCGGACGAGGCGATCCGCCGGATCCGCGACGCGGGTCTGGACTCCTTCGCGGGCGCGGGCGCCGAACTCCTCCCGGCCCGCCCGCGCCAGGCCATCGCCCCGCTCAAGGAGTCCGGCGAGCGCTGGCTGGAAATCATGGAGATCGCCCACCGCCTCGGCGTCGAGTCGACCTCCACCATGCTGATGGGCACCGGCGAGACCAACGCCGAGCGGATCGAGCACATCCGGATGATCCGCGACGTCCAGGACCGTACGGGTGGCTTCCGCGCCTTCATCCCGTACACCTACCAGCCCGAGAACAACCACCTGAAGGGCCGGACGCAGGCCACGATCTTCGAGTACCTGCGGATGATCGCCATCGCGCGGCTCTTCCTCGACAACGTCGCGCACATCCAGGGCTCCTGGCTCACCGTCGGCAAGGAGGCCGGCCAGCTGTCGCTGCACTACGGGGCGGACGACCTCGGCTCGGTGATGCTCGAGGAGAACGTCGTCTCCTCGGCGGGTGCGAAGCACCGCTCCAACCGGATGGAGCTGATCGACCTCATCCGGGCGGCGGGGCGGGTCCCGGCGCAGCGCGCGACGACGTACGAGCACCTGGTGGTCCACGACGACCCGGCGAACGACCCGGTCGACGACCACGTCGTCTCGCACCTCTCCTCGACCGCGATCGAGGGCGGCACGGCTCACCCCGAGCTGAAGCTCGTCGAGACCAGCTGACCGCCGACTGACCGCCGACTGGCCTTGTTGTGCTGACGATTCACCGGGTGCGCGCCGTCCGCCTCACCGAGGGCGGCGAGCCGGACGCCGGGCACGCGGTCGTGGTCTCGGGCGGCCGTTTCGCGGCCATCGGGCCGTACGACGAGCTGTTCGCGGAGTACGGGGAGCGGGCCCGTGTCCGGGAGTGGGACGGCGTCCTCACGCCCGGACGGTACGAGCCGGACGGCACCGCCCTGCTGGAGCGCACGTACTGGCCCGACCCGCGTGAGGCCGGTGAGCTCGGCACCGGACCGCTGACCGGCGATGCGATCACCGGGCCGGCCTTCGACGACAGCCGCTGGGGGGCCAGCGCGCGGCGCGGGGTGCAGCGGCTGCTGGCCGCCGGGACGACGGCGCTGTCCGGCCCTTTCACCCGAGCCTCGGTCCGCACCGCCGTCCACCGCTCCGGCATCCGCGTCCTGCCCCTGCCCGTCCCGCCCGGACCCCGGCCCCGGGCGCTGACCCCCTCCGGCGCGGCCGACTTCGCGGTCTTCGACGAGGACCGGGGCTGTCTCGTCACGGCTCTCGGGGGACGGCTGGTGTACCGCCGCGCGTAAAGCGGCCCGCCAAAGCGGAGTTGTGCCAGGCGTAGCCCGCAGTGTTCCGGCATGCCGTGAGCGCACGACCCGGCAGAGGGGCCGCGCTCCTGAGCCGTGGTGCCGTGCTGCCACAATGGGCGCCGTGACCCGAGCCTCCCTGGACAAGCAGCCGCACGAAGTCGCCGCGATGTTCGACGACGTGGCGGCGAAGTACGACCTCACGAACGACGTGCTGTCCCTGGGCCAGGCCCGGCTCTGGCGGCGGGCGGTCGCGCAGGCGGTCGGCGCCCGCCCTTCCGAGCGGATCCTCGACCTCGCCGCCGGTACGGCCACGTCCTCGCAGCCGTTCGCCGCCGCGGGCGCGTACGTCGTGCCCTGCGACTTCTCGCTCGGCATGCTGCGGGAGGGCAAGAGGCGGCACCCGCACATGCCGTTCACCGCCGGGGACGCGACGCGGCTGCCCTTCGCCGACGCCTCGTTCGACGCCGTGACGATCTCCTTCGGGCTGCGCAACGTCCACGACACGGACACCGCCCTGGCCGAGCTGCTGCGGGTGACCAGGCCGGGCGGCCGGGTGGTGATCTGCGAGTTCAGCCACCCCACGTGGGCCCCGTTCCGCACCGTCTACACCGAGTACCTGATGCGCGCCCTGCCGCCGGTCGCGACCGCGGTCAGCAGCAGCCCGGACGCGTACGTCTACCTCGCCGAGTCGATCCGCGCGTGGCCGGACCAGCCCGCGCTGGCCGCCCGTATGCAGAAGGCCGGCTGGTCGAAGGTCGCCTGGCGCAACCTGACGGGCGGCATCGTGGCCCTGCACCGCGCGTACAGGGCGGACTAGCCGCGCCGGGGCCGCGCCGAGGGCCGCTCCGCTACCGGACGACCGGCAAGCCGCGCGGTTCCTTGATCCGCTTCATCACGATCTGCGAGTTGACCTCCGTCACGCCCGGCAGCGCCGTGATCCGCTCGATCCACAGCCGCTCGTACGCGTCGATGTCCGCGACCGCGATCCGCAGCAGGCAGCCTGGGCTGCCGAAGAGCCGGTACGCCTCGACCACGTCCGGCAGCTCCCGCAGCGCGGCCTCGAAGGCCTCCACCGTCTCGCGGTCCCGCCGCACCTCCACCGAGACGAGCACCTCGAAGCCGCGGCCGACCGTCGCCGGGTCGATCACCGCCCGGTAGCCGCGGATCACCCCGTCCTCCTCCAGCTGACGTACGCGCCGAAGGCACGGCGAGGGGGTCAGGCCGACGCGCTGGGCGAGTTCCTGGTTGGTCAGCCGGCCGTCCTCCTGGAGCTCGCGCAAGATGCTGCGATCGATCTCATCCATGTTGGCAATTATCTGCCACGTCATGCCCTCTCGACGTGAATTTCCGCCATCCGATTGCGGGCATAATTCCCTATTCTTGCTCGTTGACCATCTGAGGCGGGCAACGCAGCACGACACAACGCAGCACGGCGAACAGCACGAGAGCCACGTGAAGAAAGAAGGTGAGCAGGGCATGCGACGGATCGTCGTGGTGACCACCGGCGGGACGATAGCCAGCCGCTGGCAGGGCAAGGGTTACGCCGCCGACGCGGCCGGGCGGGACGTACTCGCCGCGGCGGCCGTACCCGAGGGCGTCGAGACCGAGATCGTCGACCTGTTCACCGTCAACAGCCCGCGGCTGACCACCGCCCACCAACTCGCCCTGCTCCGCGCGGTCCACGAGGTCCTGGAGGACCCGGCCGTCGACGGCGTCGTCGTCACCCACGGCACCGACACCCTCGAGGAGTCGGCCTTCCTGCTCGACCTGCACCACCGCGACCGCCGCCCCGTCGTCCTCACCGGCGCCCAGCGCCCCCTGGAGGCCGTCGACGGCGACGCCTCGGGCAACCTCTACGACGCGCTGCTGACCGCCGCGAACGTCCAGGACCTCGGCGCGCTCGCCGTGTTCGCCGGCCGGGTGCACGCCGCCCGCGGCACCGTGAAGACCCAGACCCTCGCCGCCGACGCCTTCGCCGACCCCTCCAACACCCCTGTGGGGAAAGTCGGTTTCGGCCGCGTCCACATCCTCCGCCGCCCCGAGCGCTCCGAGCCCCTCGCCCTGCCGCCCGTCGACACCGCCATGCCGCGCGTGGACATGGTCATGCACCACAGCGACGCCGACCCGCTGCTCCTCGAGGCGGCCGTGGAGGCGGGGGCGCGCGGCGTCGTGCTCGTGGCCGCCGGCGCGGGCAACGCCACCCCGGATTTCACGGCCGCGGTCGGCCGGGCCGTCTCCCGCGGTGTCCTCGTCGCGCTGACCACTCGCGTCCCGGCGGGCCCTGTCACCCCGATCTATGCGGGCGGCGGCGGCGCGGTCGACCTCGTGGCGGCGGGTGCGGTGCCGACCGGCACGCTGCGCGCGGGCCAGGCCAGGATCGCCGTACTCTCCGCGCTCATGTCCTCCCCGGACCCGGCGGAGCGCACCGCCGCCCTCCACCGGATCGCGGTCCCGAGCCGGGCGGCCGTAGCGGCGTAGCACCTCCTCCCGCGGGGCCGCGAAGTGGGCGTTCTAGACTGCGGTCGTCCGCCGTCTCCACCGAGAGCACCAGGAGTGCCGACGTGCCCGACACCGCCGCCCGCAGCGAGCGCAGCGCCGATGTGATCGTCGTGGGAGCCGGGCCCGCCGGTTCCACGACCGCCTACTACCTGGCCAAGGCCGGACTCGACGTCCTGCTCCTGGAGAAGACTGCGTTCCCGCGCGAGAAGGTCTGCGGCGACGGCCTCACCCCGCGCGCGACCAAGCAGCTCGTCGCGATGGGCATCGACATCTCCGAAGAGGCGGGCTGGCTCCGCAACAAGGGCCTGCGCATCATCGGCGGCGGCGTCCGGCTCCAGCTCGACTGGCCGGAGCTGGCCTCGTATCCGGACTACGGACTCGTGCGCAAGCGCGACGACTTCGACGAGCAGCTGGCGCGGCAGGCGCAGAAGGCGGGCGCGCGGCTGTACGAGCGGTGCAACGTCGGCGCGCCGGTCCTGGACCCCCGTACCGGCCGGATCACCGGCGTCGAGGCCAAACTCGGCGAGGAGAAGACGCCGGTCACCTTCCACGCGCCGCTCGTCGTCGCCGCCGACGGCAACTCCACCCGGCTGTCCCTGGCGATGGGCCTGCACCGGCGCGAGGACCGCCCGATGGGGGTGGCCGTACGGACGTACTTCACCTCGCCCCGGCACGACGACGATTACCTGGAGTCCTGGCTGGAGCTGTGGGACCGGCGCGGCGGCCAGGAGCGGCTGCTGCCCGGCTACGGCTGGATCTTCGGCATGGGCGACGGCACGTCCAACGTCGGCCTCGGCGTCCTCAACACCTCCGAGGCGTTCAAGGACCTGGACTGGCGCGAGGTCCTCAAGGCCTGGTGCGCCTCGATGCCGGAGGACTGGGGCTACACGCCGGAGAACATGACGGGGCCGATCCGGGGCGCCGCGCTCCCGATGGCCTTCAACCGGCAGCCGCACTACACCAGGGGCCTGCTGCTGGTCGGCGACGCGGGCGGCCTCGTCAACCCGTTCAACGGCGAGGGCATCGCCTACGCGATGGAGTCCGGCCAGATCGCGGCGGACGTCATCGTCCAGGCGCACGCCCGCGCGACCCCGGCCCAGCGGGAACTCGCCCTCCGCGCCTACCCGAAGATCCTCAAGGACACCTACGGCGGCTACTACACGCTCGGCCGCGCCTTCGTGAAGCTGATCGGCAACCCGAAGGTCATGAAGGTCGCCACGCAGCGGGGCCTCACGCACCCGCTGCTGATGAGGTTCACGCTCAAGCTGCTCGCGAACCTCACGGACCCGAAGGGCGGTGACGCCATGGACCGCGTCATCAACGGTCTGTCGAAGGTGGCACCGCGCTCGTAGCCGGGCCACGTATCCCGGGCCCGGAGCCGGGGCATGTCCCCGGGCCCGTAGCCGGGCATGTACCCCGGGCTCGTCGCAGGGCTGGTGGCCGATTCTCATGACCAGCCCGGTTGTCACGATCAGTCCGGATATCTAGAGTCAGATCACTATGACTTTCGTGGCGCCGCGGCGGCATGGGAAGGGCCTTCCGGCCGACGCGACAAGCTTCGTCGGCCGCCGTCGGGAGCTCGCGGAAGCGAAGCGGCTGCTGTCGAACACGCGGATGCTGAGCCTCGTCGGCGTCGGCGGTGTGGGCAAGACCCGGCTCGGACTCAGGGTCGCGGCCGAGGTGGAGCGGGCTTTCCCCGACGGGGTGTGGCTGGTCGAGCTGGCCGCCCTCACGGATGAGCGGCTGCTGGCCCACACCGTGATCGACGTGCTCGGGATCCGCCATCAGTCCCGGCCGCCCGTCGAGGCCCTCTGCGACTTCCTGGCCGACCGGCAGCTGCTGCTCCTGCTGGACAACTGCGAGCACCTGCCGGACGCGACCGCGAGTCTGGCCGGGCGGCTGCTGCGTACGGCCCCCGGCCTGCGGATCCTGGCCACCAGCCGGCAACCGCTGGGGGTGCAGGGCGAATCGATCCTGAACGTGCCGCCTCTGCCCGTACCCGACCCCGAGGCGCAGGCGGCGCCCGGATCGCTGGCGCAGTACGACGCCGTGACGCTCTTCGTCGAGCGGGCCCGCGCCATGCGACCGGACTTCGCTCTCTGTGACCGGAACGCGCAGGCCGTGAGCGGGCTCTGCCGCAGGCTCGACGGGATCCCCCTCGCGATCGAGCTGGCGGCGGTGCGCCTGCGCTGCCTGTCCCTCGAGCAGATCCTGGACCGCCTGGACGACCGGCTGCACCTGCTCACGGGTGGGTGGCGGGCGGTGCCGCCGCGTCAGCGCACGCTGCGAGCGGCGGTCGACTGGAGCTACGAGCTCTGCTCGCCCAAGGAGCAGCTGCTGTGGGCCAGGCTGTCGGTCTTCTCCGGCGGTCTGGATCTGGAGGCGGCCGAGGAGGTGTGCACCGGCGACGGCATCGACCGGCGGGAGATGCTCGAGCTGATCTCCGGCCTGGTCGACAAGTCGATCATCGGGTGTGCGCAGGACGGCGGACCGGCTCGGTACCGGCTGCTGGAGACGATCCGCCAGTACGGCAGGGAGCTGCTCGCCGGGTCCGGCCAGGAGGACGGTCTGCGCCGGCGGCACCGGGACTGGTACCGGCATCTGGCCGAGGCGGGCGAGGCCGCCTGGACCCGCCCCGACCAGGTCGAGTGGCTGTCCCGGCTGGCGAGGGAGCACCCCAATCTGCGAGCGGCACTGGAGTTCTCCCTCACCGAGCCGGGCGGGGCGCGGTCGGCGCTCGCCATCGGCTCCGCGCTGTGGCCCTACTGGCTCGCCTCGGGTGATTTCACCGAGGCCCGCCACTGGCTCGGCCAGGCGCTCGCGCGCGATCCGGAGCCCAGCCCGGTCAGGGCGAAGGCGCTGTGGGCCAATGCGTGGTACGCCATCCAGCAGGGCGACGTGCCAGAGGGGCTGCCGCTGCTGGCCGAATGCCGTCGGCTGGCACAGGAGCTGGGCGACGAGACGGCCCTCGCCTGGGCGACCGAGTGGGGCGGTCAGGCAGCGATGTTCCAGGGCGACATCCCGCGTGCGGTCGAGCTGTTCGCCGAGGCGCTGGAGCGCCACCGCGCCCTGGGCAACGACGGCGGCATCGTGATCGGCCTCTACCAGCTGGCGCAGGCCACCTCATGGCTGGGCGATCCCCGCTCCGCCGAGCTGGGTGAGGAGATGCTCGCGTTCTGCAAGGAACGGGGCCTGAACTGGTCCAGCTCGTACGCACTGTGGGTGCTCGGACTCGAGATGTTCCGGCAGCGGGACCTGCCCCGGGCGGCCGGCCTGCTCCGTGACAGCACCCGGCTCCGGTACGCCTTCCACGACCGGCTCGGCATCGCCCTGTGCATCGAGGCGCTCGCCTGGACCGCGGGGGCGGAGGACCGGCACGCGCAGGCCGCGGAGCTGCTCGGGGCCGCCCGGGTCTTCTGGCATGCGGTGGGAGCCTCCCCAGCCAAGTACGGGCACTTCGTCGACGCCCACGAGCGGTGCGAGGCGCGGGCACGGGAGGCTCTCGGGGACAAGGCCTTCCAGGCGGCGGTCAGGCGCAGCGAGACGATGGATTTCAGCGATGCCGTCGCCTGCGCGCTCGGCGAACCGGCGGCCGCCACCGCGGACACCGCGACCGCCCCGGCCCCGCTGACGCCCCGGGAACGCGAGATCGCGCTGCTGGTCGCCCAGGGGCTGAGCAACCGGGAGATCGCCGCCCGGCTCGTCATCGCCCAGCGCACCGCCGAGGGCCACATCGAGCGCATTCTCGCCAAGCTCGGGTTCCACTCGCGTACGCAGGTCGCGGCCTGGGCCGCTGAGCACCTTGAGGGGGCCGGGCCCGGCCGGCACGGATGAGTCCTGTCGGCGGCTGCCGACGCGCCGCCGCATGCCCCGTACACATCCCCGCGCATACGCCCTGTACGCCCCGCACGCACGATTCAGGTACCCGTCCGGGGATTCATCCCCTGATGCCCCGGACCCCACCGGCACAGGATGGTCATGCCGACAGGAATCCCGCCGCAGCGGCGGTACAAAGGTCCGACTCATGTACCAGCACCAGCAACCGTGTCCGCTCCTCGCCGCATCCGACCACGACGCGGCCTGTCTCATCGACTTCCACCCCGAGCACGGACGGGGCCTGACCTGCCATGGCGTGAGGGTTTTCGCGAGCGCGGGGGACCTCCTGCCCGAAGCGCGCGTGGCCTGCGCCCCGCCGGGTCCGCACCGGCCGGGCGGAATGAGAACGCCCGCGGCTCCCGCGGCCACGCGCGCGGTGTGGCTGCTGCCTCCCGACCCGTCCTCGGTGTCCAGGGCCCGGAGCCTTGCCCGCACCCAGCTGTCCGACTGGGCGCTCCGCGAGCACACCGATGACACCGAGCTGCTGGTCAGCGAGCTGGTCACCAACGCGCTCCGCCATGCGTGGGGACCGATCCGGTTCAGCCTCTCCCAGGCGGACGGCGCGCTGCGCTGCGAGGTCGAGGACACGGAGCCCGACCCGCCCCAGGTATGCCAGGCCGAGGACGACGACGAAACGGGCAGAGGGCTGCAGCTGCTCGACGCGCTGGCCTGCCGGTGGGGGTGTGAACGCACACCCACCGGGAAGATCGTGTGGTTCGAGCTGATGACCTCGGCAACGACCGTCTCCCTCCCGGTCGGTGACGACCGCGGGCGTGACGGTGACCACGCGGAAGGGCCGCAGCTCCCGGGCTGGGAGAGCGGCGGCCCTTCGGCGTGAGGGGATCCCCGTGGGGGGAGTCGCGAATCAGAGAACGCGCGTGGCGCTCGTCGGCGGGTAGTCGCTGAGCTTCTGCTTCACTACGCCCTTGCTGGGGTTGGCGGCGTCGATGTACATGCCGTCGCCCACGTAGACGGCCACGTGGTACGCGCTGCCCGTACCGCCCCAGAACAGCAGGTCGCCCTTCTGAAGGGCGTCCAGCGACACCGGCGTTCCGGTGGTCGACTGGTCCTGCGAGACGCGCGGCAGATCGACGCCGACGGTCCGGAACGCGGCCTGCGTCAGCCCCGAGCAGTCGTACGCCGACGGGCCGGTGGCACCCATGACGTACGCCTTGCCGAGCTGCGCCTCGAGGAAGGCGAGGACGGTCGCGGCGCTGCCGGTCGCGGAGGAGGAGGCGGTGCTCAGAGTGGTGCGCTCAGCGGCGCGGGAGGCGCGCTCGCGGGCCTCCGCCGCCTTCCTGGCCTTCGCCTTGCGCGCGGCCTCGGCCTTGCGCTCGGCCTCCTGCTTGGCCTTCTTGGCGGCCTTGCGCGCGGCGTCCGCGGCGCGCTCACGCTGCTTCTCGAGCTCGGCCCGGTACTCGTAGTCGAGGGCGGCCTGCTCCGTGGCCGCGGAGGACTGCGCGACCGCGCCCGCGAGGGTGTCGGTCACCGTGGGCATTTCCACCGTCGTCTCGGCGGTGGACTCGGCCGCGAGAGCGGAGCCCGATCCGCCGGTGACGGCGAGGGTGCTGAGGACGCCGCCGGCCACACCCGTGCGCAGCACCCAGGTGCTGGCGCTACGACGGGGTTTCCGGCGGCTACGTATGTGAGCGGTGTGGGACATGCAACCACGGCTATCAGGGTGTCCAGGGTTCCTTCAAGGAACGTGTGATGCGCCACAGTTGTCACGTACGCGGCGAGAAAGGCCACTTGCCGATCTTGGATGGCTCGTTCCGCTCCGGAGGGGTCAGCTCCGGTCACGCCATGGTCACGGCTTTCTTTTGTTTCGCCCGAATTGCGCGTCGCTTACCACCACCTACGGTCGGTGGCCAAGCAAGGCATTTCCGAGCGCGGAGACGACGTGGGATACCTCACGGTTTGGCGACGCATTGAACAGCGCCGCCCTGCGTGTGAATGCGTGCACGCACCGGCGATCATGGCCGGTTCGCGAGCCGCCGCGCCCACCGTCTCCGGCGTCTTCCATCGCCTTCCGCATCCGCGGGTTGCGCCTATTTATCAGCCCTCGCAGTCCATTGCGAATTTGCATGGACAGTTGCTCTTTGCTAGATGCGCACCGCCCTGACCTGCGGTAAGGCCCGAAGATGTCACCGCTCGTGATCGGCCGGACGCTTCGCGTATGAAGATCACCGCTCATCCGACTTCATGATCGTTCGTCAGGTGGTGGAGATCACAAAGCGCTTGTCGAACCCCGTGTCGCAGATCACAGACCGAGAGGCATAGGATGCAGTCGACTCGGGCTTGTGAACTGCCTCACATATGCACGATCTTTGTGTTGGCGGTGTGCACGTCCGGTCGCGGTCCGCAGTCATCGTCGACTGGAAGGAGCGAGGAGCGTGAACGCCTATGCGCCCATCCTCGTGCTAGGCGCCCTCGGGGCAGGCTTCGCGATCTTCTCCGTGGTCATGGCCAGTCTCGTCGGCCCCAAGCGCTACAACCGGGCCAAGCTCGAGGCGTACGAGTGCGGCATCGAGCCGACCCCGCACCCGGCCGGAGGCGGGCGCTTCCCGATCAAGTACTACCTGACGGCGATGCTCTTCATCGTCTTCGACATCGAGATCGTCTTCCTCTATCCCTGGGCCGTCACCTTCGACGCGCTGGGGCTGTTCGGGCTCGTCGAGATGGTCCTCTTCGTGCTCACCGTCTTTGTCGCCTACGCCTATGTCTGGCGGCGCGGCGGCCTGGAATGGGACTAGGGGACTAGGGGCCAATCATGGGTATCGAAGAGAAAATTCCGAGCGGCTTTCTGCTGACCACCGTCGAACAGGCCGCGGGGTGGGTGCGCAAGTCGTCCGTCTTCCCCGCCACCTTCGGCCTGGCGTGCTGCGCCATCGAGATGATGACCACCGGCGCCGGGCGCTACGACCTCGCGCGCTTCGGCATGGAGGTCTTCCGCGGATCGCCGCGCCAGGCGGACCTGATGATCGTGGCGGGCCGGGTGAGCCAGAAGATGGCCCCGGTGCTGCGGCAGGTCTACGACCAGATGCCGAACCCGAAGTGGGTCATCTCCATGGGCGTCTGCGCTTCCTCCGGCGGGATGTTCAACAACTACGCGATCGTGCAGGGCGTCGACCATGTCGTCCCCGTCGACATCTACCTGCCCGGCTGCCCGCCCCGCCCCGAGATGCTGCTGGACGCGATCCTCAAGCTCCACCAGAAGATCCGCGAGGAGAAGCTCGGGGTCAACCGCGAACAGGCGGCGCGCGAAGCGGAGGAAGCGGCGCTCAAGGCGCTCCCGACGATCGAGATGAAGGGGCTGCTGCGGTGAGCGATGCACCTGAGCCGAACGCCAACGGCGTCAACCCCGACAAGGACCTGAACGCCCAGAACCTGCCGGGCCAGCGCGGTGACCACGGCGAGGTCATCGACGTGCGCCGCGGCATGTTCGGCCCCAGCAGCGGCGGCGACACCTCCGGCTACGGCGGCCTCGTGCGGTCCGTACGGCTGCCCGGCGCGGCCACCCGGCCGTACGGAGGCTGGTTCGACGAGGTCGCCGACGAGCTCGAAGGCGCCCTGGAGGAACAGGGCTTGGTCCCCGAGAACGCGATCGAGAAGACGGTCGTCGACCGCGACGAGATCACCTTCCACATCGCCCGCGAGCACCTGCTCCAGGTGGCCAGGACCCTCCGCGACGACCCGGCCCTGCGCTTCGAGCTCTGTACGGGCGTCAGCGGCGTCCACTTCCCGGGCGACAAGGGCCGCGAGCTGCACGCCGTCTACCACCTGCGCTCGATCACCCACAACCGGCTGATCCGGCTCGAGGTCGGCTGCCCCGACGCCGAACCGCACATCCCGTCGATCGTCTCGGTCTACCCGACCAACGACTGGCACGAGCGCGAGACGTATGACTTCTTCGGCATCGTCTTCGACGGCCACCCGGCCCTGACGCGGATCATGATGCCGGACGACTGGCAGGGCTTCCCGCAGCGCAAGGACTACCCGCTCGGCGGCATCCCCGTCGAGTACAAGGGCGCCCAGATCCCGGCTCCCGACCAGCGGAGGTCGTACAGCTGATGTCTGCTTCGCAAGCGACTCCACGAGAGACCACAGAAGGCACCGTCTACACCGTCACCGGCGGCGACTGGGACGAGGTCGCGACCGCCGCGGTCAAGGCCGACGACGAGCGGATCGTCGTCAACATGGGACCGCAGCACCCGTCCACGCACGGCGTGCTCCGGCTGATCCTGGAGATCGACGGCGAGACGGTCACCGAGGCCCGCTGCGGCATCGGCTACCTCCACACCGGCATCGAGAAGAACCTCGAGTACCGGACGTGGACGCAGGGCACCACGTTCGTCACGCGCATGGACTACCTCACCTCGTTCTACAACGAGGCGGGGTACTGCCTGGCCGTGGAGAAGCTCCTCGGCATCGAGGACGACATCCCCGACCGCGCCACCCTGGTCCGCGTGCTGCTGATGGAGCTGAACCGGCTCTCCTCCCACCTGGTGGCCATCGCCACCGGCGGCATGGAGCTCGGCGCCACCACGATCATGATCTACGGCTTCCGGGACCGCGAAATGATCCTGGATCTGTACGAGTTGATCACCGGGCTGCGGATGAACCACGCGTACATCCGCCCCGGAGGACTCGCCCAGGACCTGCCGCCCGGCGCGGTGGACGCCATCCGCGAGTGCATCAAGCAGATGCGGAAGAACCTCCCCGAGTACGACAAGCTCGCCACCGGAAACCCCGTCTTCAAGGGCCGGATGCAGGACGTCGGCTACCTCGACCTCGCGGGCTGCATGGCACTCGGCGCCACAGGACCGATTCTGCGCGCCGCCGGCCTCCCGCACGACCTCCGCAAGGCACAGCCCTACTGCGGCTACGAGACCTTCGACTTCGAGGTGCCGACCGCCGACACCTGCGACGCGTACGGCCGGTTCCTGATCCGGCTCGAGGAGATGCGGCAGTCGCTGCGGATCGTCGAGCAGTGCCTGGACCGGCTGGAGCCGGGCCCGGTGATGGTCGGCGACAAGAAGATCGCCTGGCCCGCGCAGCTCGCCCTCGGCCCCGACGGTCTCGGCAACTCGCTCGACCACATCAAGAAGATCATGGGCACGTCGATGGAGGCCCTGATCCACCACTTCAAGCTGGTCACCGAGGGCTTCCGGGTCCCGCCGGGCCAGGCCTACACGGCCGTGGAGTCGCCCAAGGGCGAGCTGGGCGTGCACGCGGTCAGCGACGGCGGCACACGTCCGTACCGGGTCCACTTCCGCGACCCGTCCTTCACCAACCTGCAGGCCATGGCGGCGATGTGCGAAGGCGGCCAGGTCGCCGACGTCATCGTCGCGGTGGCGTCCATCGACCCCGTGATGGGAGGTGTCGACCGGTGACAGCCAACCCCGCCAACCCAGAGGTGCACCTGGGGATGCCGCAGCTCCCCGCCCCCGACTACCCGGCCGACGTACGGGCCCGGCTGGAGGCCGACGCGCGCGAGCTGATCGCCCGCTACCCCGACAGCCGCTCCGCGCTGCTGCCGCTGCTGCACCTCGTGCAGTCGGAGGAGGGCTACGTCTCCCGCACCGGCATCCGGTTCTGCGCCGAGATGCTCGGCCTCACCACCGCCGAGGTCACCGCGGTCTCCACCTTCTACACGATGTACCGGCGCAAGCCGTCCGGCGACTACCAGGTCGGCGTCTGCACCAACACGCTGTGCGCGGTGATGGGCGGCGACGCCATCTTCGACGAGCTGAAGCGGCACCTGGGCGTCGGCAACGGCGAGACCACCGAGGACGGCAAGGTCACACTCGAGCACGTCGAGTGCAACGCGGCCTGCGACTTCGCACCCGTCGTGATGGTCAACTGGGAGTTCTTCGACAACCAGACCCCCGAGTCCGCCAAGCAGTTGGTGGACGACCTGCGGGCGGGCCGGGACGTCGAGCCGACCCGCGGCGCGCCCCTGTGCACGTACAAGCAGACCGCCCGGATCCTCGCCGGCTTCCCGGACGAGCGGCCCGGCGTGGTCGAGGCGACCGGCGGAGCCGGGCCCGCCTCCCTCGCCGGACTGCGGCTCGCCAAGGGCGAGGCAGGCCCGGGCCGCGTCGTCTCCCCGCGCTCCTCCCACTCGGTTCCCTCAGGAGGGACACCCGCGGACGAGCCGCCCGCGACGCACCCCAGCTCGCACGACGCACCACAGAAGACCTCCGCCTCCGACCCGCAGCACCCCGCCGGTCCGGTGACCGAGGAGGGCGAGGAGTGATGACCGTGTCAACGGAACATGGCGGCCCCTCCCGGCCGGGGGCCGGGGGCGAGACCAGCCCCGAGAAGCTGCTCGTGCCCGTGCTCTCCGCGTTCTGGGACCAGCCCAACTCCTGGACGCTGGACACCTACCGGCGCCACGACGGCTACAAGGGCCTGCGCAAGGCCCTGGGGATGGCGCCGGACGACGTCATCGCCCTGGTCAAGGACTCGGGTCTGCGCGGCCGCGGCGGCGCGGGCTTCCCCACCGGCATGAAATGGCAGTTCATCCCGCAGGGCGACGGCAAGCCGCACTACCTCGTCGTCAACGCAGACGAGTCCGAACCCGGAACCTGCAAGGACATCCCCCTCCTCTTCGCCAACCCGCACGCGCTCATCGAGGGCATGGTGATCGCCTGCCATGCCATCCGCTCCAACCACGCCTTCATCTACCTGCGCGGCGAGGTCGTGCCCGTGCTGCGCCGGCTGCACCACGCGGTCGCCGAGGCGTACGAGGCGGGCTACCTCGGCAAGGACATCATGGGCAGCGGCTTCGACCTCGAGCTCACCGTGCACGCGGGCGCGGGCGCGTACATCTGCGGCGAGGAGACCGCACTGCTCGACTCGCTCGAAGGCCGGCGCGGCCAGCCCCGGCTGCGTCCCCCCTTCCCGGCTGTCGCAGGCCTCTACGCCTGCCCCACTGTCGTGAACAACGTCGAGTCCATCGCCTCGGTTCCCGCGATCCTGAACCGCGGCAACGACTGGTTCCGCTCCATGGGCAGCGAGAAGTCCCCGGGCTTCACGCTCTACTCGCTCTCGGGACACGTCGCGGGCCCCGGCCAGTACGAGGCCCCGCTGGGCGTCACGCTCCGCCAGCTCCTCGACATGAGCGGGGGCATGCGCCCAGGACACCGGCTGAAGTTCTGGACCCCCGGCGGCTCCTCGACCCCGCTGCTCACCGACGAGCACCTGGACGTACCGCTCGACTACGAGGGCGTGGGCGCGGCCGGTTCGATGCTCGGTACCAAGGCGCTGCAGTGCTTCGACGAGACCACCTGCGTCGTCCGGGCCGTCACCCGCTGGACCGAGTTCTACGCCCACGAGTCCTGCGGCAAGTGCACGCCCTGCCGCGAAGGCACGTACTGGCTGGTGCAGCTGCTGCGCGACATCGAGGCGGGCAAGGGCCGCATGGAGGACCTCGACAAGCTGAACGACATCGCCGACACCATCAACGGCAAGTCCTTCTGCGCGCTGGGAGACGGCGCCGCCTCGCCCATCTTCTCCTCGCTCAAGTACTTCCGCGCGGAGTACGAGCAGCACATCACGGGCCGCGGCTGCCCCTTCGACCCGGCCAAGTCGACGCTCTGGGCCGACAACCACAAGACCGCCACCACCAAGGGGGTGCATGCGTAACCATGACCATGCTGCAACCATCAAGCGGCTCCGCCGGCGTGGCCAACGCCCCCACCGGAGGCGGGGAAGCGGCGGTGCCGCCGGAGGACCTGGTGTCCGTCACCATCGACGGCATCGAGCTCTCCGTCCCCAAGGGGACCCTCGTGATCCGGGCGGCCGAACTGCTCGGGATCGAGATCCCGCGCTTCTGCGACCACCCGCTCCTCGACCCGGTCGGCGCCTGCCGCCAGTGCATCGTCGAGGTCGAGGGCCAGCGCAAGCCCATGGCGTCCTGCACGATCACTTGTACGGACGGGATGGTGGTGCGGACTCAGCTCACCTCGCCCGTGGCCGAGAAGGCCCAGCGCGGAGTGATGGAGCTGCTGCTGATCAACCACCCGCTCGACTGCCCGGTCTGCGACAAGGGCGGCGAGTGCCCGCTGCAGAACCAGGCCATGAGCGCGGGCCAGGCCGACACCCGCTTCGAGGGCAGGAAGCGGACGTACGAGAAGCCCATCCCGCTGTCCGCGCAGGTGCTGCTGGACCGCGAGCGCTGCGTGCTGTGCGCCCGCTGCACCCGGTTCCAGGACCAGATCGCGGGCGACCCGATGATCGAGCTGCTGGAGCGGGGCGCGCTGGAGCAGGTCGGCATCGGCGAGGGCGAGCCCTTCGAGTCGTACTTCTCCGGCAACACCATCCAGATCTGCCCGGTGGGCGCCCTCACCTCCAAGGCCTACCGGTTCCGCTCCCGCCCCTTCGACCTCGTCTCCTCGCCGAGCGTCTGCGAGCACTGCTCGAGCGGCTGCGCGACCCGTACGGACCACCGGCGCGGCAAGGTCATGCGACGCCTCGCCGCCGACGACCCCGAGGTCAACGAGGAGTGGATCTGCGACAAGGGCCGCTTCGGCTTCCGCTACGCGCAGCTGCCCGACCGGCTGACCGCGCCGCTCGTCCGGAGCGCGGAGTCCGGTGAACTGGAGCCCGCGAGCTGGCCGGAGGCCCTGGAGGCCGCGGCCAGGGGGCTTGCGGCAGCCAAGGGCCGTACGGGCGTGCTGACCGGCGGACGGCTCACGGTCGAAGACGCGTACGCGTACGCCAAGTTCGCCCGGGTCGCGCTCGACACCAACGACATCGACTTCCGGGCCCGCGTCCACAGCGCAGAGGAGGCCGACTTCCTCGCCGCGCACATCGCGGGCCGGGGCCGGGACCTGGACGGCAGCGGGCTCACGTACACGGCCTTGGAGAAGGCCCCGGCGGTGCTGCTCGCCGGGCTGGAGTCGGAGGAGGAGGCGCCCGGCGTCTTCCTGCGGCTGCGCAAGGCGTGGCGCAAGCACGGCCGGCGCACCTTCGCCATCGCCACCCACGCCACCCGCGGCCTGACGAAGGCGGGCGGAACCCTGCTCCCCGCCGCGCCCGGCACCGAGACCGAGTGGCTCGATGCAATCGCGGGCCGGGCCGGGCTCGACGAGGACGGCGAGAAGGCGGCGGAGGCACTGCGCGCCGAGGGCGCTGTGATCGTCGTCGGTGAGCGGCTGGCAGGCGTACCAGGTGCCCTGACCGCCGCCGTACGGGCCGCCACCGCGACCGGCGCCACGCTCGCCTGGATCCCGCGCCGGGCGGGCGAGCGCGGCGCGATCGAGGCGGGCGCGCTCCCCGGGCTGCTGCCCGGCGGCCGCCCGGCCACCGATCCACGCGCGCGTGAGGAGACGGCCGCCGCCTGGGGCGTGGCGGGACTGCCGCACCGGCACGGGCGCGACGCCGGCCAGATCGTCGAGGCCGCGGCCACCGGCGAGCTGTCCGCACTGCTCGTCGCGGGCGTCGAGGTCGCCGACCTGCCCGACCCGGACCGCGCGATCCATGCCCTGGACGCGGCGGACTTCGTGGTCAGCCTGGAGCAGCGGCCCAGCGAGGTCACCGAGCGGGCGGACGTCGTTCTGCCGGTCGCCGCCGTCGCCGAGAAGGACGGCACGTTCCTCAACTGGGAAGGCCGCGCGAGGCCGTTCGAGGCCGCGCTCAAGCCGGACCTGATGGTCCAGCGGCACCGGATGCCGGACGCGCGCGTGCTGAACATGCTGGCCGACGCCATGGCCGACGGCGCAGACGCTCATGGACAGGGCCATCTGGGGCTGCCGGACGTACAGGCGGTACGGCGGGAGATGGAGCGGCTCGGCGCCTGGGACGGGCCGTATGCCGCAGGGCCCGCGGAGCACCCGCGGCCGCTGTCCCGCCCCGAAGCGGGCGAGGCGGTCCTCGCCGGTCACCGGCTCCTGCTCGACCAGGGCCGGCTGCAGGCCGGTGACGACGCGCTGGCCGCGACCCGGCACGCCGCAGTCGCCCGGCTCTCGGCGGCCACGGCCGAGGAGGCTGGGGTCGCGGACGGCGCGGTCGTACGGGTCTCCGGCCCGGCCGGGTCCGTACAACTGCCGCTCCAGGTCACACCGATGCCCGACCGGGTGGTGTGGCTCCCGCTGAACTCCGTCGGCGGCGGGGTGCAGCGCGATCTGGGCGTGCTTCCCGGCCGGCTGGTGAAGATCGCCGCGGCCCCGACGGAGCCCGCCCCGACGGAGGTGGACGCATGATCCAGGGCATCCAGCCGGTCCAGCAGCTGGCCGCAGAGGACCTGTCGATGTTCGGCACCGACCCGTGGTGGCTCGTCGTCATCAAGGCCGTCTTCTGCTTCGCCTTCCTGATGGTGACCGTGCTCTTCTCGATCGTCTGGGAGCGCAAGGTCGTCGCCTGGATGCAGCTGCGCATCGGCCCCAACCGGCACGGCCCCTGGGGCATGCTCCAGTCCCTCGCGGACGGCATCAAGCTGATGCTGAAGGAGGACCTGGTCGTCAAGCGCGCCGACAAGGCGGTCTACGTGCTGGCGCCGATCGTCGCCGCGATCCCCGCCTTCATGGCCATCGCGGTGATCCCCTTCGGCCCGCCGGGCAACGAGATCTCGATCTTCGGCCAGCGCACCGCGATGCAGCTCACCGACCTGCCGATCGCGATCCTCTACATCCTCGCGGTCGCCTCCGTCGGCTTCTACGGCATCGTGCTCGCGGGCTGGTCGTCCGGCTCGACGTACCCGCTGCTCGGCGGCCTGCGCTCGGCCGCGCAGCTGATCTCGTACGAGATCGCGATGGGCCTGTCGTTTGCGGCCGTGTTCCTCTACTCCGGGTCGATGTCCACCTCGACGATCGTCGCCGAACAGCACGACCGATGGTTCGCGATCCTGCTCCCGGTCTCCTTCCTGATCTACATCGTGTCGATGATCGGTGAGACGAACCGGCTGCCGTTCGACATGCCGGAATCCGAGGGCGATCTCGTCGGCGGCTTCAACACCGAGTACTCGTCGATCAAGTTCGCGATGTTCATGCTCGCCGAGTACGTCAACATGGTCACCGTCTCGGCGGTCGCGATCACCCTCTTCCTCGGCGGCTGGATGGCCCCGTACCCGATCAGCGCCTTCTGGGAGGGCGCGAACCACGGGTGGTGGCCGATGCTCTGGTTCACCATCAAGGTGCAGCTGCTGCTGTTCTTCTTCATCTGGCTGCGCGGCTCGCTCCCGCGGGTCCGCTACGACCAGCTGATGAAGCTCGGCTGGAAGGTCCTCATCCCGGTCTCGATGGTCTGGGTCATGCTCGTCGCGACCGTGCGGGCACTGCGCAACGAGAACGTCGACTACCAGCAGATCGTGCTGTACGTGGGCGGCGGGGTCGTCGCGCTCCTGCTGCTCTCCTTCGTCTACGACATCTTCCGCGAGCGCGGCGAGAAGGCGGGAGAGGCCGCCGGGGCGGAGGGCGGCCCGCCGCCCGCGTTCGACCCGATGGCAGGCGGCTTCCCGGTGCCGCCGCTGCCCGGACAGACCCTGCCGCCCGTGCCACGCCGACGGCCGCGCCACGAACGCGAGTTGATTGTCAGTGGTGGCCCCGGCAGCGACATTCCCGGGGGGGACCCCCGAACCCCCAGCGACAGTGACGGAAAGGAGGCTGACGGTGCCTGACTTCCAGAACCCCGTCGCCGGCTTCGGCGTGACCTTCAAGGCCATGTTCAAGCGGCGGCTGACCGAGCAGTACCCGGAGGAGAAGAAGCCCACCGCGCCGCGCTTCCACGGCCGGCACCAGCTCAACCGGCACCCGGACGGGCTTGAGAAGTGCATCGGCTGCGAGCTGTGCGCCTGGGCCTGCCCGGCCGACGCGATCTACGTGGAGGGCGCGGACAACACCGACGAGGAGCGCTACTCGCCGGGCGAGCGGTACGGCGTCGTCTACCAGATCAACTATCTGCGCTGCATCCTGTGCGGCCTGTGCGTCGAGGCCTGCCCCACCCGGGCGCTGACCATGACGAACGATTACGAACTCGCCGACAGGACCCGTGAGTCGCTCATCTACACCAAGGAGGAGCTGCTCGCGGGCTTGGAGGAGAGCATGGTCGACACCCCGCACGCGATCTATCCGGGGATGACCGAGCAGGACTACTACCGGGGTCTGGTCACCGAGGCCGCGCCCGGTACGGAGCGCCAGGTCGCGGTCTCCAAGGGCGAGCGGCCCGAGGACCAGGGGGTGGATGCGTGAACGTCGCCGCTTACACCACCTCCACCGGCGAGGCCTTCCAGTTCTGGGTCCTCGCCGTGGTCGCCGTCCTCGGCGCGCTCGGCACGGTCCTGATGAAGAAGGCCGTGCACAGCGCCCTGTGCCTGGCCGGGACCATGATCGTGCTGGCGGTGTTCTACCTCGCCAACGGCGCGTACTTCCTGGGCGTCGTCCAGATCGTCGTCTACACCGGCGCGGTCATGATGCTGTTCCTCTTCGTCGTCATGCTGGTCGGCGTCACCGCGTCCGACTCGCTCAAGGAGACCATCAAGGGCCAGCGGTGGGCGGCCGCGGCCTGCGGGCTCGGCTTCGGCGTCCTGCTGATGGCCGGGATCGGCAACGCGTCGATCCGCACCTTCAACGGCCTCGGCCAGGCGAACTCCGGCGGCAACGTCGAGGGCCTGGCGTCCCTGATCTTCACCAAGTACGTGTTCGCCTTCGAGATCACCGGCGCGCTGCTGATCACGGCGGCCGTCGGCGCGATGGTGCTCACCCACCGCGAGCGCACCGAGCGCGCCCCGACCCAGCGGGAGCAGGCCGAGGCCCGGGTCCGCGCCGGCAAGCAGGTGCCGCCGCTGCCCGCGCCCGGTGTCTACGCCCGGCACAACGCCGTGGACATCCCCGGGCTGCTGCCCGACGGCACGTCGTCCGAGCTCACCGTCAGCGACACGCTGCGGGCCCGGGGCCAGATCCGCGACGTGTCGGGCCAGGCGCTCGCCGACCTCGCCGCGCTGGAGCAGCGCGCCGAGCAGCGTCTCGGCCGGATCGAGCGAGCCGAGGAGGCAGGCAAGTGAACCCGGTCAACTACCTCTACCTCTCCGCCCTGCTGTTCAGCATCGGCGCGGCCGGGGTGCTGATCCGGCGGAACGCGATCGTCGTGTTCATGTGCGTCGAGCTGATGCTGAACGCCTGCAACCTGGCCTTCGTCACCTTCTCGCGGATGCACGGCAACCTCGACGGCCAGATCATCGCGTTCTTCACGATGGTCGTCGCCGCGGCCGAGGTCGTGGTCGGCCTGGCGATCATCGTGACGATCTTCCGTTCCCGCCACTCGTCCTCGGTCGACGACGCCAGCCTGATGAAGCTGTAAGGGGTCGCAAACAGTGGAGAACCTCATCGGACTGCTCATCGCGGCCCCGCTGCTCGGCGCGGCCGTACTGCTGTGCGGCGGCCGGCGGCTCGACCGTACGGGCCACTGGATCGCCTGCGGCCTCGCGTCGCTGTCCTTCGTCTTCGGCGCGGTGCTCTTCTTCCACATGCTGGCGCTGGGCGGCGAGGAACGCACCCTGCGGGAGCACCTGTTCAGCTGGATCCCGGTCGGCGGCTTCCAGGCGGACGTGGCCTTCCAGCTCGACCAGCTGTCGATGACCTTCGTGCTGCTGATCACCGGAGTGGGCTCGCTGATCCACTTCTACTCGATCGGCTACATGGAGCACGACGAGCGCCGCCGCCGCTTCTTCGGCTACCTCAACCTCTTCCTGGCGGCGATGCTGCTGCTGGTCCTCGCGGACAACTACCTGCTGCTGTACGTCGGGTGGGAGGGCGTCGGCCTGGCCTCGTACCTGCTCATCGGCTTCTGGCAGCACAAGCCGAGCGCGGCGACGGCGGCGAAGAAGGCGTTCATCGTCAACCGCGTCGGCGACATGGGCCTGTCCATCGCCATCATGATCATGTTCGTGACCTTCGGGACCTTCGCCTTCGAGCCGGTGCTGGCCTCCGTCGGCGCTGCGACATCAGGCGCCGGCGCGCCGGTCGGCGAGGGCACGCTCACCGCGATCGGGCTGATGATACTGCTCGGCGCGTGCGGCAAGTCGGCCCAAGTGCCGCTGCAGTCCTGGCTCGGTGACGCGATGGAGGGCCCGACCCCGGTCTCGGCCCTGATCCACGCGGCGACGATGGTGACCGCGGGCGTCTACCTGATCACCCGGTCCGGGGCGATCTTCAACGCGGCGCCGGACGCGCAGGTCGCGGTGGTGGCCGTCGGCGCGGTCACACTCCTCTTCGGTGCGATCGTCGGCTGCGCGAAGGACGACATCAAGAAGGCGCTCGCCGCTTCGACGATGTCCCAGATCGGCTACATGATGCTGGCCGCGGGCCTCGGCCCGATCGGCTACGCCTTCGCGATCATGCACCTGATCACCCACGGTTTCTTCAAGGCCGGGCTCTTCCTCGGCGCGGGCTCGGTCATGCACGGCATGAACGACGAGGTCGACATGCGGAAGTACGGCGGCCTGCGGTCGTACATGCCGATCACCTTCGTCACCTTCGGGCTCGGCTATCTGGCGATCATCGGCTTCCCGGGTCTGTCCGGCTTCTTCTCCAAGGACAAGATCATCGAGGCGGCCTTCGCCAAGGGCGGTACGGAAGGGTGGATCCTGGGGGGCGCGGCTCTGCTGGGTGCGGCCATCACCGCGTACTACATGACCCGGGTCATGCTGCTGACCTTCTTCGGCGAGAAGCGCTGGCAGCCCGACGAGCAGGGCAACGAGCCGCACCCCCACGAGTCGCCGAGGTCGATGACCATCCCCATGATCGTCCTCGCTGTCGGATCGGTCTTCGCGGGCGGCCTGTTCAGCATCAACGAGGCGTTCGTGAAGTGGCTGGAGCCGGTCACCAGCTTCGATCACGGCCACTCCCCGTTGAGCGCCGCCACCGTCACCACCGCGACGGTCGTCGTCCTGCTCGTCGGCGTGGCGCTGGCCTGGGCGCAGTACGGGCGCAGGCCGGTTCCCGTCACCGCGCCGCGCGGGTCGCTGCTCACCCGGGCAGCCCGCCGCGACCTGCTGCAGGACGACTTCAACCACGTGGTGCTGCTCAAGCCCGGCGAGTATCTGACCCGCGGTCTGGTCTATCTCGACCACAGCGTCGTCGACGGGGTGGTCAACGGTACGGCGGCCTCGGTCGGCGGTCTGTCGGGCCGGATGCGCAAGGTGCAGAACGGCTTCGCCCGCTCCTACGCGGTGTCGATGTTCGGCGGTGCGGCGGTCCTGATCGCCGCGACCCTGCTGATGAGGGCGGTCTGAGATGTCATTTCCTCTGCTGACGGTCATGGCCGCGGTGCCCGCGCTGGGCGCGATCGCGACCGCCGCCGTGCCCGCCGCGAAGCGCGCCACCGCCAAGTGGCTGGCGCTGGGCTTCTCGCTCGCCACGCTCGTCCTGGCGGCGGTCGTCCTCGTACGGTTCGATCCGGGCGGTGCGGGCTACCAGCTCACCGAATCCCACGCCTGGATCGAGGACTTCGGGGTGCGGTACGAGCTGGGCGTGGACGGCATCGCGGTCGCGCTGATCGCGCTCACCGCCGTCCTCATCCCCTTCATCATCCTGGCGGGCTGGCACGACGCCGACCCCCTCGCCGAGTCCGATAGCGGATCCGCCGCGGGCAAGTCGTCGCGCTGGCGGCCCACCCAGGGCTTCTTCGCGCTGATCCTGATGGTCGAGGCGATGGTGATCCTCTCCTTCGAGGCCACCGACGTCTTCCTCTTCTACATCTTCTTCGAAGCCATGCTGATCCCGATGTACTTCCTCATCGGGGGCTTCGGGGACCGGGCGGGCGCGCACGGCGAGGACGAGGCGAGCAAGCAGCGCAGTTACGCGGCCGTGAAGTTCCTGCTCTACAACCTGGCCGGCGGCCTGATCATGCTGGCCGCCGTCATCGGGCTGTTCGCCGTCACCGCCGACGACCTCGGGCAGGGCACCTTCTCCCTCCAGGAGATCGTCCAGGCGCGGGCGAACGGCGACCTCTCCATGGCGACCGTCACCGAACGGGCCCTGTTCCTGGGCTTCTTCTTCGCCTTCGCCGTCAAGGCCCCGCTCTGGCCGCTGCACACCTGGCTGCCGAACGCGATGGGGGAGTCGACCGCGCCCGTCGCCGTCCTGATCACGGCGGTCGTCGACAAGGTCGGCACCTTCGCGATGCTCCGCTTCTGCCTCCAGCTCTTCCCGGAGGCGTCGAAGTGGGCGACGCCCGCGATCCTCGTGCTCGCGCTGGTGAGCATCGTCTACGGGGCGCTGGTGGCGATCGGCCAGCGGGACATCAAGCGGCTGATCGCGTACGCCTCGATCTCCCACTTCGGCTTCATCATCCTGGGCATCTTCGCGATGACCAGCCAGGGCCAGGGCGGCGCGACGCTCTACATGGTCAACCACGGGATCTCCACCGCGGCGCTGATGCTGGTCGCGGGCTTCCTGATCTCGCGCCGCGGCTCGCGCCTGATCGCCGACTACGGCGGCGTGCAGAAGGTGGCGCCGATTCTCGCGGGCACCTTCCTGATCGGCGGTCTGGCCACCCTCTCGCTGCCCGGGCTCGCGCCCTTCATCAGCGAATTCCTGGTCCTGGTCGGCACGTTCAGCCGCTATCCGGCGCTCGGCGTCATCGCGACCTTCGGCATCGTGCTGGCCGCGCTCTACGTGCTGGTGCTCTATCAGCGCACGATGACCGGGCCGGTCAAGGCGGCGGTCCGGCAGATGCCCGACCTCAAGGTCCGCGAGCTGGTGGTCGTCGCCCCGCTGATCGCCCTGCTGATCTTCCTGGGCGTCTACCCGAAGCCGGTCGCGGACATCGTGAACCCGGCGGTCGACCACACGCTGTCGGTCGTGGACGAGCGTGATCCCAAGCCCGATGTTCCGGTACGAGACCTGGAGGCCGCGAAGTGATCGCCGTGGCAGACGCAAGCGTTGTCCACAGCCTGTGGACGACAGCGGCCCAGGCCCCTGACAAGATCCCGGGCCCGAAGATCGAGTACGGGCAGCTGGCCCCGACGCTGATCGTGCTGGGCGCCGCAGTCCTCGCCATCCTCATCGAGGCCTTCCTGCCACGCCGCAGCCGCTACCACGCGCAGCTGCTGCTGTCGCTGGTCGGCCTCGCCGCCGCCTTCGCGGCGGTCATCGGGCTGGCCGCCGGCGGCTACGCGGGCAGCAAGTCGCGAATCGCTGCGATGGGCGCCGTCGCGGTCGACGGCCCGGCGCTCTTCCTCCAGGGCACGATCCTGCTGGTCTCGCTGGTCGCCGTCTTCACCTTCGCCGAGCGGCGGCTCGACCCGCAGGCGCACGGCAAGCGCGTCGACTCCTTCGCCGCGCAGGCGGGCGCCGTGCCGGGCGGACCGGCTGAACAGGCCGCGGTCAAGGCGGGGTTCACCACGACCGAGGTTTTCCCGATCCTGCTCTTCGCGGTCGGCGGCCTGCTGATCTTCCCTGCGGCCAACGACCTGCTGACCCTCTTCGTCGCCCTCGAGGTCTTCTCCCTCCCGCTGTACGTGCTGTGCGCGCTGGCCCGCCGCCAGCGGCTGCTCTCGCAGGAGTCGGCCGTCAAGTACTTCCTGCTCGGCGCCTTCTCGTCCGCCTTCCTGCTGTTCGGCATCGCGCTGCTGTACGGCTACGCGGGCACGGTCACGTACGCCGGTATCGCCGACGTCGTGGACGGCACCGTACGGGACATCACCCCGGCCCTGGCCGGGACCATGGGCAATGACGCGCTGCTGCTGATCGGCGGCGCGATGGTGCTGATGGGTCTGCTCTTCAAGGTCGGCGCGGTGCCGTTCCACATGTGGACGCCGGACGTCTACCAGGGCGCTCCCACCCCGGTCACCGGCTTCATGGCGGCGGCCACCAAGGTCGCGGCCTTCGGCGCGCTGCTGCGGCTGCTGTACGTGGTGCTGCCGGGCATGCGCTGGGACTGGCGGCCGGTCATGTGGGGCGTCGCGATCATCACCATGCTGGTCGGCGCGATCGTGGCCATCACCCAGACCGATGTGAAGCGGCTGCTGGCGTACTCCTCGATCGCGCACGCGGGCTTCATCCTCGCCGGTGTCATCGCGGCCACCCCCGACGGCGTTTCGTCGGTGCTCTTCTACCTGGCCGCCTACTCGTTCGTGACCCTCGGCGCCTTCGCCGTCGTCACGCTGGTGCGCGACGCGGGCGGCGAGGCCACGCACCTGTCCAAGTGGGCGGGACTGGGGCGGCGCTCGCCGCTGGTCGCCGCGGTCTTCGCGATCTTCCTGCTGGCCTTTGCGGGCATCCCGCTGACCTCGGGCTTCTCCGGCAAGTTCGCCGTCTTCAAGGCGGCGGCGGAGGGCGGCGCGGCGCCGCTGGTGATCGTGGGTGTGATCTCGTCGGCGATCGCCGCGTTCTTCTACATCCGGGTGATCGTGCTGATGTTCTTCAGCGAGCCGAAGCCGGAGGGCCCGACGGTGGCCGTGCCGAGCCCGCTGACGATCACGGCGATCGGCATCGGCGTCGCGGTCACGATCGCGCTCGGCGTCGCGCCGCAGTACTTCCTGGACCTGGCAGGTCAGGCAGGGGTTTTCGTGAGGTAGCGGTGCGCCTCTCGTAGGGCGCCCGGACGCCAGCGGTGCCCCGGAGCCGGACCGGCTCCGGGGAACCGCTGGTGTCCGGCTCCAACGCGGCCGCTGACGCAGGCGATTCACCTCGCGGTCCCCGCGACGACGGCGATGGTGCGCGATCCGGCGCGGCGTGAGCGCGCGGGGTGTCATTGCGGCGAGGTGTCATGACGGCGGGGTGCCATGGCGGCCAGGTGTCATTAAGGACATTTCTCCGTACTACGGGTCGTTGGCTGTCCGTTTACCGCCGGATGTCAAGGTTGCTTGCGTGAGCTTTCCACAGACCCAGCGCCAGTACGGCGCCCCGGCTGTCCCCACCGGCCGGGTCACTCAGGTCGTCGCCCACCGCGGCGCCTCCCACGATCACCCCGAGCACACGCTCGCCGCGTACGAGCAGGCCATCGAGGACGGCGCCGACGCGCTGGAGTGCGATGTGCGGCTGACCCGGGACGCGCGTCTGGTGTGCGTCCACGACCGCCGGGTGGACCGTACGTCCGATGGGCGCGGAGCCGTCTCCGCGATGACCCTCGACGAGCTGGACCGGCTCGACTTCGGCTCCTGGAAGGGCGGCGGCGCCGAGCCCGCGCGGGTGCTCGCCTTCGACGAGCTGCTGGCCCTGGCGACCTCGGCGCCCCGGCCGGTCGGGCTCGCCGTCGAGACCAAGCACCCCACGCGGTGGGCGGGCCGGGTCGAGCATGAACTCGTCCGGCAGCTCCGCCTGTTCGGACTCCACCGGCCCAAGCCGGGCGAACCCCCGCGCGTGCGGCTGATGAGCTTCTCGCGGCTCGCCCTGCGCAGACTGGGAGCCCTCGCGCCCGAGCTGCCCCGCGTGCTGCTGTCGGAGCGCTCGCCGCTGCCCGGCCTGGTCACGGCCCTCCCGCCCGGCGTCCGCATCGCGGGCCCCGGCATCGACCTCGTACGTGCCCGCCCCGACCTGGTGCCCCGGCTGCGGGCGGCGGGACATCAGGTGCATGTGTGGACGGTGGACGAGCCGGAGGACGTGGAGCTGTGCCTGGCCCTCGGCGTCGAGTCACTGATCACCAACCGCCCCCGGCAGGTCCTGGAGCAGATCGGCGAGCGCTGACGGGGCGCGGCCTCCTTACGGTGCGCCCCACTCGTCACGCCCCCCGGGACGCGTAGGCCCGTACGTCCGCATCGGGGTCGGTGGCTGCCGTGGCCAGGGCGGCGCGGGCGTCTTCGTGGTCGGTGTGGCGGAGGAGAGCGAGGACGGCCGCCTTTCGGACGTCGGCGTTGACGTCGGCGAGGGTCTTGGCCAGGGCGGGGATCGCGATACCGGGTGGTGCGGCGGACAGGGCGGTGGCCGCGCCCGCCCGGACCTGCCAGGCAGGGTCGGCCAGCGCTTCGAGCGCGGTGGCGCCGTACGGGTCGGGGCAGCCGGTGGCGGCGAGGGCCTCGAGGGCGGCGGCGCGGACGAGCGGGTCCTGATCCCTGACCAGGGCGTGCAGGTGGTGCGGCCGGGCGGCGGTGCTGCCGAGGCCCTTGGCCGCGGCCACGCGGACCTCGCGGGAGGTGTCGGCGGCGGCCCCGGCGAGGGCGTCGATCGCGTCCACCGACACCAGTGCGCGGACGGTTTCGATCCGTACCTCGATGTCGGGGTCGGTGAGCGTGCGCGCGAAGAGGTCGGCGCTGCCGAGGCGCAGGGCGCGCAGCACGTCCAGGGCCGCGGCCCGGACCCGCGGGTCCGCCACGCCGAGGGCCGCGACCAGCGGTTCGCGCAGTTCGGGCTCCGGCGGCAGGACCTCGACCAGCTCACGCAGCGACGCGGCCGCGGCCGCGCGGACGGCGGCATCGCCGTCCGCGAGGGTGGCCGCGAGAGCCGGGCCCGTGCCGGGCGGCGCGGTCTCGGTCAGCGTGGCGACGGCCGCCGCACGCACCGCCGGGTCGTCGTCCGCCAAGTACGGCCGCAGATCCGGGAGCTCGGGCTCCTCCTCGGCGAGGACGAGCAGTTCGAGGATGCGCGGGGAGCGGCCGACGCCCGCGTCGGCTTCGGCCCCGCCGCCGGTACGGCTCTCCGCAGCGCTTCCGGCCGAGCCCGGCGCAGTTCCCGCGCCCGTTGCGCCGCCCGACCCCACCGGCGGGACATCGCGGCGCCCCGCCGTCGCGGTCTGCTCCGGGTGGACCTCGCCGATGAGCCGGGAGGCGCCGCCCGTTGGGGCGAACTCCTCCACCGGGATCAGGTACGGGTCGACCGGCCGGGCCAGGAACTCCATCGCGCCCGACGCCGCCTTCCGCAGATCCAGGTGGTGCAGCCACGACGCGTCGTCCCGCAGCGGGTGGTCCGTGCGCTCGTGGTAGAGCCCCCACCGGCTCTCGGTGCGCGCCAGCGAGGACCGGGCCGCCATCTCCGCGCAGTCGCGGATGAAGGTGACCTCCGCGCAGCGCATCAGCTCGTGCAGCGTACGGGCCCCCATCCCGGCGATGTCGCCGTGCATCCGCTCGAAGGCCTCGATCGCCAGCGACAGCCGGGCGCCGCTCTTGGGCGGGGCCACGTAGTCGTTGACGAAGCGGCGGAGCTTGTACTCGACCTGCGGCTGGGGCGGCCCGTCCGGGTTGCGCAGCGGGCGGTAGATCAGCTCGTGGGCCTCCGCGAGCTGCCCGGCCGGCAATGCGCCCTCGTACGCCCGGTACTGGGCCGCGTCCGCCCCGGCCAGGTCGCCGAAGACGAATGCGCCGATCATGTAGTTGTGCGGCACGCACGCCAGGTCCCCGGCGGCGTACAGCCCCGGGACCGTCGTACGGGCGTGCTCGTCGACCCGTACGCCCGAGGCCGAGTGCCCGCTGCACAGCCCGATCTCGGAGATGTGCATCTCCACGTCGTGCGTGCGGTAGTCGTGCCCGCGGCCCGCGTGGAAGGTGCCGCGGGTGGGCCGCTCGGTGGAGTGCAGGATCGATTCGAGCGCGGCCACCGACTCCTCCGGGAGGTGGCTGAGCTTCAGGTACACCGGACCGCGCTCGCTCGCGACCTCGGCCGCGAACTCCGCCATCATCTGGCCCGACCAGTAGTCGGAGTCGACGAAGCGCTCGCCGTGCCGGTTGACCTGGTAGCCGCCGAAGGGGTTGGCGACGTATGCGCAGGCCGGGCCGTTGTAGTCCTTGATCAGCGGGTTGATCTGGAAACACTCGATGCCGGTGAGCTCGGCGCCCGCGTGGTACGCCATGGCGTAGCCGTCGCCCGCGTTCGTCGGGTTCTCGTACGTGCCGTAGAGGTAGCCGCTGGCGGGCAGGCCGAGGCGGCCGCAGGCGCCGGTTGCCAGGATGACGGCGCCCGCGCGGACCGCGACGAACTGCCCCGTACGGGTGTTGAAGCCCGCGGCGCCGATCGCCCGGCCGCCCGCGGTCAGCACCCGCACCGGCATCACGCGGTTCTCGATCCGGATCCGCTCGCGCATCTCGCGGCGCCGCAGCTGCCGGTAGAGGACCTTTTTGACGTCCTTGCCCTCGGGCATCGGCAGGACGTAGGAGCCGGAGCGGTGCACCTGGCGGACCGCGTACTCGCCGTGCTCGTCCTTCTCGAACTTCACCCCGTACGACTCCAGGCGCTGCACCATCGCGAAGCCGCGGGTAGCCGTCTGGCGGACGGTGCGCTGGTCGACGATGCCGTCGTTGGCGCGGGTGATCTCGGCGACGTAGTCGTCGGGCTCTGCGCGGCCGGGGACGACGGCGTTGTTGACGCCGTCCATGCCCATGGCGAGCGCGCCGGAGTGCCGTACGTGCGCCTTTTCGAGGAGCAGGACGGACGCGCCGTGCTCGGCGGCGGTGAGCGCCGCCATGGTCCCGGCCGTGCCGCCGCCGATGACGAGCACATCGCAGGACAGCTCCTCGGCGCTGTCGAGGGCGGGGATGACCATGGTCTCCATGGGGTGGCCTTTCAGGTGCCGTCAGTTGCCAGTCGGTCGCCGGTCGGTGCCGGCCGGTGCCGGTCAGTGCTGGTCAGTGCTGGTCAGTTGCCGAGGGATTCGAGGACCTCGCGGCGCAGCGCGACGGTCGCCGGGTCGTCGTGGGCGGCGCGCTCGCGGGGGCGCGGCACGTCGAGGACTCTGCCCGTCCCCAGCAGGGCCACCCGGTCGCCGAGGAACAGCGCCTCGTCCACGTCGTGCGTGACGAAGACGACGGTCGCGCGGGTGCCGCGCAGCACGTCCACGAGCAGCTGCTGCATCCCGGCGCGGGTCTGCGCGTCCAGCGCGCCGAACGGCTCGTCCATCAGCAGCGCCCGCGGCGCACCGGCCAGCGCGCGGGCCAGCTGTACGCGCTGCCGCTGGCCGCCGGAGACCCGGTGCGGGAGCCGCGTCTCGCGCCCGGCGAGGCCGACGCGCGCCAGCCAGTCGTCGGCCCGGGCGCGGCGCTCGGCGCGCGGCACACCCCGTATGGCGAGGGGGAGTTCGACGTTGCCGCGCAGCGTGCGCCAGGGGAGGAGCGCGTCCTCCTGGAAGAGCAGGGCCCGGTCCGCCTCGGGGCGGGCGATGGGCTCGCCGTCCTGCGTGACCCGCCCCCCGAGGGCGGGCAGCAGCCCGGCGAAGGTCCGCAGGAGGGTGGACTTGCCGCAGCCGGAGGGGCCCACGACGGTCAGCAGCTCGCCGGGCGCGACGTCGAGATCGACACCGCCGATCACGACTGCCCCCGGCCGCCCGAGCGCGGCGCCCTTCAGCCGCAGCCGCACGCCGGGTACAGCGGACTCGGCTGCGGCCGCGGCCTTCGCGGCGGTGGTGGTGACACTGGACGTGGTCACGGGTGCACCTTCTTTCTGGGGGAGGTTGGGCCGGCCTCTGCCGCGCCGGAGGCCGGGGCGGGCTTCGCGGAGATGGCGTTCGCGGCGACCGGCCGTGGGCGGTCGCGCCCCGGCACGTGCCGAGTTCGCCGTCCTGCGCGCGGGCGCGGCCGTGCGCAGGACGCGGCGGCGGATCCGGAAGCCGCCCGGTCGGCGTCAGGCCGGCCGTGGTCGTCGCGGCTGCCGCCAGGCACCGGCGGTGGTGCGCACTGCCGGTGCCGCGTGCCCAAGACGGGCTTCCGGAAAGCCTCATGAGGCATTCCGGTCCGTGCGGGGGAGCCATCGGGTGAGGCGGCGGCCGAGGAGCTCCACCGCCGTCGACGTGATCCAGCCGAGGATGCCGATCGTGGCCATGCCGACGAAAACGCCCGGGTAGTCGACGATCGTGTAGTCCTGCCAGGTGCGGTAGCCGACCCCGTACTCTCCCGAGATCATCTCCGCGGAGATCACACAGATCCACGAGACCCCGATCCCCACGGAGAGACCGCCCATGATCCCGGGCAGGGCCCCCGGCAGTACCACCGAGCCGAGGACCCGCCACCGCCCGCCGCCCATGGTGAGAACGGCCTCTTCCCACACCGGAGTCAGCGCCCGCACCGCGTGCCGGGTGCTGACCAGCACAGGAAAGAAGGCGGCGGTGAAGGTGATGAAGACGATGCCCTGCTCGTTGCTGGGGAAGAGCAGGATCGCCACCGGCACCAGCGCGATCGCGGGGATCGGCCTGAGCACTTCCAGGACCGGGCTCAGCAGGTCGGAGGCGATGCGGGAGCGCGCGACGCCCGTGCCGACCGCGACCCCGGCCACCGCCGCGAGCGCGAAGCCCGTGAGGATACGGGTCAGGCTGTCCGTCAGGTCCTGCCAGTACGGGCCGCTGCCGACGCGGTCGCCGAAGGCGCGGGCGACTTCCGTGACCGTCGGGAACTGCTCGAACCGCAGCCACAGGTTCACGTCCAGCGCCGTGAGCAGCTGCCACAGTCCGAGTGCGGCGAGCAGCGACGCCGTACGGAGCGCATAGCGGGGCCAGAGCCGGGGGGCAGCGGCGGCGGACCGGGGCGGCTCCGTCGCGGGGTCCCTCCGGGCTTCCTCCGCGTCCGTGAGGTCCGCGGCGGCCGCGCTTGCCGCGGCCGCCCGTTCCGCCGTGCCTGAGGATGGGGCAGCGGTCATGATCCTGCCTTCAACGCTTCGGCGTAGTCGATGATGCGCGAGCCGGAGTGCTCGGCCGTCCAGGCGCGGGCCGCGGTCTGCGTGACGAACGGCCTGATGTCCGAGCCGTCCTCGACCCACACCGCCCGGTCGGCGAACCAGCGGGTTCCAGTGGTGGCGTCGGGCACGTACGCCGCCCGCACCTTCTCCGCACCGCCGTGCCCGGCCACGTACGTCAGCAGCGCGCCCGGATCGGGGAAGGTCCGGGTGCGGTTCTCGCCCTTCAGCCACAGCTCGCTCGCCGTCGCCGCGTGGCCCGGCAGCGCGGCCGGGTTGGCGGTGGACCGCTGGGCCTTCCCGTAGCCGTCCCCGTACGCGCGCTTGAGGTGGCTGTCGTCGATGAAGGCGTCCACGTCGACCGGCCCGGCCAGCTTGGCCGCCCGCAGCAACGGCACGTCCTTCTTCAGCGCGGCGACGAGCTGGGGCTTGATCGTCGGGTCGAAGGTGGCGATGCCGCCCGCGCCGTTGTAGAGGTACACGACCTCGGGCGGCAGCTTGGTGGCCTCGGCGACCTTGCCCGCGGCCTCCAGCGGGTGCTCGTGCAGATAGTCGCCGGCCTTGATCTGGGCGGTGAGGAAGGCCTTCAGGACCTCGGGGCGGTCGTCGGCGAAGGCCGCGCGGGTGACGGTGCCGTGGAAGGTCGGCAGATTCAGCGAGGCGCCGTCGTAGAGCGGCCGCACCTTGCCCTGGAAGGTGAGCAGGCCGGGCCAGGCGACGAACTGCGAGAGCGCGTCGACACTGCCCGCCTCGAGCGCCGAGGCTCCCACCGCGGGCTGCTGGTTGAGCTTGCGGACGTCCTCGTTCGGGTCGAGGCCCGCGCGCTGGAGGGCCCGTACGAGCGTGCCGTCGGAGGCGGAGCCGACGCTGCTCGACACCTTCTTGCCGCGCAGCTCCTTCACCGAGCTCAGCTGGGAGTCCGGCTTGGTGACGATGGTGTTGAGGGCTCCGCGCAGGTTGTAGCCGGTGACCGCGACCAGCCGGGTGGGGGCGTTCAGCTGCTTGCCGCGGGAGGCGTTGATCAGCAGCGGGAAGTCGCCCATGGACCCGATGTCCAGCTTCCCCGCGACCATCTGGGCAGTGATGGGCGCGCCGGTGGCGTAGTCCTGCCACTCCACCTTGTACGTGTGGCCGTCGCGGCGGCCCAGCTCCTTCAACTCACGCTCGAAATAGCCGAGTTCGCGCAGCAGGGTGCCCGCGGTGACGGTGTTGATCGTCTTGGACTGGTAGCCGATGGTGACCTTGACGGTCTTGCCGTCGCCCTGGGCGCCGGCGTCGCCGCCGCAGGCGGTGAGCGGGAGGAGCAGTGCGGCGGCGGCAAGCGCGGCGGGCGGGGTTCTGCGGGTTGCCGGGCGGCTGAACTGGCTGAGCTTCATGGGAGCGGGCCTCTCACCTGGTTCGTGGATCAGCGGAGCAAATAGGGCATGTTGACCGTGACAGCGTCGGTGGGACAGCGGGCCGCGCACGGGCCGCAGTACCAGCACTCGTCGACGTGCATGTAGGCCTTGTTCGTCTCCGGGTTGATCGCCAGGGAGTCCAGCGGGCACATGTCCACGCAGAGCGTGCAGCCGTCGATGCACTTGGACTCGTCGATGGTCACGGGCACGTCGGCCCGCTGCGGTGCCAGAGGCATGGCTGTCTCCAGGGAGGGTGAAGGGCGTGAGGTCGTAAGGGCGGTACGGGCGTACGGGTCCGCGGGCGTACGGGTCGGTCCGCGGGCGGGTCAGAGGGAGCGGCGCAGCAGCCCGCTCATGGTGATCCGGTCACCGCGGAAGCGGATGAACTCCAGGTCCACGGGCCGTCCGTCGGACAGGTGGGTGAGCCGTTCCAGCATCAGGACCGCCGCACCGCGCGGGGCCTGGAGGACGGCGGCCGAGTGCGCGTCGGCGTTGACGGCCTCGAGGGTGATCTCGGCGGTGCCGAGGCGCTGTCCGGTGATCTTCTCGATCAGCCGGAAGACATCGGTGTTCTCCAGGTCGGCGCCGAGCAGCTCGACGCCGACGTCCATCGGGATGTAGGTGAGGTCGAGGGAGAGCGGCACCCCGCGCAGGCGCCGCAGCCGCTCGATGTAGAGCACGTCGGTGTACGCGGTGAGGCCGAGCCGGTCGGCGACGGTCGGCGGCGCGGGCACCGGGCCCATGGTGCGTACCTCATTGGTGACCCGGCCGTGCTCGTACAGGGTCTCCGCGAGGCCCATCAGCCGGTCCAGGCCGTGCGGGTACTTCTCGGCGACGACGACCGTCCCGACTCCGGGGCAGCGCTCGACGAGCTGCTCGGCGCGGAGCAGGTCGAGCGCTTGCCGCACGGTGTTGCGGGAGGTGCGGTGGTCGGCGGCGATGACGTCCTCGTGGGGGAGCGCGCCGCCGGGGAAGCCGCCCGCGAGCACCTGGTGGCGCAGCAGGTCGGCGAGCTGCCGGGCCCGGTCCGCGCGCAGCCGGCGGCGGCGCGCGGCGGCGAGCGGCGCGGTGTGCGTGCGCTCGCGGACGGGGGTGATCCCCCTGGCTTCACCGGGGGCACCCCCACCCAGCGGCGGCTGGGGGAGTTCGGCAGGCATGTGCGGGACCATACCGACCGGAAGGCCGTGGTGGTGTTGCCACAGTGTTGCGCCACCGAGCGCCCTCCCGGCGGGCTCTACGACCTGGGGTTTCCGCCTCCCGCGGCGCAAGATCTGCCACCGGCCCGTGCCCAGCCCCGGCGCTCCGCGCCGGGCCCACTTCCCACCCACCCTTCCTCTCTGCGATGGGCGCCCCGGTTCTCCTGTGTGGGCGAGCGCCGGCTCGGCACCGCCGAGAGCTCTCGCTGTTGCGGCGGGAAACTATCGCCGCCGCTGCGGCGAGTAGCCATGCGCATCAGGCGCCGGGGGCCGTCAGCCTGCCGCGGGGAGGATTCGGCCCGTGACCTCGCCGAGGCCGGTGGTGGCGCCGCCGGGGCCCGGGGCCCAGGCCGTGAGGGTCACCTCGTCGCCGTCCTCCAGGAACGTCCGCTTGCCGTCCGGCAGCTCCACGGGATCCCGCCCCGCCCACGTGAGCTCCAGCAGGCAGCCGCGCTCCTCGGCGCGCGGCCCGCTCACCGTGCCGGAGGCGAAAAGGTCGCCCGTGCGCAGCGAGGCGCCGTTTACCGTCATATGGGCCAGCTGCTGGGCCGCCGTCCAGTACATCGTGGAGAAGGGCGGCTCCGAGACCGGGTACCCGTTGATCGAGACCGTGATCCGGATATCGAGACCGCCGGGCTCCAGGCCGGATTCGTCCAGGTACGGGAGCAGCTCGTGGTCGCGGGCCGGCGGCGTCGTACGGGCCGTGTCCAGCGCCTCCAGCGGGGTCACCCACGCCGACACCGACGTGGCGAAGGACTTCCCGAGGAACGGCCCCAGCGGCACGTACTCCCAGGCCTGGATGTCCCGCGCCGACCAGTCGTTGAGCAGGCAGACCCCGAAGACGTGGTCGCGGAACGCGGACTGCGGAACCGGCTCGCCGAGCGCCGACGGCGTGCCGACGACGAAGCCGACCTCCGCTTCGATGTCGAGGCGCTGCGAGGGCCCGAAGACGGGCGCGCGGTCGGCGGGCGCCTTGCGCTGCCCGCTGGGCCGTACGACCGGGGTGCCGGAGACGACGACCGTGCCCGCCCGGCCGTGGTAGCCGATGGGCAGGTGCTTCCAGTTGGGGGTGAGCGGCTCGCTGTCGGGCCGGAAGATCCGGCCGACGTTGGTGGCGTGGTGCTCGCTGGCGTAGAAGTCGACATAGTCCGCGACCTCGAAGGGGAGGTGCAGGGTGACGTCGGTGAGCGGGTGCAGGAAGGGCTCGATCGCCGGGTAGCCGAGCCAGGTGCGGATGCCGGCTCGTACGGCCTGCCAGATGGGACGGCCCGCGGCCATCAGGGCGTTGAGGGTGGGGTGGGCGAGCAGGTCGGAGTGCGGGGAGCCCAGCGCGGTCGCCGCCGTATGGACATCCAGCACGTGGTCGCCGTAGCGCACGCCGATGCGGCGGTTGCCGGGCTCGTCCGCCGTGCTGAAGACGCCGTACGGGAGGTTGTGCAGGCCGAAGGCGTCGCCTTCGGGGAGATCGAGCGGGCTCCGCTTGCGCTGCTCGGGCATGGATCGCTGCCTCGCCTTCCTGTCCGCCGTGGGGCCGGGCCCACAGGTTAAGGCCTGGTGGGCGGGCCACGGGCCGATAGGCAAGGAATCACCAATGCACGGTAAATGCCGGGAAAAGCAGCGCTGGAAGAGGAAATTGCGAAGCAGTAGCCGGTTCGTCCGATGGCGGTGCGGGACCGCCGGGCCGCCCCGGGCACTGGGCCGGATGGCCGAGCCGGGAAACGGGTGGTTCCGGTGGAGCACCTGTTCGTACCGGGGCTCGCGGCGGATCTTCCAGCCTCCCGGTCGGCTTCCCGTCGCCTCCCGGTCGGTTCCCCGTCCGCCGCCCCTCGGCTGGACGGGCGGCCGCCCGCTGTGATCCACAGGCGACCGGATACGCTGCCAGTGGTGACAGCGACACATCGACATTCCGCGTAGTCGTCCGCAGACAGGAGATCCCCTCGTGACCGTCGTCGGGCCATTTGGGCTGAGCGTGCGGGACCAGGCTCTGGAAGCCGATGTCCAGGCCGCGTTGGCGGCTGTCGAAGAGGGCCTGCTGGAGGCCACCAAGAGCGATGTGCCGTTCATCACGGAGGCGGCGCAGCACCTCGTCAAGGCCGGGGGCAAGCGGTTCCGCCCGCTGCTGGTGATGCTGGCGGCGCAGTTCGGCGACCCGCATGCGCCGGGGGTCGTGCCGTCCGCCGTCGTCGTCGAGCTGACGCACCTCGCGACGCTCTACCACGACGACGTCATGGACGAGGCGGACGTGCGGCGCGGAGTGCCCAGCGCCAATGCGAACTGGGACAATTCGGTCGCAGTGCTCACCGGTGACTTCCTCTTCGCCCGCGCCTCGCACATCCTGGCCGACCTCGGCCCCGAGGCCGTCCGCATCCAGGCCGAGGCGTTCGAGCGGCTGGTCACCGGCCAGATCCTGGAGACCGCGGGTCCGCGCGACGGCCGCGACCCCGTCAGTCACTACCTCGATGTCATCGCGGGCAAGACGGGCTCGCTCATCGCCGTATCGGGGCGCTTCGGCACGATGATGTCCGGCGCCGACGAGAGCGTCGTGGACATCCTGACCCAGTACGGCGAGCGGCTCGGCGTCGCCTTCCAGCTCGCGGACGACGTACTGGACATCGCGAGCGACAGCCACGAGTCGGGCAAGACGCCCGGCACGGATCTGCGCGAGGGCGTCCCGACCCTGCCCGTGCTGCACCTGCGGGCCCGGGTGGCGGCCGGCGGCGAGGCCGCGGAGCCCGCGGACCTGGAGCTGTGCGAGCTGCTCGACGGCGACCTCACGGACGACGCGCTCCACGCCGAGGCGCTGCGCAGACTGCGGGTCCACCCGGCGCTCGAGCAGGCCCGCCGCGACACCGTCCGCTACGCGGAGGAGGCGCGCGCGACGCTGGCGCCGCTGCCCGCGTGCCCGGCGAAGGCCGCGCTCGAGGCGCTGTGCGACGCGGTGGTGCACCGCGCGGGCTGACGCCCCCTCAGGCCGCTGTTCTGCCGCGGCACCTGGTTCCCGCATCTCCTGTTGACCTCCTGCACCTGCCTGCACCTGCCTGCACGGCGCAGGCGCTATCGGACACAAGCGCCCCTGGACCCCGGGGTCTGGGGTGGAGCCCCCAGTCTCGGGATGGGGCACCTCCCAGCGGTAGCTGGGGGGAGGGCGGGGCAGGGGAACGATGCGCCGCACACCTAGGGGGTCGCTGCACCTCCCGCGGTATCCCCTCCTCCCGGCGGATGGGGCGTCTCATCCCGTAGGCGTACGCGGAGTTGATCCCGTCGGCTGACGCCTGCGGCGTGGCCGGTTTGGTGGGATTAGTAGCACAAGCGCGGCGGACTAGGGTGACAATATGCGCGACGGTGCCCCTGCTCGATGCGATCAACCGCCGCCGACCACGGAGGTAGGGCAGATGCCAGGAATGCGACCGACGCAGGTCACCGACGAATGGGACACCGACGACGACGCTGCGGTGACACCGAGTCGCAGGGCGGTCCGGTACGTCGTCCCGGTCGCGGTGGCGGGGATGGCGGCGGCGACGATCGGACTCGTCCCCGCGTTCGCCGGCTCCGGTGACCCCGACCTGCCCAAGATCTCGGCCGAGGAGCTCGTCGCGAAGGCGGCCGCGTCCGACGCGGAGCAGCTGTCGGGCACCGTCAAGGTCGAGACGGACCTCGGCCTCCCGTCGCTGCCGGGTGCTGAATCGGGCGGCGGCGCGGGCGGCTTCTTCGGGGGCGGCGGAGAGCGGGGCGGCAAGGGCGGCGGGGGCGAGGCCGCCGATCCCCAGGCGAAGCTGATGGGCATGCTGTCCGGCTCGCATACGCTGCGGGTGGCCGCGGACGGGCCTGAGAAGCAGCGCGTCTCGATCATCGACGACGCGGCCGAGTACAGCCTGATCCACAACGACGACGAGGTGTGGGCGTACGACTCCGCCACCAACTCCGCGTACCACGCGACGGCTCCGGAGGGCGCGGACGGCAAGAACGGCGACCGCGACGGCGGCGTGGGCCGGCCGGAGGCGGACGGCTCGCTGGAGGAGGCCACACCGCAGGAGTTCGCGAAGCAGGCGCTGAAGGCCGTGGACGCTACGACGTCCGTGACGGTCGACGGGACGGCGCGGGTCGCCGGGCGCGATGCGTACCAGCTGCTGATCAAGCCGAAGCAGTCGGAGTCCACGGTCGGGTCGGTCCGTATCGCCGTGGATGCCGAGAACGGTGTGCCGCTGAAGTTCACGCTCTCGCCGAAGTCCGGCGGCAAGCCGGTGGTCGACGCGGGCTTCACCTCGGTCGACTTCGCCAAGCCGGATGCGAAGACCTTCGAGTTCACGCCGCCGAAGGGCGCCGACGTCACCGAGCAGGAGGACTCCGCTCACAGCCGCAGGAACGGGCGGGACGTGGCCGTCCCGGTCGACCCGTCGGCCCGGGGCCTGGACAAGCTGTCCGGGCTCGGCGGCCTCGGCGAGGGCTGGGCGACCGTCGTCCGGATCAAGGGCGCGGAGGGGGCGCGCGGCGCGGGCAACCCGGGCGCGCCGTCCGGCAAGGACGAGATGCCGGCCGAGGCGCGGTCGTTCATGGACAGCCTCGGCGAGAAGGTCACCGGCAAGTTCGGCTCGGGCACGGTCTACAGCACCCGCCTGATCAACGCCCTGATGACGGACGACGGTGCGGTCTACGTCGGCGCCGTCGACAAGTCGGCCCTGGTAAAGGCCGCCAACCAGGCCAAGTAGCCCCCCCGGGCTGCCGATGCCCCACTGCGCACTGCGCGGTGGGGCATCGGCGGCTGAGGGCGGCGGCGGACAGCCGGCGTCTCGCTGCCCAACTCGCGGCATGTTCAGCGGATATGCCTGGACCTCCGCCGCGTCTCAGGGGGCCGCTGCCGTGTCGCCGACATCGGTGGCCCGCTCGAAGCCCGGAGCACGATGCGGGCGCGAAGCCGCGTTGTCCGCGGCCGCACGCCCGTGGTCCTCGGGCCGGGAATTCGGCCGTCGTCCGGAGGCGGACCGCGTGGCGGCCGGGCGCTTCGGGAAGGGCCTGGGGGCAAGATGGGGCCGGACGGCCGCCTTGGCCGTCCGTCCGGAAGTGCGCTCGACAACGGGGAGAGGGATGGAGCGATCGTCGACCGAAGAGGCTGAGCCAGGAGGGTCCGCGCGGCAGGGGCGCGCGGCGCGGGGCGCGTTCGGCGCGGGCGAGCCCGGGCCGTCGACGGCGGGGTCCGAGGGGCCTTCGCCCCGGGCCGGGGCTGAGCCGGTCGCACGCGGTCCGGGCGCGGTTTTGCCGTCGGCTCCGCCCGCCGTACCCGGCGCCCGGCGGGCGGCCTCGGACGCGGCGCCCGCCGCGGACGACGAGGCGGTCATCGTGGCGCGCGGGCTCACCAAGCGGTTCCGGGGCGGGCAGCTCGCCGTCAATGCGCTCGATCTCGCCGTGCCGCGCGGCAGCGTCTTCGGTTTCCTGGGGCCCAACGGCTCCGGCAAGACCACGACCATCCGCATGCTCGTGGGCCTGATCGGCCCCACCTCCGGCAGCGTCCGCGTCCTCGGCCGCCCCATGCCGCGCGCCGCGCGCGACGTGTTGCCCCACATCGGGGCGCTCATCGAGGGCCCGGCCCTCTACGGCTTCCTCTCCGGCCGTGCCAACCTCGTCCGCTACGACTCCGCCGACCCGACCGCCGACCCCCGTACCCGCTCCGCCCGCGTCGCGGCCGCCCTCGAACGGGTCGGCCTCGCCGCCGCCGGGCGCAAGAAGGCCCGGGCGTACTCGCTGGGCATGAAGCAGCGTCTCGGCCTGGCCGCGGCCCTGCTCCAGCCGCGCCGGCTGCTCGTACTCGACGAGCCGACCAACGGCCTCGACCCGCAGGGCATGCGGGAGATCCGGGCGCTGGTCCGCGAGCTGGCCGCCGACGGCACGACCGTCTTCCTCTCCTCTCACCTGCTGGACGAGATCGAGCAGGTGTGCACGCACGCGGCGGTGATGGCACAGGGCCGCCTCATCGCGCAGGGTCCGGTCGCCGAGCTGTCCGCGGGTGCGCGCGGCAGGGTGGCCGTCACGACGCCGGACGCGGCCGTCGCCGTACGGGTGCTCAAGGAGCACGGCGTGACGGACCTCGTCGTCACCGGCGACCGCGTGACGGGCGAACTTCCCGCCCTGTCCGCCCCCGCCGCCCCTGCCCCCTCCGCCGCCGAGGCCCCCGACCTCGCGGACCTCAACGCCGCGCTCGTACGGGCCGACGTGCGCGTCCGTGCCTTCGGCGCCGAACGGGCCTCGCTCGAGGACGCGTTCGTCGCCCTGACCGGGGAGGGCTTCGATGTCGCAGGCTGAGACGAGGGCGGGGACAAGGGCAGGGGCGAAGACGGGGCCAAGGACAGGGGCAGGAGCAGAGGCCGGGGCGGCGGCTGCGCGGGCCGAGGAAACCGGGGCCCGCCACCCGAGCCGGACGTGGGCTCTCGGCCTCTTCCGCAGTGAGCTGGGCACCACCTTCCGCCGCTGGCGGACGCTCGCGCTGCTCGCGGTCCTCGCGGCCGTGCCCGTACTCGTCGGCGTCGCGGTGAGGATCGAGACGAGCGACGGCGGCACGGCGGGCGGGGGCGACGGCGGTGGCCCGGCCTTCATCGCCCAGATCACCAACAACGGCCTCTTCCTGGTCTTCACCTCGCTCGCCGCGACCCTGCCCTTCTTCCTTCCGATGGCCGTCGGGGTGATCGCGGGCGACGCGATCGCGGGCGAGGCGAACGCCGGGACGCTGCGCTATCTCCTCGTCGCGCCCGCGGGCCGTACCCGCCTGCTGTGCGCCAAGTACGCGGCCACGCTTGTCTTCTGTCTCGTCGCGACCCTCGTCGTGGCCGCCTCGGCGCTGGCCGCCGGCGCGCTGCTCTTCCCGCTCGGGGACGTCACGCTGATCTCCGGTACGACAGTGACGTTCGCGGAGGGCCTGGTACGGGCCGTGGGGGTCGCGGCCGCGGTGGCCGCCTCGCTGACCGGGATCGCGGCGCTCGGCCTGTTCGTCTCCACCCTCACCAACAGCGGGATCGCGGCGATGGCGACGACCGTCGGGCTGCTGATCACCGTGCAGATCCTCGACACCATCCCGCAGCTGCACGCCGTCCACCCGTATCTCTTCCCGCACTACTGGCTGAGCTTCGCGGACATACTGCGCGACCCGGTCTACTGGGAGGAACTCGTACGGAACCTGGGCCTCCAGGGCCTGTACGCGGCGGTGTTCGGCTCCGCGGCCTGGGCGCGCTTCACCGCCCGCGACATCACGGCGTGAGCGGCGTGACGAAGGCCCCGCGGCGTCATGTCGCGGGGCCTTCGCCCAGGGCGCCGGGCCGGAGCGGCGGCTACTGCCTGCTGCCGGCGCCCGCCTTGTGCGCGGCAGGGGAGGTGCCGGCCTTCGAGGCACCGGACAGCGTCCAGATCGCGTGCGCGATGGCGTCGCTGTTGCGGTCGAGGGCCGTGTCGTCGATGTTCGACGAGGTGTCGCAGGAGGAGTGATAGCAGCGGTCGAAGGCCTGCCCCGCCGTACCGCCCCACTTCTGGGCCTGGGCCGCGGACTTCCTGCTGCTCGCGCCGGTGAAGAGTCCGCCGACCGCGATGCCCGCGTCCTTGAAGGACGCGTGGTCGGAGCGGCCGTCGCCCTCCGTCTCGATCTCCGTGGGGACGCCCTTGCCCTCGAACCAGTCCTTGAAGACCGACTCGAGCTGCGGGTCGTCGTCGTAGACGAAATAGCCCGGGTTCGGCGAGCCGATCATGTCGAAGTTGAGGTAGCCGGAGATCTTCGACCGCTCGGCGGACGGGAGGTTGCCGACGTAGTGCTCCGAGCCCACCAGGCCGAGCTCCTCCGCGCCCCACCAGCCGAACCGCAGGTGCTTGGCGGGCTTGAGGCTGGCGCGGGACACGGCGAGCGCGGTCTCCAGTACGCCGGCCGAGCCGGAGCCGTTGTCGTTGATCCCGGGACCCTCGGTGACGGAGTCGAGGTGGGCTCCGGCGAAGACGACCTGGTCGGGATCGCCGCCCGGCCAGTCCGCGATGAGGTTGTAGCCGGTCCTGCCGCTGGACGTGAACTCCTGGACGGTGGTGGTGAATCCGGCGGCGTCCAGTTTGCCCTTCACGTAGTCGATGGAGGCCTTGTAGCCGGGGCGGCCGTGGGCGCGGTTGCCGCTGTTGGCATCGGCGATCGACTGCAGCTCGGAGAGATGCGCCTTGACGCTGGCGACCGGGATGTCCGGCGCGGCGGCGGTGGGAGCGGGAGCGGGAGGTGCGGCGGTCGCGCCCGGGGCGGCGACGACGAGACCGGCGGCAGCCGCTGCCGCGACTGCCGCGACGGCGGTCCTGCGGATCCATGAACTTCGGGCGGGGCGCCGGGCGGCGCGCGGTATGTGGGGGGTGGATGACGACACGGTGGGGGCTCCGGATTCCGTACGGGGTCAGGACGGAACGAACAGGGAAGCCCTGCGGCTTGGGCGACCGCAGGGCGCTGAACCTGACGAACGAACGTGACGCGTCCTATCGTTGACGCGAACATGATGCTCCGGCGGCCCTGACGTGACGTCAAGGGCAGAATTCGGACAGGGACGCCCGGATATCGGTTTCCGGGTATGCCGACCCGGTACGGCCCGTCCCCAGAGGCCTCGGCCCCGGCAAGGCCCCTGCAGTCCCGGCTACTCCGGCGGAGTCGTCACCGCGGCCGGGCGGCCGGGGCCGACCGCGGCGCCGGTCGGTGACGAAACGGCGGCGGCCTCGGCCGCCGCCCGCACAGCCGCCCGCCCGCGCCGGGCCGTCCGCAGCGCGTCCCACGTCAGCAGGGTGAGCGCGAGCCAGACCAGCGCGAACCCCGCCCACCGCTCGGGCGGCATCTCCTCGTGGAAGTAGGTGACGCCCAGCAGGAACTGGAACGCCGGGGCCAGGTACTGCAGCAGGCCGATCGTGCTGAGCGGGATACGGATGGCGGCCGCCCCGAAGCACACCAGCGGTACGGCGGTGACCAGGCCGCAGGAGGCCAGCAGCAGGGCGTGCCCGGCGCCCTCGCCGCCGAAGGTCGAGTCGCCGCGCGAGCCCAGCAACAGCAGGAAGCCCAGGGCGGGCAGGAACTGTACGGCGGTCTCCGCTGCCAGGGACTCGATCCCGCCGAGCCCGATCTTCTTCTTCACCAGACCGTACGTCGCGAAGGAGAAGGCGAGGACGAGCGCGATCCACGGGAGGCGCCCGTACCCGACGGTCAGGACGACGACGGCGGCCGCGCCGATCCCGACCGCGGCCCACTGGGCGGGGCGCATCCGCTCCTTCAGGAGCAGGACGCCGAAGAGGATGGTGACCAGCGGGTTGATGAAGTAGCCGAGCGAAGCCTCGACGACCTGCCCCGAGTTGACGCTCCAGATGTAGAAGCCCCAGTTGAGGGAGATGACGACGGCCGCGACCGCGACCAGCGCGAGCCGCTTCGGCTGCCGCAGCAGCTCGCGTATCCACGCCCAGCGCCGCATGAGGAGCAGGATCAGCCCGACGAAGGCCAGCGACCACACCATGCGGTGGGCGAGGATCTCGACCGCCGAGGCGGGCTTGAGCAGCGGCCAGTACAGCGGTACGAGCCCCCACATGCCGTAGGCGGCGAAGCCGTAGACGAGACCGGTGCGCTGCTCGTTCTTCGTCTGCGGCGACTGCGACTGCGACGGCGCCTGCGGCTGCGGTTGGGGCTGCGACTGCGGCTGCGGCTGCGGCGTCAAGAGGCACTCCCGGGTGCGGCGCGGGACAACGCCCTTGACGGTAGCTGCGCGCGGGCCCGCTGTCATGCCCGTATCGCGATACGGTTATGACAGGCGGGCCCGCGAGAAGACCGGCGGCGACTGCCGGGCGTCAGTCCTTCAAGGCGGCCGCGATCGCCTCGGACACCGGCGTGGTGGGACGGCCGATGAGCCGCGACAGGTCGCCGCTCGTACGCTCCAGCAGCCCGCGGCCGATCGCCACGTCCACGTCGACGAAGATGTCGGCGAGCGGCTCCGGGAGGCCCGCGTCCGTCAGGATCTCCCGGTGGGCGTCGGCCGGGACGCTGGAGTACGCGATCTCCTTGCCGCTCTGCCGGCCGACCTCGGCCGCGTACTCGGCGAAGCTCCACGCCGTGTCGCCGCTCAGCTCGTACGCCCTGCCCTCGTGGCCCTCGCCGGTCAGGACGGCGACGGCCGCGGCGGCGTAGTCGGCGCGCGCTGCCGAGGCCACGCGGCCCTCGCCCGCGCCGGCGACGACCGCGCCGTGCTCCAGCACCCGGGCGAGGTTCTCGGTGTAGTTCTCGTGGTACCAGCCGTTGCGCAGGAAGACATACGGCAGGCCGGAGTCGAGGATCGCCTGCTCGGTGGCCTTGTGCTCGGCGGCGAGCTCGAAGTCGGCCTCGGGGCCGCCGAGTACGCCGGTGTAGGCGAGCAGTGCGACCCCGGCCGCCTCTGCCGCGTCCACGACGGCCCGGTGCTGCGCCACCCGGCGCCCCACCTCGCTGCCGGAGATCAGCAGCACCTTGTCGCCGGACCCGAAGGCTCCCTTCAGGGTCTCCGGCTCGCTGTAGTCGGCGATGCGCAGCTCGACACCGCGCGCGGCGAGGTCGGCGGCCTTGCCCTTGTCGCGGACGACGGCGGCCACTTCGGCCCCGGGGACCTTCTCCAGGAGGCCGTCGATGACGTGGCGGCCCAGCTTCCCGGTGGCTCCGGTGACGACGATCATGTGTGTTTCCCCTGTTCACGTCAGTTCGTGTCGGTCGGAAACTCACCCTAGGTCCGGCACTAACCCTTGGAAAGTACCCACTTTGAAGTAAGGTACTGGCATGGATGTTAGCGAGAGCCTGATCGCCAAGCTCGCCAAGCCGGACGTGAACGCGCCGATGTGCCCGTCGCGGGGCGTACTGGAGCATGTCACCAGCCGCTGGGGCGTGCTCGTGCTCGCCGCCCTCCTCGCCGGCACCCACCGCTTCAGCGAGCTGCGCCGCACCGTCGGCGGCGTCAGCGAGAAGATGCTGGCCCAGACGCTCCAGACCCTGGAGCGCGACGGCTTCGTGCACCGCCACGCGCACCCCGTCATCCCGCCGCGCGTGGACTACTCGCTCACCCCGCTGGGCGAGGAGGCGGCCCGCCAGGTGTGGGGGCTGGCCCGCTGGACCGAGGAGAAGGTCCCGCAGGTGCTGGAGGCGCGCGAACAGTACGACGCGGCCCGCACCTGAGCGATGTCAGGTACGGGCCGCGTGGCAGGTCCGGTGCGTCAGCCGTGGCAGGTCCGGTTCGTCCCGGCGACCGCCGGCAGCCGGGAGAATCCGTCAACCGGCGACGGTCCAGGTGTCGTTGCCGTGCAGGAGCGCGGCGAGGTCGCCCTTGCCGCCCTGCTCCACCGCCTGCTCGAGCTGGTCGGCCATGAGCGTGTCGTAGACCGGACGCCGGACGCTGCGCAGCACGCCGATCGGAGTGTGGTGCAGCGTGTCGGGGTCGGCGAGCCGGGAGAGCGCGAAGGCCGTGGTGGGGCTCTGGGCGTGGGCGTCGTGCACCAGCACGTCCGCCGTACGGTCGGCCGTCACGTCGATGATCCTGAGGTCGCCGGTCGCCGGGTCCCGGACGACGCCCTTCGATCCCAGGCCGTCCTCGGCCGCGGTGCCGAAGCGGATCGGCTGTCCGTGCTCGAGCCGGATCACGGCCTCCAGCGCTTTCTCCTTGTCCTTGAGGACCTCGAAGGCGCCGTCGTTGAAGATGTTGCAGTTCTGGTAGATCTCCACCAGCGCCGTGCCGGGGTGGGCCGCGGCCTGCCGCAGCACTTCGGTGAGGTGCTTGCGGTCGGAGTCGACCGTACGCGCCACGAAGCTCGCCTCGGCGCCGAGCGCGAGCGATACGGGGTTGAACGGCGCGTCGAGGGAGCCCATCGGCGTCGACTTGGTGATCTTCCCGATCTCGGAGGTCGGCGAGTACTGCCCCTTGGTCAGGCCGTAGATCCGGTTGTTGAACAGCAGGATCTTGAGGTTGACGTTGCGGCGCAGGGCGTGGATGAGGTGGTTGCCGCCGATGGACAGCGCATCGCCGTCACCGGTGACCACCCAGACGGAGAGGTCCTGGCGCGAGGCGGCGAGGCCGGTGGCGATGGCGGGGGCGCGGCCGTGGATGGAGTGCATCCCGTAGGTGTTCATGTAGTACGGGAAGCGGGAGGAGCAGCCGATGCCGGAGACGAAGACGATGTTCTCCTTGGCCAGGCCGAGTTCGGGCATGAAGCCCTGGACGGCGGCCAGGACGGCGTAGTCACCGCAGCCGGGGCACCAGCGCACTTCCTGGTCGGACTTGAAGTCCTTCATCGACTGCTTGGCTTCGGCCTTCGGCACCAGCGAGAGCGCCTCAGTCATCAATGGCCTCCTTAAGGACCTTGGCAAGCTCCTCGGCCTTGAACGGCAGACCCCGCACCTGGGTGTGGGAGCGGACGTCCACCAGGTACTCGGCCCGCAGCAGGGTGGCGAGCTGGCCGAGGTTCATCTCGGGTACGACCACCTTCTCGTAACGCCCGAGCACCTCGCCGAGATTCCGCGGGAAGGGGTTGAGGTGGCGCAGATGGGCCTGAGCGACTGCGCCCCCCGCGCCCCTGATGCGCCGTACGGCCGCGGTGATCGGCCCGTACGTCGAACCCCAGCCCAGCACCAGGACCCCGGCGTTCCCGCCGGGATCGTCGACGGTGACGTCCGGGACGTCGATGCCGTCCACCTTGGCCTGGCGGGTGCGGACCATGAAGTCGTGGTTGGCCGGGTCGTAGGAGATGTTGCCCGTTCCGTCCTGCTTCTCGATGCCGCCGATGCGGTGCTCGAGGCCCGGCGTGCCCGGGATGGCCCAGGGGCGGGCGAGGGTGCGCGGGTCGCGTTTGTACGGCCAGAAGACCTCGGTGCCGTCCTCGGTGGTGTGGTTGGGCCCGGTGGCGAACTGCACCCGCAGGTCGGGGAGTTCGTCCACGTCCGGGATGCGCCACGGCTCGGATCCATTGGCCAGGTAGCCGTCGGAGAGCAGGAACACCGGGGTCCGGTAGGCCAGGGCGATACGGGCCGCCTCCAGCGCCGCGTCGAAGCAGTCGGCGGGGGTGGCCGGGGCGACGACCGGGACCGGGGCCTCGCCGTTGCGCCCGTACATCGCCTGCAGCAGGTCCGCCTGCTCGGTCTTGGTCGGCAGCCCGGTGGACGGGCCGCCGCGCTGGATGTCGACCACCAGCAGCGGCAGCTCCAGCGACACCGCGAGCCCGATCGTCTCCGACTTCAGCGCCACACCGGGGCCCGAGGTGGTGGTCACGCCCAGCGCGCCGCCGAAGGCCGCGCCCAGGGCCGCGCCGATGCCCGCGATCTCGTCCTCGGCCTGGAAGGTCCGCACGCCGAAGTTCTTGTACTTGGACAGCTCGTGCAGGATGTCGGAGGCCGGGGTGATCGGGTAAGAGCCCAGGAACAGCGGCAGGTCGGCCTGTTGCGAGGCGGCCACCAGACCGTAGGTCAGTGCCAGGTTCCCGGAGATGTTGCGGTACGTGCCCGGCGGGAACGCCGCCGCGGCCGGTGCCACCTCGTAGGAGACCGCGAAGTCCTCCGTCGTCTCCCCGAAGTTCCAACCCGCCCGGAACGCCGTCACGTTGGCCTCGGCCAGCTGCGGCTTCTTCGCGAACTTCGACCGCAGGAAGGTCTCCGTACCCTCGGTCGGCCGGTGGTACATCCACGACAGCAGGCCGAGCGCGAACATGTTCTTGCTCCGCTCCGCCTCCTTCCGTGACAGCTCGAAGTCCTTCAGCGCCTCGACGGTCAGCGTGGTCAGCGGCACCGGGTGGACGCTGTAGCCCTCCAGCGAGCCGTCATCCAGGGGGCTGGCCGCGTACCCCACCTTGGCCAGCGCGCGCTTGGTGAACTCGTCGGTGTTGACGATGACCTCCGCGCCGCGCGGCAGGTCCGGCAGATTCGCCTTCAGCGCGGCGGGGTTCATCGCGACCAGCACGTTCGGCGCGTCGCCCGGGGTGAGGATGTCGTGGTCCGCGAAGTGCAACTGGAAGCTGGACACCCCGGGCAGGGTTCCGGCCGGGGCACGGATCTCGGCGGGGAAGTTCGGCAGCGTGGACAGGTCGTTCCCGAACGACGCCGTCTCCGAGGTGAAACGGTCACCCGTCAGCTGCATACCGTCACCCGAGTCACCCGCGAAGCGGATGATCACCCGGTCGAGACGTCTGACTTCCTTGTTGCCGGGAGCGTGCTGCTCACCGGTGTCTGCCCCATCGGCCTGCTCGGCCTGGGTGCTGACCTGGCTGGTCACTGAACTGGACCTCCTTCGAGGCGGCGGCTGGTGTCCTCCGACATACCGACCGGTTGTTCCAACGGCAACTGTACGTCGGTAAGGGCCGCCTTCCCTGGAAGTGTCACATAGTGGGCACGGGGATGAGACGCCCTTTTGTGCCGGTTCGTCATGATTTTCCCGCCTCGCGGGGCCCTGCCTCACCCGAGGCCCGAGGCTCATTCTTTGGGCCTACGACCACGGCTCGAGTGAACGCGTCCCCCATGGTTCAGGAGTTGAGATACGTGAGGACCGCCAACACGCGACGGTGATCCCCGTCACTCTGTGACAGGCCCAGCTTCATGAAGATGTTGCTGACGTGCTTCTCCACCGCGCCGTCGCTCACCACCAGCTGCCGCGCGATCGCCGAGTTGGTACGCCCCTCCGCCATCAGGCCCAGGACCTCCCGCTCCCGCGGGGTCAGCCCGGCGAGCACGTCCTGTTTGCGGCTGCGGCCCAGCAGCTGCGCCACGACCTCCGGGTCCAGCGCCGTGCCGCCGCCGGCCACCCGCACCACCGCGTCCACGAACTCGCGCACCTCGGCCACCCGGTCCTTGAGCAGATAGCCCACGCCCCGGCTGCTCCCGGCCAGCAGCTCCGTCGCGTACTGCTCCTCCACGTACTGCGACAGGACCAGCACGCCGAGGTCCGGGTGGTCGCGGCGGAGCCGCACCGCGGCCCGCACGCCCTCGTCGGTGTGCGTCGGCGGCATCCGTACGTCCGCGACGACCACGTCCGGCAGCTCGCCCTGGCCGTCCATCTCCTGGATCGCCTTGAGCAGGGCCTCCGCGTCGCCGACCCCGGCGACCACCTGGTGCCCCCGGTCGGTCAGCAGCCGGGTCAGCCCCTCGCGGAGCAGCACCGAGTCCTCGGCGATGACCACCCGCACCCTGTCTCCCACGTCCTGCACGTCCGCCACGTCCCCAGTCCCCCGATCCCTGCGCCACCGTCCTGGACGTTGTCGCTTGCGGACTCCAGCATCTCAGGATCCGGATGGCCGCGTGCCCGGCGCGAAAGGAAAGCACGTCTCTCCCGACTTGCCGGGGAGCGGGACAGGAGGATCGGCCGGTACGGCTTATCCGCGCCAGGGGAGCTCGGCGGTGACGGTGGTGCCGCCGCCCGCAGGGGACTCCACGGCGAGGAGGCCGTCGACCGAGTCGAGCCGCTCGGCGAGACCGGCCAGGCCCGTGCCGGAGCTCTCCGTGCCCGGGCTCTCCGTCCCAGCGGCACTGATCGAGGCCCCCGCTCCGCCGTGCCCGTCGTCCGTCACCTGCAGCATGATCCGGCCCTCTGCCCGCCACACGTCCACTGAGGCGTGGGTTGCGTGGGCGTGTTTGCTGATGTTCTGGAGGAGTTCGGAGACGGTGAAGTAGGTGATGCCTTCGATGGCGGGGGCGGGGCGGGTGGGGAGGTCGACGGTGACGGTGACGGGGACGGTGCAGCGGGTGGCGAGGGTGGTGAGGGCGGGGCCGAGGCCGCGGTCGGTGAGGATGGCGGGGTGGATGCCGCGGGCGAGGTCGCGGAGTTCTTGGAGGGCGAGTTTCACTTCGCCGTGGGCTTCGTCGACCATGCGGGCTGCGGCGTCGGGGTCTTCCTGGAGTTTTTCCTTGGCGAGGCCGAGGTCCATGGCGAGGGCGACGAGGCGGGCCTGGGCGCCGTCGTGGAGGTCGCGTTCGATGCGGCGCAGGTCGGCGGCCGCGGTGTCGACCACCGTGCCCCGGTCCGACTCCAGCTCCGTCACGCGCGTGGCCAGCCGGGAGGGGCCGAGCAGCCCGGACACCATCACCCGGTCGACCTGCGTGAGGGCGCGGATCACCCATGGGGTGGCGAGGACGAGCAGCAGCCCGGTGGCGGAGGCGGCGGCGATCTCGAAGGGAGTGTCGAGGTAGAAGTCGTCCCTGGGGTCCTCGCTCCCGTACAGCTGGATGCCCGGCTGGTCGGCGTAGCGGTGGAGCGTCCAGTGCCACACCGGGTAGAGCAGCAGCGCCCAGCCGTTCGCCCACAGGACGAGCGAGACGCAGAAGGCGAAGACCGCCCAGGGGAAGTGCAGCAGGCAGTAGAGCAGGTGGCGCCAGGAGGCCCCGCTCTTGAGCAGCGCGCCGACCCAGGCCATCATCCCGCGGCCGCTGGGGCGTACGGGCTCGGGCGCGGCCACGTCCAGGCGCAGCAGGGCCCGGGCCCGGGTGCGCTCCACCGAGCCGAACGCGCGGGCGCCGGTCAGCGCCGCGGCCAGCACCGGCACGCCGAGGAAGGTGACGAGCAGGCCGGCGCCGAGGGAGGTCATCGTGACCGCGTAGACGAACATCACGATCGCGATCGGCAGATTGAGCATCAGGTAGAGGAACTCGCGCCAGGTGCGGGCCTCGAGCGGCGCGCGCAGCGCCGGGGGCACCCGGTGCGGGCGGGTCTCCGGTCCGTACGCGTATGCGGTGTCCATGGCGGTGTCGTCCGTTTCTGCTTCCGCGGTCTGCCGAATGCTTGCCTCAAGGCTGCTGGACCGGGGGCCGGCGGGACCATGGAGCCGCTCGGTGTCTCGGGGGTGGGGCTTTCCCTACCTCGGCCGGCGCCTCGGCCCCCACCTCGGCGTCGTACGGCGCGCGGGCCCGGGCCTTCGTGCGTACGGGTACGGGTCCCTCGGTGAGGGCGCCGGGCTCAGGCGTCCATGCGGTCCCGCCAGGGCAGCTCCGCGGTCACGGATGTCGGCCCGCCCTCCGGCGAGTCGAGAACGAACAGCCCGTCCACCGCGCCCAGCCGCCCGGCGAGTCCTGCCAGTCCGCTGCCGCCGTCCAGCCGCGCCCCGCCGTGCCCGTCGTCCCGCACCTGCATGAGCAGACGGTTCTCCGACCTCCACAGCTCCACTGAGGCGTGGGTTGCGTGGGCGTGTTTGCTGATGTTCTGGAGGAGTTCGGAGACGGTGAAGTAGGTGATGCCTTCGATGGCGGGGGCGGGGCGGGTGGGGAGGTCGACGGTGACGGTGACGG